>NZ_JBMKJN010000008.1:0-214593 GCF_049236805.1 Enterobacter cloacae complex sp. XAL002
CCAGCCATCCTGTTACGCCGTCTTAACCCTTACTGTGCCCGCGCGATGGAAGGGGCCGCATCCCTGTGCCAGACCCGCGCCCATGCGGAAATCCTGCCCGAGCACTGGCTGCTGAACCAGCAGATTCTGCCGGTCCTGAGCCAGCAGCTGCTGAGCCATATGGCGGCGGGGCAGAAGCCGCATACCCTGACGCTGGGCTGGGCTGGGCTGGGATGAGGAAGAGGGGGTAATGATTGAGCTGCGGCAGGAGGATGAGTGATGACCATCCACGATAAAAAAAATGCGGATCAAAAAGAAGTAAAGGAAGGTTCGCTGCGGTTAATGACTTCAGGAGAGATTGTTCTGGCGAAGTCGGTCTACAAATCGACGATCCCTTACCATAAGGTTTGGATCCATTATGACAGTTATCTGCCGTTTGGCCTCCAGAATAAAAATACGGCGATGTCCCCGAACGGTGAGATTTATTTTCGTCACTGGTACAGGGATGATTACGCGTCGACTTTACCTTTTCTGCAACATCTTTTTATTCACGAAATGGCACATGTCTGGCAGCGTGAAAAAGGAATGAACATCATCGGGCGGGGGCTGTTCAGCTGGGCGGTGAGTTACCGTTATGTCCTGGATGGACGTCTGTTAAGTGAATATCCCATGGAACAGCAGGCACAAATTATTGCTGACCATTTTACGTTGCAGGTTGAAGGATACGAGACATGGTGTGATCTGAGAAAAGCAGGTGATGTCACGCTTGACGGCAACATTTCTGAGCCCGTTATCCACCACCTGTATACCAGCACGCTGCGGGGGTTCCCATGGTGAAAGCAATGACCTTTCGCCACAGGCATGCTTTTTTGCTCAGCCTGACGGTACTGACCGGTTGCCCCGGCCACGGGGATTACATTCAGCCTGATGAAATAACAACGGTCAGCACAAGAGGCGACAATGTGTGTTTCAGCGTTCCGGAGCCAGAGGACTACCAGCCAGTCAGTATTTCCATCATTCCAAGAGGAACCCGGTTCAGGGAGCGGCAAATTACGTTTGATCCCACACTTCGTATTGTGAACGGCCAGCTATGTATCCCACCTTCATTTCATCATTTTCCTGATAAAGGCCAGTTCATTGTCAGATACGTTCTGCACTCTGAGCGCGATAAGGATACGCCGCGCAAAATGGTCGCCGGGGTAGAGATTGTCGGCGAGTGTATTTTCGACATTCCGCTTAATGACATGGAGGCAGTAAGACCGTACGGCGAGCTGGACAACAGTGATGTTCAGCCTGATCAAGGCGAACGTGAGGGTTCCTGCAGATCGCCTTTTAGAACCGTTCATGGAGTGAAAAATTATGAATCTCACTGACTCTTTGCAAAACGTTTTATCCGGGGCGGGAACCCTGAACCGCTACAGGCTGGATATTCCTTCCTGTCCTTCTCCACTTGATGTGGAAGACTTCAGCGGTATTGAAGGCCTGAGCAGAATTTACAGGTATGACATCATTTTTACGAGTACGGACAAACATCTTGATGCTGCCTGGTTTTTGTGTAAACCCGCAACCCTGACGATGGGGGGCGGGTTACTGGAGAGCCCGACTGAAAAGAAAAAAGTGCACGGTGTCATTACTCATTTCAGACGCATTTCCGGCTCTGCCGACCAGACACAGTACCTGATCACGCTTAAGCCATTCCTGTTTTTGCTGGATAAGCAGCACCGCAGTCACCGTTTCTTTGTCAATAAGTCAGTACCCGAAGTAGTCGAACAGGTGTTACAGGAGCATAACCTGCATGGCTGGGAATATGAATTTAACCTCAAGCAGAGCTACCCGAAGCGCGAGCAGATAAACCAGTATCAGGAAAGTGACCTGGCGTTTATTCAGCGCCTGCTGGCGGAGGTGGGGATATTTTACTGGTTTACCCTCCAGGAAGACGCGCAGACAGAAGTGGTGCATTTTACCGATGCGCAGCGGGCGCTGGTATTTGGTAAAACCCTGCCAGTCAACAGTCCGTCCGGGATGAGCGACAGCGGCGCTGACTCGGTGTGGGGCCTGAACATCACCCATAACGTGGTGGAAGCTAGCGTCACCACGAAAGATTACAACCACCGTGACGCACAGAGCATACTGCAGTCGGCACCGGCGGATATGACCCGGGGAGACGGTGAAGGGGTGACCTATGGTGATGTCTACCATTACCGGCTGCGCCATCTGGCGCGCGGCGACAAAATAGACCCCACGGCAGAAACGGCTAACTTTTACGCCCGCCTGGACCACGAGCGTTTTCTGGCAAACCAGACGCAAATCACAGGCTACAGCACTGCGGCGTGGCTGGCACCTGCTCAGGTGCTGAATATTACCGACGGCCTGCCACCCACCCTGCCTGCTGTCTTACAGGAACCGGTGCTGGTTATCAGCACGCATTTTACTGCCAGTCGCAAGAGCGCCCTTCTGGTGGATATTTTGGGCGTGCCGTACAGCGAAACGGTGTGCTGGCGTCCGGCACCGCTGCCGCGCCCGAAGGTGACCGGGACGATGACGGCGCGTATCACCAGCGCAAAAGCCAACGATATCTACGCCTGGCAGGATGCATCCGGGCTGTACCGGGTGAAATTTGACGCCGATCGTGACGAGAAAGGTCAGGGCCAGGAGAGCATGCCGGTACGCCTCGCCAAACCCTACGGTGGTGATGTGTACGGCTTTCACTTCCCGCTCATTCAGGGAACGGAAGTGGCGATAGCATTCCATGAAGGCGACCCCGACCGTCCCTATATCGCCCATGCGCTGCATGACTCACGACATGTTGACCATGTAACGGAGAAGAACAGCACCCGGAATGTGATCCGCACGCCGACGAACAACAAGCTGCGAATGGAAGACAAGCGCGGTGAGGAGCATATCAAGATCAGTACCGAGTATGGCGGTAAGACGCAGCTGAATCTGGGACACAATGTGGATGCCAGCCGTGAATTGCGAGGGGAAGGATTTGAACTGCGCACAGATAAATGGGGGGCGATACGTGGTGGCAAGGGAATTTTTATCAGTGGGGATGTTCAACCAAGTGCCCAGGGCAAAACTCTTGATATGAACGCGGCTATTGCGCAATTACAAAGCGCTTTAGAATTGGTCACTGCATTAGCGCAAAGTGTCGCTGTGTCTGGTGCTCTTGATGCCGATCGTTCGTCACAACAAAAACTTAGTCTGGCCCTGAATCAGTTAAAAGAAGCGGGAATACTGGCATCAGCGCCAGCAGGAATCGCATTAACAACACCCAGAAATATTCAACTGTCGTCCGGGCACACATTGACGGCTACGGCTGGTGAAAATATTGATATGAGCATTTTCAAAAAATTGACGGTCGCAGCAGGCGAAGCTATAAGCTTGTTTGCACAAAAGATGGGCATTAAAATATTTGCAGCAAGAGGTATTGTAGATATACAAGCGCAAACAGATGCAATGCGCCTTCAGTCTGATAAAACGATGACTCTCAATAGTGTTAATAGTGAAATAATATTGAACGCTGCACAGGGTATAACATTAACCAGTACCGGCGGGGCATATATAAAAATAAAAAATGGTTCTGTAGAAATTGGTGCTCCAGGGAAAATCGATCTTAAAAGCGCCAATATTTTATGGGGAGGGGTATCTTCACTCGAAAAGGCGTTAAAACCCATGACGGTAGAGGACCCTCAATTCAAATATCCCATGAATGAACGTTTTCAGGTATTAGATAAAAATACCAATCAACCTAAAGCTTTAATACCTTATCGCATAGAAACTGCGGATGGCGTGACGCTTAGAGGTATGACTGACGAAAATGGTTATACACAATGCCATTACGGAGTAGATCCTAAATCCATTAAATTGTTTTTTGAGTAAACAAGGAGGTGATTTTTATGAGTGAACATGACACTCCGGTTGCTGAAGGGACACTGAATAAAAAAGAAGGAAGTTCAGTTGTAGCACATCACGAATCAACATTGATTTATTTTAGTACCGAAAATGAAGAGCTAATTCTTCTTAACGAGAAAATAGCATCAGCTCTGGATGATCACGCCAGAAATCTTATGATGCTGGTGGATGAAGTTCATAAAGCAAATGAAATATATTCGGCGGCAATTGAAGCCTATGGAAAAGTTCTTTCGCATCCCGACAGAGCCGCTGAACTCACTTCGCTTGAAGCTAAGGTATCAGAAGCAGAACAAAAATTAGCAGATAAGAAAAAGGATTTACAGAAAACGCTAGGAGATTTTGAATCTAAAGGGGCTGGTTATAAAGAGGTAACAGAACTGATACCGATAAAAACTAAAAAAAATCAGGGAGGGCGTAACGGGATTGGTAGTCGTTATGTATATGTAAAAAAATCGTATATTGATAATTTTGGAACTGGAGATATACATCGGGTAAGTTTACGAGGACGAGATCGTACTACTGGAAAAGAAAGTATATTTGAACGTGACAATAATGGCAATATTAAAAGTATAAATACGCAAAAAATTAAAGAACAGTTAAAAAAACTAGAATCTAAAAGCAAAGGAATAAAATTTTTTGAAGTCAAAGATATTGGTAAAATAGACAAGACATTGTGTGACTGGGCAGATTCCTGGAACAGCAGTGTGGTGTTGGAAAAGGAAATTGGTCAGAATATTGATGTATCTGCTGGTGCACAATTTTTGCGTTTTACATCCAATACTGGTGCGTCAGGAGAGTGGGACCCTTATAAAGGAAAATTAACAATTAAAGGTGAACATAGCACCGTCCTTTCTGTAGCATCGGGTACAGCCAGTGCTAAATTTTACATACCCGATCGCATTGGCTGGTCTTTGAAAATGCTGCCACCTCCTGGAAAAACTAAAGTTCTCAATATGGGAATGTGGCGTATGTATCTTGAGACGTCACTTATCGGCTTTGCTGGAGCATCGGCCCAGGTTGAAGCTCAACTTCAGGTTACTACCATTGGGACAAAGCAGGTTATAATGGGAGATCGCGAAGGGCGCCTGCCTCGTTTCAGAGATCGACACTCTCCAACAGGTGCCGCGTTTCATCAGGCAAGAGAAAAAAATGAAGAAGGCGCGTCTGCAAGCGCAGAGATATTTGCCGGCGCGCGTGCTGAATTCAAGATGAAAGGGGGCGTTCAATGGTTACAACCTCTCGAGTTAACGGTGCACCAGGGAAAAAAAGGCGATGATGCGAAAGAAGCTGCAAAATTTGTCGACTTTTGCTCAATTTCAGAAGCATTTGTTGGAATGGTTGGGGCTGGTGCAGGGGGAAAATTTCAGTGCGATTTCATTAATGGACGCTTCTGTTTCAGTATCGCTGCCAGTCTGTGTTTAGGCGCAGGTGCCAAAGGTTCTTTTGAAGCAGAAGTTGACTACGATAAACTTTATGATTTCGGATATTGGCTGGTTTATCAGTTATATGGCCTTGATTATTCTTTTTTTGAAGTAATTTCCGAACGTGCCTTTGATGCGTTTACAAAGCTAAGTATATTGCTTTTAACAAACGCAAAAAATAAGATAGAGAAGGATTTACAAAACCTCAAGTACACTTTGGATAAGATTGAAAGTGATTTCTATGAAATTGTAACATTCTTTGAAAATGGAATGGCAGATTCGAAAAAAAGAAATGAAATTGCTGGCAGTATTTTATCGAATCCAAAGTATTTGTTAAGGATTACACCTGAGGCAAAAGGTATTCTAATTTATTTGTTAACTCGCCATGGTTTTAATGACCACTTTGACTTGAATAATCGTGTTATGTTGGATATTTATCACGATCGCAAAGAAGCAATATTAACTATCTTAGATTGTATCCAAACACAACGTGAATGGTTCCAGGTATTTAGCCATTGTAACTCTGATGGGAGTGATTTGGCCGCTGGGAACTCAGCGTTAAAATACATGGTTGCCCAAAGAAAAATGAATGACCTGAAGGAGTTTTTGCAAGAAGGTCTCAACAAAGATAATGAGATGGATAAGATCTACCGGAGGTTAAAGGTCACACCTTCCTGGGGATACGCGCTCGCTATGAACAATACGGAATTTTACAAACTATACAGAATGGATAATGAATTCTATCCCAAATCCAGAATATTTAGTCCTGTAAGTGACAACAATATTATTGAAGTTTAAAGGGGTCGAAGATGAAAAAATTAGTGAAAATAGGTTTAATGATGCTGACAGTTGCACCACTGATGTCATGCGACCAGCAGAATTCCTCGGTCATGCCAGCGAAAAAGAACAGTAATGACTTGTCAAAATTTGTGGATGAGATTAAGTCCGAGCAAATTTTTGTTGAGGGCGGTGAATTCCTGATGGGCGATTACGGTGAACAATACGGCCCGGAACATTTACCCTATGATGCAAATCAGCATAGTAAACCATTACATAAAGTCGAGCTGACAAGTTATTCAATAAGTAAGTTTAAAACCAGTAATAAACAGTATCAGTTTTATTTAACCTACAACAATCAGTATAGAAGAACAGTTAGTAAAGAAAATCCTAATTTAAAAAAATGGGATAAATTAAATATGACACCACAAACTCCGGCGCATGTAGACTGGAATGAGGCTCAACAATATTGCCAATGGCTATCGTTAATTACAAATTTACCTTTTTCCCTTCCAACCGAAGCACAATGGGAATTTGCGGCACGCAGTAGAGGACAGTTTATTATAGTACCGACTGATGATGGAACTATACAGATTAAGAACCGCGAGGGTGTGAATATTACCACTTCAGACGATCGCGAAAAATTCGCTCAAGAACAAGGCTCCGGTTTAGGTATCCTTTCTCCAATGCCGCGTGATGCGCGTCCGCCTAACCCCTTAGGTATATATGACATGGCCGGTAACGGCTGGGAATGGATGAAGGACTGGTATGACCCGGATTACTACAAACATTCACCACTGAAAGATCCACAGGGGCCAGACAATCCTGTCTATAAAGATTACAACGGGAATTATACAAAAGTTGTCCGCTCCCAGGATTTTTCCGGCCCCAGACGAGGCCTTACCATAACCCGGTATTTCTCAGATCCAAAAAACAGAGGCCACTTGCCGAGCGACAAAACGGTTCGTTGCGTCGTCAACAGCCCGAAACCGGTCAGATAATACCGGAACTATACACTAAAGTTAAATAAGGAAACAGTTATGAGGATTTTATACAGAACGGGGGGGATTCTGATTACCGTTTTGTCACTAATCTCTTGCGACCAGCAAAAGCAGTTGGTGCCACACTCCCCAAAAAGCAGCGTTGAACTCTCTAAATTTGTAGGTGAGATTAAGGACGAGCTAATCTTTGTACAGGGTGGTGAATTTCTGATGGGAGATTATGGCGAAAAATACGGCCCGGAACATTTACCCTATGATGCAAATCAGCATAGTAAACCATTACATAAAGTCGAGCTGACAAGTTATTCGATAAGTAAGTTTAAAACCAGTAACAAAGAGTACCAGTTTTATTTGGCTTATAATAATTTAGCTGGAAGAAATGTTGATTTGAAAACCAGAAATGGACAGCGCTGGCTGGAAAAAAATATGACACCCGATACACCTGCTCATGTCGACTGGTATGAGGCGGAAAAATATTGTCACTGGCTGTCTACTATTACTGACTTACCTTTCTCATTACCAACAGAAGCGCAATGGGAATATGCAGCGCGTAGTCGTGGGCAATTTGTAATTGTTCCAACCAATGACGGGACCATACGAATTGGAGAAGGAGATAAAAGCAATGTAGCTTCAGAAAAAGATAGCAAACTATATGCAAAAAAAATGGGCACGTCTTTGGGACTCTACTCTCCGTTGCCCGGTGATCTTTATCCACCAAACCCCTTAGGTATATATGACATGGCCGGTAATGGATGGGAGTGGGTAAAGGACTGGTATGATCCTGATTATTATAAATACTCACTAGTAAAAGACCCTCAGGGCCCTGAAAAACCAGTGTTTAAAGATAGTAACGGTAATTACACAAAAGTTATCCGCTCACAGGATTTCTCCGGACCAAGACGCGGCGCAACGATATTCCGCTTCGACTCAGACCCTGCTAATGAGGGATATCTCCCAGGCGACAAAACGGTTCGTTGCGTCGTCAACAGCCCGAAACCGGTCAGATAATGCAAGGCATAACTCTCTGATTACGATGAGTCACCGCTATAAGATTACTATGCAAAGATGTAGCTCATTGTTGTGTTAGTTTATATGGAGACGTATATGCAGTGTGTTATTCGTATCAATGACAAAACAACACACGGTGGTACTGTGCTTGAAGGTAGCTCTGGTGTGAAATTTATGGGCCTGGAAGTCTCTTGTCTTATGGATAAGGTATTTTGCCCTCTACATGGTGAAACATATATTATCGAAGGCGATGAAACTTCAAAGATCAATGGTAAGCCAATAGCTCTGCATGGTCATCGTTGCGGTTGTGGTTGCTCACTAATATCATCATTACCAAATGCAGGAAAACGTTAATTTATGCCTGTTGATCTAAAAAAAATCCCAGCAGAAGAACCTTTGCCAGTTGCTCCGGATAAATTCCGTTGGCTGCTTACGATTGTTCTGTGTGTGATTGCTGGTGCGGTAGTAGTGCTGGCTCTATGGCCTAAGCACCTTTCTACGCGGTCTGAATGGTTTTGGTTTTGTACGTTGATGCTGCCTTTATCCGTTGGAATTATGGGGTATATCATCCGGCTGCGCCGCTATGAAAATGAACGAGATCGAGTGCTATGGTGGAACCACTTATATCAAAAACAATATGAAGAAAAAATTTTACTGGGACAGAAGGCCGTGGGTGTGCTTGGAATGAGTTACGTCACACCAGTTGCCAGAAATAAACTTGCTGTCGCGCTTTTACAAGGCGGGAGTGGACTTCAGACGCACTATTCACCAGCCATTCAGTCGACATTAACAACGGCATCAGTAATTTTTCCATCAGTAACCTTATTCACTGAAGCAAATTACCAGACTCGACTGGAATCAATATTGGCAAGCGTCATCGGGCAATTGCACGCTGAACTGGTTCAGTTTACTGGTAACCTGTTCGTTCGTATTCATCATGATGGTGTGCTGAACAATGAGCACATCCTCACCATCTGGCGAAAGATTTTCCCAGCGTCATATGCTGTCAATGATATTACTGTCAGTACTGATAATAGTGGGCTGATGTGGCTTGATGGCTGGCTGGACAGGAGGGACGAGGCGCTTGTTCTTTCTGTTGAAATCAATTTATTTCTGCAAGCGCGTGACCAAGAGGCAGAGTCCGTATCAGCGCTGCTGCTGGCCTCTCCGGCATGGCTAACTTGTTATCGTGTAATGCCGCAAATGTGGATACATCGCCCGGTGGTGATCGCAAAAACGGAAGAGGCTGTAGCGGATGTTGCACTTTGGGGAAAAATAACATCAGCGGTGCCCTGGTTCTTTTGGCGAGCTCAGGTAAAAGGTAGCGCACTGACTGCGGCTCTTCTTGCAATGGATAAATTGGCATTCTTGTCTGAAAAAAAAGGAGAGATGGTACTGGAGGATACTTTTGGCAGACCAGGGGCGGCGGTAGGAAATATCACGTTAATTTGCGCCTGCGAACATGCGGTGATTTCAGAGCAAACCCAGTGGCTGATGGTTGGTGATGAAACCACACAAATGGTAATTGTCCGTCCGGCTTAATCTTACGCAAAGGATAGTGATGTGAAAAAGAAAAAGCGCCTCAGTACATGGTTAATTATCCTGCTGATAGCGGTTGTGGGGGGATTTCTCATCTGGACTGAAAACCCTTTTGTTTTTGTTCATCAGTTTACCACTGAGAAGAAACTGACAGCATCGCTGACAGTGGCAGGGATTTGTATTTTAATTCTGCTCTGCGACGATTTATTTCACAGGTTGTGGAATTGGTTGATCTCAATAAGTTTTTTGCAGCGGCTGAGGGAATTGTCAGGTAAAAGTCTTCGGTACGAAGACAAACAATTAGTTGATAGGGAAAAATACAGAGAAACGTTAAAAAATATGCGTCTATATTTGCGTCATAATTATGACCGCGCCTGGCCCCGCAAACTCCGCATCCTGCTAGTCACCGGCAGCGTTGCCGACGTCGAACAGCTCACCCCAAAACTCACCCAGGAACTCTGGCAGGAAGATCAGGGGACGCTGCTGTTGTGGGGCGGTGACCTGGCAGCACCGGCGGACGCCGCCTGGCTTACCGCGCTGCGTAAACTGCGCCACCGCCCGGTGGATGGCGTGGTGTGGGTGACCTCTGCGTTTGACCGCTTCGCGGGTTCAGATGCTGAGTCGCCAGCGCCGCTGACTCCAGAATCCATGGATGCCCTGTCCCACGCTCTGAAGGGGCGCTGTGATGCGTTGGGCTGGAAACTGCCGCTGTATGTCTGGTCGCTGCATCCGCGAGCCGGAGAGCTGCAGGGCCGGATTTCCCAGCCGGTGGGGTGCCAGCTGTCAGCGGCCTGTAAACCTGAAGCACTGGCCCGCCAGCTAACCGACCTGATCCCACCCCTCACCGCGCAGGGTATTCAGCAGATTTGCGACAAACCACAGCAGAATTTTTTACTCACCCTGGCTGACCAGCTAATCCGCGAGCCGCAATCGCTGACCGGACCCTTATCAGTATTGCTTAACCCGTACCGCCCGCTGCCTCTGGCTGGCGTGGTGTTCAGCCCGCCTTCAGCAGGGGCAGGTCGCAGTGTTGCTCATCACTGGGGCAAAGACAACTGCTGGGACGCCATCCCGGCGTCTACACAGGCCTTACCGGCAGGTCTGCGCCCGCGTAAACCCGGAATCAGCTGGACGCAGATGGCGGGCGTGGGCGTGGCGGCGCTGATGGCGCTGTGGGGCATATCCATGGCCGTCTCCTTTGTCGCCAACCGTGACCTGGTGACGACGGCGCAGGAGCAGGTTCAGCAGTCTGTGTCAGAGAAACAGCCGCTGAGCAAGCGTCTGCACGCCCTGTCTGAACTCCAGAAAACCCTTGCTCGTTTACAGTACCGTGCACAACACGGCGTGCCCTGGTACGTACGCGGCGGCTTAAGCCAGAACGATGCCCTGCTGGCGGCGCTCTTCCCGCGCTATAGTGAAAGCGCCTTGCCGCTGTTGCGCGATGCGGCGGCGGAACACCTCACTCAACAGCTCCAGGCCTTTGTACAGCTGCCACCGGACAGTCCGTTACGTGAGCGCATGGCAAAATCGGTTTACGACCGGCTCAGGCTCTACCTGATGCTCTCGCGGCCGGAGAAAATGGATGCGGCCTGGTTTTCCGCCACGCTGATGCGCGACTGGCCACGGCGTGCTGGTGTGGCAAACGGTCTCTGGCAGGGCAGCGGCCCGGCACTATACGCTTTTTATGCCGCGAGCCTGGTGTCACACCCGCAGTGGCGCTTACATGCTGACGATATGCTGGTCAGTCAGACGCGTACGCTGCTGGTTCGCCAGATGGGGGTGCGAAACAGTGAATCCACACTCTATCAGAAAATGCTCTCACAAGTGTCGAACCAGTATGCCGATATGCGCCTGACGGACATGACCGGCGACACCGACGCCGCAAGCCTGTTCAGCACCGATGAGGTAGTGCCGGGGATGTTCACCCGTCAGGCGTGGGAGGAGGCGGTACAGCCTGCCATTGATAAAGTGGTGAATGAACGTCGCGAGGAGATGGACTGGGTGCTGAGCGACAGCAGACAGCCCGCCACGCAGCAGACCTCGCCGGAAGCCCTGAAGCAGCGACTCACCGCCCGTTATTTTGCCGACTTCAGTACCGCCTGGCTCGATTTTCTCAACAGTCTGCGCTGGCAACGGGCAGTGACCCTGTCCGACGCCATTGACCAGCTCACCCTGATGGCGGATGTGCGCCAGTCGCCGCTGGTGGCACTGATGAACACCCTGAATATCCAGGGGCGTACCGGTGAGACCGGCGAGGCGATATCCGATTCGCTGGTGAAATCGGCAAAAAACCTGCTCGGTGGCGATAAACAGCCGGCCATTGACCAGAGCGGCGGCGCGCACGGTCCGCTGGAGGCGACCTTCGGCCCGGCACTGGCGTTGATTAACAGCCAGCAGAAAGGCGGCGGAAATACCGACCTGAGCCTACAGACGTTTCTGACCCGCGTCACCCAGGTGCGCCTGCGGCTACAGAAGGTGACCAACGCCGCTGATCCGCAGGCCATGACCCAGGCGCTGGCGCAGACGGTGTTTCAGGGAAAGGCGGTAGACTTAACCGAGACCCGCGACTACGGCAGTCTGGTGGCAGCGGGGCTCGGGCAGGAATGGAGCGGTTTCGGGCAGACGATGTTTGTGCGGCCCATGGAGCAGGCCTGGCAGCAGGTGCTGCAACCCGCCGCTGAAAGCCTGAATGCGCTGTGGCAGACCGCCGTGGTGGATGACTGGAACAGCGCCTTTGGCGGGCGGTATCCGTTTAAGGATGTCAGCAGCGAGGTCTCCCTGCCGTTGCTGGCCAGATACCTCAACGCTGATTCCGGACGTATCACACGTTTTCTCCAGACCCGTCTTAACGGCGTGCTGCACAGGGAGGGGCGTCACTGGGTGCCGGACAGCATCAACGCCCAGGGGCTGACTTTCAATCCGGCTTTCCTCAGGGCGGTTGATACCCTGAGCCATATTTCAGATGTGGTGTTCACACGTGGAGAGGCGGGATTGTTCTTTGAACTGCGCCCGGGAACGGCGGATGGCATCATGGAGACGCGGCTGGTTATCGACAGCCAGAAGCTGACTTATATGAACCAGATGCCTGCCTGGAAGCGTTTTAACTGGCCTGCGGACACCGAAGCGCCGGGTGCGGCATTAAGCTGGATAAGCACTCAGGCCGGCACCCGGCAGTATGCAGATATGTCCGGGACATGGGGATGGATAAGGTTGCTGGACAAGGCGTCAGTCAGCGCTTACCCCGGCACGGGCAGCAGTTACAGTCTCACGTGGCAGGCGCAGGATGGCAGACCGCTAAACTACACCCTGCGCACTGAGGCGGGAGAGGGCCCGCTGGCCCTGCTGAAGCTGCGAAACTTCAACCTGCCGTTGCAGATATTCACCGTCAGCGAGCCTGCCGCTGACCCCCTGGCTGATGACCCCGACCCCACGGAAACGTACTGATGGCATCCGTTCATACACTGATTACAGCCTGCCAGGCCGCGCTATCACGCTCACGCAGTGGGCGCCAGAACTGCTGTTTGAGGTCAAAGCCCACCGCCTGAAGCTGCTCCGTATGAAGGGCCGGACGTAATAATACATATAAAGCACGCCTGAATCCGGAGATGGAACATCTGCTGGCGGGGCTGATTGCAACTGACGCTGCCAGAGCTACCGTGTAGTGCGGATAATTAAACAAACGTAACAAAAAAATTATTATCAGGGATATACAACAATCATGCATTTGATTATGAAAATAATATTGTCGGTTATATTTATTCAGCTTTCAGGCTGTACAGCAATTCTTTGGGGGGAAACAGTGTTGCTGACACAAAGATAAAAGAACGTACTTTGATTTCAGACGAGGTTACAGCTGCGTTTTATTATGAAAATCTCTCTGCTTCGGCTATTCAGGGAAAGACACAGGTCAGGGTAGAAATACCTCGGGATGGTGTCGCTTTCAAGGGAGAAAAAAACATCTATATATTAACGACAGGGGCAAAAGAGTTACTTGCGCTGGATAAACTATCCACACAGGTAACGCTGGTTACCGGTTATGAGAAATTTGATGGTTTAAGGCTAAAACTGGATATGCCGCATGGAAATGACCTTGTCATGCATTTTTCCGATGCGCTTGTACTGCAGGTTAATGAAAGCGACAGCAACCTTACCACTCAGGATATTGATGACCTTAAAAAAACGGGGTTCTGGAATGAGGGTGGAAGGTATGTTAAGCAAATACGCCTGGAAGGGGTAATTATTCCCAGAGATAAGAACGACAGTCTGTTTAATAATAGCGAGAAATTGGTTAAAAAACATAATGTGGAATTTTATTCTACAGAAGACTCAACTCACTTTCATCCTCTGCGACTGGCAACAAACATCGTGTTAACACCCTTCACGGCCGTTGCGGATATTGTATTTTTCCCAATATCACTGCGTGTATTAGGGCTCATCACCCATCCTCCTGTACATTAATAGCCGGAAAATTATGGAAGATTTAACCCTGCGTTATTTTGACGCTGAAATGCGCTACCTGCGCGAGGCGGCGAAAGAGTTCGCGCAGACGCACCCCGACCGGGCGGCAATGCTCGACCTGGACAAGGCGGGCACACCTGACCCGTATGTTGAACGGCTGTTTGAGGGCTTCGCCTTCTCCATGGGACGTCTGCGCGAAAAGATAGATGACGACCTGCCGGAGTTGACCGAAAGTCTGGTGAGCATGCTGTGGCCGCACTACCTGCGTACCATCCCGTCCCTGTCGGTGGTGGTGCTGTCGCCGGATGTGCCGGCGATGAAAATGGCGGAAACGTTGTCCGCCGGGCTGGAAATCAGCTCCCGCCCGGTCGGTCCTAAAAACACTGTCTGCCGCTACCGCACCACCCGGGATCTGACGCTGAATCCGCTCGCGGTGGAGAAGGTCATTATGACCACGGAGCCTGACGGGCGTTCGCTCCTGCGGGTGCGTTTTGCCTGTAGTACGCAGGCGGACTGGCCGCAGACTGACCTCCGGCATCTGCCGTTGTATCTTGGCGAAGATAGGGTGACGGGCAGCAGCCTGCACCTCTGGCTGACAAAACGTCAGGCGGCGCTGTACATTCGCCTGCCGGGGCAGACGGAGCGGATCGCACTGGATGGTTATTTCTCCCCGGGCGGTTTTGCTGAGGAAGACCGGCTGTGGCCGAAGGGCGACAGCGCCTTCAGCGGTTACCAGTTGCTGCTGGAGTATTTCACCTTTCGCGAAAAGTTTATGTTCGTCCATCTTAACGGGCTGGAAAATATCACCCTCCCGGGGGGTACGGCGTACTTCGATATCGAGGTGGTGTTCAGCCAGGTATGGCAGAGCGATTTACCGGTAACAGACAGCAGCCTGCGCCTGCACTGCGTGCCGGTGATAAACCTGTTCACCCTGGAAGCTGACCCGCTGACCATTAGTGGGCTGGAGAGTGAATATCTGCTGCGCCCGGAACGTCTTCAGGACGGGCATACCGAGATTTACTCGGTGGACAGCGTCAACGGCTCCGGGCGTACCGGCGAAGCGCACTATGTGCCGTTCGCCAGTTTTCGCCATCAGGGCGGCATGATGCGTCGTCACGCACCGGAACGGTATTACCACACCCGCGTGAAGCGGGGCGTAACAGGTATGCACGATACCTGGCTGATACTGGGCGGCCAGCAGTGGGAAGCTGACCGGATGCTGGAGCGGGAAACGGTCTCGCTGCGCATCACGGGCACCAACGGCCAGTTACCGCGTCGGGCGTTGCAGAGCACGCTGCTGGACCGCTGTGAACAGGTCTATGACTCGCCCCTCACCGTGCGTAATCTGTGCAAGCCGACGCTGCCCGCATACCCGCCTGCGGAGGATCGCTTCCACTGGCGGGTGATGAGCCATCTGGGCTCCCGGTTTCTCAATATGATGAGCAGCGCTGAGGTGCTGCGCGGCACACTCTCGCTCTATAACTGGCGGGACGACGAGATGAACAACCGTCGCCTCGATGCCATCCTGGATGTCAGGCACCATCGCACTCAGCGCTTTGAGGACGGTTTTTTGCTGCGCGGGCTGGACGTGGAGGTGACGCTCGACAGCAATGGATTTACCGGAGAGGGCGATATCCATCTGTTTGGCGAACTGCTCAACCGTTTTTTTGCCCTGTATGCCGATATGAACCAGTTTAACCAGCTCACGCTGATTGTTCAGCCAGAAGGGAAATGTATCCGTTGGAAAGAGAATCACAGTCCGCGCCTGCCCGGCTGATGGCGCAGGTACGGCACCAACTGCCGTACATGAATTTTTACCGCTTCTGCCAGCTGCTGGAACAGAGCCAGCCGGAGATGCCGGTGCCCGGCAGCGACTGGCGGGTGCGGCAGGAGCCGGTGCGTTTTCGCCCGCATCCGGGGATGGGGTTTCCGGCCGGTGAAATCCGCAGTACAGAAGACCCGGAACATCCGCACCTGCCGCCGTCGGTGCGCGTCACCTTTATGGGGCTGTACGGCGTGGAGTCGCCGCTGCCGACCCACTACACCGACGATATCGCTCAGCGACGGGAAGGGCACGACGCGACGCAGGATTTTCTGGATATTTTCAGTCACCGGGTGATTACCCAGTATTACCGCATCTGGCGAAAGTATTCGTACCCGGCCACCTTTCAAGCCGGAGGCGCTGACAACACGTCACAATACCTGCTGGGGCTGGCGGGGCTGGGGATACCCGGCTGCGCTCAGACAGCCGGTACGCCGCTGTCGCGATTTCTGGCGCTGCTTCCGGTAATGATGCTGCCGGGACGGACGGCGGAGGGGATGGCAGCTCTGGTGCGGCTGCTGGCGCCGGATACCCGCGCAACGGTGTACCACCACGACCGCTGCCGTATCCCGCTGAAGCAGCCGGTTGCGATGAGTACATGCCAGCTGGTCAGCCTGAAGCACCGACCGGTGATGGGCACGCACGCCACGGATGTGAACGGCCAGGTGCTGCTGCGTCTCTCCACCGACAACCCTGAAGAGGTCCGGGGCTGGCTGCCGGGCGGTGACCTGCATGCCGACCTGATGGCGCTGCTACACGTGTGGCTGGGCGCGCACCTGGATGTACGGATGCAGTTATGCGTTGCCCGACATTTGCTGCCGGATGCGCGACTGTCCTGCAATGCGGAACAGACCGCGCAGGTCGGGCGCACGGCGGTGCTGCGTCCACTTAATGCGCAACAGAACAGAAACAACATTATCACCATTCACCTGGGACGCTTTCAGCGCGTCCGGGAAAACATTCAGCGAAGGAAGAACGATGAAGATGGCGATTACCGCTGGTAAGACTCTGGCTCTCACGCTGGCGACCCTGTTAACCGGCTGCGGGCTGACGCAGAAAGTGACGGACGGCACCGTCGCCGTCACGAAGTCCATTTTTTACAGACAGGTGAAAACCCTGCATCTGGATATTCAGGCGCGCGAAGGGGTGAACAACAACGCGAAAGGGGCGTCGCTGGCAACGGTGGTGCGTATTTACCAGCTTAAAGAGCGTAACGCGTTTGACAGTACTGATTATCCGTCACTGTTCGCCAGTGACAGTCAGGCTGTTAAAGCCGACCTGGTGGCGGAAAAGGATATTCGCCTGCGCCCTGGCGAATCGGTGACGCTGGATATGCCGATGGAAGAGAGCGCGCAGGTTGTGGCGGTGGCGGGGATGTTTATGGCACCGGATCAGGTAAACGATACCTGGCGTATTACCCTGACCCGTGACGACCTTGACCCGGATAAGGCGCGGGTTATTGAAGTCAGTAATAACCGCCTGACGCTGAAACCGCTGGAGGGGGAATGATGCCGCGTCCGTCCCTGTATGACATGCTGTACGGCAACTTCGCCGGCGGGCTTGACCTGCACAGCGTAAGCGAGGAGAACCAGCTGATTATGTCGGTGCTGGATAACATGCAGCGTATCCTCAACTGTCGCGCCGGTACGCTGACCCACCTGCCGGACTACGGCCTGCCGGATATGACAAAAATCCTCCAGGGAATGCCCGGGACCGCCCACCAGCTGATTACCACACTGTCGGCCGTGCTGCTGAAATATGAGCCGCGCCTGAGCCGGATTAACGTGGTGATGCAGGAACAGATTCAGCCCGGAGAACTCCGCTACGCCATTGATGCGGAGCTGAAGGGGGTGGGGCTGGTGCGCTACGGCACGGAATTTATGCCCGAGGGCAGGGTATTAATCCGTCATCTGAAACAACAGCAGTATCTGGATAATACCGCCAGAGTGTGAGCCAATTTTGAAATTCAGCACGCATAACCACCTCCGCATCTTTTACCGACATCGCAAGGATGCCTATTGCAGAGTTTCGCCTGCGAAAATATCCAATTCAGGTAAATTGGGCGGGCAGGCAACATGAACGACCGGACATTTATTTTATCCTGGTCAGAAAAGATACATTAAAGAGTTATTTTTCAGTGGATTGATTTAGCACTTGTGCTGTGGCGGGTACTGAAATATTAATAATTTATTTCTTAGCCGTGAATCATTACATTTTATCTGGCAAAAAGGTCAATGGCTGAGGGGATATACCCTGAGTATGATGACGTCAATCATGGATACAGATATGAAAATGAAAATTTTCCTTCTTACGGTCAGTGTACTTTTTAACATGCAGGCTGATGCCGCCCGTGGAAGACAGCCCTGCTCTGGCTCAAAAGGTGGCATAGCACACTGTACATCGGATGGCCGTTTTGTCTGCAATGACGGAAGTCTGAGTCAGTCGAAGCGATTCTGTTCAGGTTATGGTGCCTCCGAACTGCCGCGACAGGTAAAACCCTCCCCCTCCGCCAGGAAAGCGCAGACGAAAAAAAGAATAGCCGTGCAAGGCCAGGAGCAGCGTGTTGTAGATAACAATGCGCAGTTCGATACACAACCGCGGCAACCTACATGCGCCCCTCTCTATATGGCCAACAAGCCCGGATTCACCCATTTACCCATTTGTTCAGGAAATCAGTATTAATCCGCCAGTGTAAACGTCCTTTGTCTGTTATTCGAACTGATAAGACGCTTGCAGGTGGAAACCCACCTGAACGCGCTGGGCCAGCCAGTTGATATCGATGCCGTGACCGGCAATATGAGTTATGAACAGCAGGCATGGTTCCGGGAGCGATACGACCACTACCGAAAGCAGGCTGAGCGGGCGAGAGTAATAGAACTGCGATGATGTAACGAACAACGGGCTTAACGGCCCGTTGCGTTTTTTAGGTTCCAGCTACATTTTGCAGGCTCCTGAGGTTGAAATATTGTGCGGTAACCTCATATAGAAAGCGGGTAAGGAATACCTGCCCGTAAGACATGAACTTTTTGAATATTCTTTTTTACTGTTCAGGAGGTACATGATGACTCTAAGAGCTTTTCCCATGTTGAACGATCTCTCCGACTCTCTGTTTGCGGACCGTTTTAACCGTATCGATCGCCTTTTTAGCCAGCTAACCGGCAGTACGCCGTTGCCCTCCACGCCTTCTTACAATATCCGGCGGGTGGGTGATAACCGCTATGAACTGACGCTCAGCGTGCCGGGCTGGAAAGAGAGCGAACTGGAAATTGAAACCGTTGGCGGTCAGTTGAATATCAGCGGTAAACGTGAAGAGGAGAAAACCGAAAACGGTGAAGAAGGGTGGATCCATCGGGGTATCAGCCGCAGCGACTTCCGGGCCAGCTATAGTCTGCCGGAACATGTGAAAGTAACCGGCGCTTCGCTGGAAAACGGCTTGCTGGCGATTGAATTACACCAGGATATTCCGGAAGAAGAGAAACCGCAGCGAATCGCCATCAATAACAACCCGGCGATTGAACACAAGCCGTAATCGTTGACTGATGTTGTTTTCACGCCCGGCAAACGCCGGGCGTTTTGCTAACCTGATGAGCCACTTTTCTGGCCTCTGACTATTTGAGCCGTGAGCGCTGTAACGGTTTCTTGCTGCTGCACCAGGACCGCCTCCAGCTCCATTTTTTGAAGTCGTCAATGCTTTGCCTGGACGGATAAAAAATGTCTTATGCCATTCCGCTTTTCCCGGCACGCGCGCGCTGGAGGTTAATTTCGATGTGCTTAAAAAGTTTGCTGCCCCTGCACGAGGCTGAACGGGAATGAAATGTGCGAGGAAATTGATTGGTGCGTCTGAATGGACTCGAACCATCGACCCCCACCATGTCAAGGTGGTGCTCTAACCAACTGAGCTACAGACGCATAATGGTGCGTTCAATTGGACTCGAACCAACGACCCCCACCATGTCAAGGTGGTGCTCTAACCAACTGAGCTATGAACGCATTGTGTTGTCGGTGACAACGGGGACGAATATTAGCGGCACAGCCCCAAGGTGGCAAGAGGGAAAATGCATTTTTCTCTCTGATTTCACGCGATTGCTTCATTACCGCGCAAAGTGAAGAGAAAGTAGCCGCCAGCCGGCGGCTACTGTGTCATTAACGCGCAGCGCGTTGTAAAATTACCGCAGACGACTGACGTTGCAGGAAGCGCATGCGCAGCATCATCATAATGGCTGCAGACGTTAAGCCGATGATAAAGCCCATCCAGAATCCGGCTGGCCCCATGCGATCCACCACCAGATCCGTGAGCGCCAGAATATACCCACTCGGCAGGCCCAGAACCCAGTAAGCGATAAAGGTGATAAAGAAGATGGAACGCGTATCTTTATACCCACGCAGCACGCCGCTGCCAATTACCTGGATGGAGTCAGAGATCTGGTAAATGGCCGCCAGCAGCATCAAATGCGAGGCCAGGGTCACTACTTCCGGGTTGTCGTTATAGAGCAGGGCAATTTGCTCACGCAACAGCACGGTAAAGAGCGCGGTACAGACTGCCATGCAGACGCCGACGCCCAGCCCGGTGCGGGCTGCCGTTTGCGCATCCAGCGTCGAGCCTTGCCCCAGACGGAAGCCCACGCGAATCGTCACCGCAGCAGCCAGGGACATCGGCAGGACGAACATCAAAGAGCTGAAGTTCAGGGCGATCTGGTGGCCTGCCACGTCAATAATCCCTAACGGCGAGACCAGCAGGGCGACAACGGCAAACAGCGTCACTTCAAAGAACAGCGCCAGCGCAATGGGCAGACCCAGTTGGGTAAGGCGGCTCATCATCGACCAGTCAGGCGTGCTAAAGGCGGTGTCGTTACGAATGTCGCGCATGGATCGCGCATGTTTAACGTAGGTGAGCATACAGCCGAACATCACCCAGTACACCGCAGCCGTCGCCACGCCACAACCCACGCCGCCGAGTTCCGGCATGCCAAAATGACCGTAGATGAAGATGTAGTTCACGGGAATGTTCACCAGCAAGCCGATAAAGCCCATCACCATGCCCGGCTTGGTTTTTGCCAGCCCTTCACACTGGTTACGAGCCACCTGGAAGAAGAGATAACCGGGCGCGCCCCAGAGCAAGGCGCGCAGATAACCGACTGCTTTATCTGCCAGCGCCGGGTCGATATTATGCATGGCGCGAATAATATACCCGGCGTTCCACAGGACGATCATAATCAGGACGGAGACACCCCCGGCCAGCCAGAAGCCCTGGCGCACCTGATGGGCTACGCGGTCGCGTCGACCGGAGCCGTTAAGCTGCGCGATAACGGGCGTCAGCGCCAGCAGCAGGCCGTGACCAAACAGAATGGCCGGGAGCCAGATTGAGGTTCCGATCGCCACGGCGGCCATATCGGTGGCGCTGTAACCACCGGCCATTACCGTATCCACAAATCCCATTGCGGTTTGGGCTACCTGCGCGACGATCACCGGTATGGCCAGTGCCAATAACTGACGCGCTTCGATCATATACTTCTGCACGTGAACACCTTTGTATTGTAGTTATTTGAGAGACTAAAAAGGCCGCCGTTACTGGCAGCAAGAAGAAAAAACAGAGGGATGCCAGCTATTGTAGCGGGGTTTAACTAATTATCTAGTGAAAAAATCGCCAGAAATTGCGCATCACTGGCAACCTGTTTTTTCAACTGTTATTGTGGTGGGATTATACGGTGTCATCGCCGTTCGGAATGAACAGGAGCTGTAAGCATGTTTACTGGTATTGTGCAGGGCACTGCCAAAGTGGTGTCCATTGATGAAAAACCGAATTTCCGCACTCACGTAGTTGAGCTGCCTGAATATATGCTCGACGGCATTGAAACCGGGGCGTCGATAGCGCATAACGGCTGCTGCCTGACGGTGACCGAAATTAACGGTAACCAGATAAGCTTTGATTTAATGAAAGAGACGCTGCGCATCACTAACCTGGGTGAGCTGGTGGTGGGGGATACCGTCAACGTTGAACGTGCGGCGAAATTCAGCGATGAGATTGGCGGGCATCTGATGTCGGGCCATATTATGACCACCGCAGAAGTGGCGAAAATCGTGACCTCGGAAAATAACCGTCAAATCTGGTTTAAGGTGCAGGATCCGTCATTAATGAAATACATCCTTTATAAAGGATTTATTGGCATCGATGGGATTAGTCTGACCGTCGGTGAAGTGACGCCAACGCGTTTTTGTGTGCATTTAATTCCTGAAACGCTGCAACGTACTACGCTTGGCGCAAAAAAACTGGGGCAGCGCGTAAATATCGAAATTGATCCGCAGACCCAGGCGGTCGTGGATACCGTTGAGCGCGTGCTGGCGGCGAAAGAGGCGGCGATAATAAAGGCCGTGGAAGAAGAATAAAAAATAACCCCGGTTACCCGGGGTTATTTTTCAGCGGGCCACACGCAGGCCGTGCTCAATCCCACGACTAAACACCACCTGCCACAGCTGTATATCCCGCGCGCGGAACGCACCCGCGCAGGCATTAAGATAATAGCTGAACATCCGTTTGAATCGTTCCGAATAGTTGTCGGCGATTTCAGGCCATGCAGCCTGGAAACGTTCATGCCAGGCCATCAGCGTGGTGTCGTAATCTGCGCCGAAGTTATGCCAGTCTTCCACAATAAAATGCGGTTCGCTGGCGTTCGCAATCTGGCGAACAGAGGGTAAACAACCATTCGGGAAGATATATTTGTTGATCCAGGGATCCACATTGTTATCGGTGCGTTTAGAGCCGATGGTGTGTAGCAGGAAAATTCCGTCAGGCTTCAGGTTATGGTCGGCGACGTCGAAATAAGTCTTGTAGTTCTTTGGCCCCACGTGCTCGAACATACCCACGGAAACAATCCGATCGAACTGCTCATTCAGGTCGCGGTAATCCTGAAGCCGAATATCGACATCCAGACCCAGACACCGTTCCTGTGCCATCTTCTGCTGTTCAGCTGAAATCGTGACGCCGACTACGCTGACACCGTAATTTTTCGCCATAAACCAGGCAAGGCCGCCCCAACCACAGCCGATGTCCAGCACGCGCATGCCGGGCTGCAACTGCAACTTATCGCAAATCAGCTGTAGCTTATCCTGCTGCGCCTCTTCCAGGGTTGTCGCTTTTTTCCAGTATCCGCAGGAATACTGCATTAACGGGTCGAGCATACGGCTGAAAAGATCGTTGCCCAGGTCATAATGCTCTTTACCGACGATCCACGCGCGCTTTTTACTTTGCAGATTGAACAGGCGGGCGGAAGCGATACGTAACGTATCTTTGAAATGACGAGGGAGCTGATTTTCAAGACCGGCGCGTAAAACGCTGGAGAAGAACATATCCAGCCGCTCACACTCCCACCAGCCGTCCATATAGCTTTCACCCAGCCCTAACGATCCCTCCTGTAACACGCGTTTGAAAAAATCGGGATGTTTAATCTGGGGGTCGGAGGGGGATGAGCCATTAATCGTAATGCCCGCACGTCCCAACAGTTCACTGACGATCCGGGACCAGTTATCGTCCGGAACGCTGACTTCTTCTATACACGATGAACTCATAGCTTCTCCATCACCTTGCTGTGATCAGAACCTTAAAACAGCGTAGACGCTTTTTTGGTTTGTGAGAAATCTCACGGTAAATGCCCGCGAGGCTAATATCCGACGTAGAACAGAGGAAGGGAGATAACCCTTGCCGAAATGCCTTCCATGGTAAAACGGGAGCGCTCCGGCTCCCGTTAACACTTAATATTTATCGTATTTAATCGAACCAAATTCAGTATAGGCCGCAAAATTTGGTGATTCAACAGAAAATTGTTAGCAACCTAATCACTGGTTTTTAACATAGTTTCCCGTGCAATCAGGCGTGCGACGTTTCTGTCTGCGCGTTTTCACTCTGCTCGCGATGGGCGGAGGACTGCATGCGATAACCCAATCCTGCCAGCACAACGGTGAACAGCATCACGCTGGTGGTGGTGAGCAGCGGGGTTGCAATCAACGCAGAGACCACGAGACTTGCCAGGAAGCACAGGCCAAGTTGCAGGGTATTTTGCAGCGCGGCAGCGCGGCCTGTCGCCTGCGGGAATGGACGCAGCGCCTGGGCTACAACGATAGGGTAAATGGCCCCGTTAGCGATCGCCATGACGCAGAACGGAATCAAAATTTCTGCAAGCCCGGCGCCGGGAATAAAGCCGACAGCCCAGGTCGCAATCACGCTTAGTGCATACAGCACCAGCAGCCAGGGCAGCATCTGCTGGCCTTCCCATTTTTGCAGCGCGGCGCGACAGCCATAGCCACCCACCAGGAAGGCGATGGTCTGTGGTACATAGCTCAGGCCGATAGCCGCCGGGCTGTAGCCCATGTCATGCAAAATGAACGGTGAACCGGTAAGCCAGGCAAAGAAGCTGGCAGAGCAGGCGGCATAAATCAGCACGTTACCGCGATAGGCTTTCGACCGCAGTAAAGAGGTAAAGGTGATGGGCTTCGCGTCCGGATGCGTCTCTTTTTTATGCGCAGGTTTAAGCCCGAACGCGGGCAGCATCAGGACCAGCGTGATCGCAAAGAGCGTGGCGAAAATGGCCTGCCAGTCGAAATGCGCCAGGATCCAGCTGCCCAGCAGCGGAGCGAGCGCCGGCGACAGGCCGACCAGCGGCATGATGGTGGCGAAAATGCGGTTAGTGCGTGAGGCGGGGTAGTAATCGGTCACCAGCGCCTGCCAGGTGACCGCTGCGGCACAGACGCCGACCGCCTGAATAAAGCGCAACACCAGTAACCAGGCGGCATCGCGGACCCACAGCATGCCCAGACAGCCTACGGCAAAAATCGCCAGTCCCAGCAACAGAACGGGCTTACGGCCAAAACGATCAGAGAGCGGTCCCCAGAGTAGTTGCGCAAAAGCAAAACCTGCAAGGAATAAACTCAAACTGGCGCTGATGGCGGCGGCAGGAGTTTGCAAATCTTCCTGCATCGCGGCGAAGGCGGGCAGATACATGTCGGTCGCCAAAAAGCCCAGCACGCTTAAGCCGCCGAGCCAGACTAAAAATCCTTTCCTGGGTTGCACTGTTTTTTCTCCTGAGGAGGCAGGTGTACGTTGGCGCAGAGTGTAGGGAGTGCAAAGCGGCTTGTGAAACGCTAATATTTGGCGGGTGCATTCAAAAAATTTGCAGGCTAAAGATGTGGTCAGATTATTCCCTTGAAGTGGTTGATGCCGTGGCGCGTAACGGCAGCTTTACTGGTGCCGCCCAGGAGTTGCACCGCGTTCCCTCGGCTATCAGCTATACGGTGCGCCAGCTGGAAGCGTGGCTGGCGGTCCCGCTGTTCGAGCGGCGTCATCGCGACGTGGAGCTCACGCCTGCCGGCGCGTGGTTTTTGAAGGAAGGCCGGTCTGTTATCAAAAAAATGCAGATCACCCGTGAGCAGTGCCAGCAGATCGCCAACGGCTGGCGCGGGCATCTCGCTATCGCGGTGGATAACATCGTTAAGCCGGAGCGGACCCGGCAGATGATCGTCGATTTCTATCGTCATTTTTCCGACGTCGAACTGCGTGTGTCGCAGGAAGTGTTCAACGGCGTATGGGATGCGCTGGCGGACGGCAGGGCGGAGATGGCGATTGGTGCAACCCAGGCGATCCCGGTTGGCGGGCGCTACGCGTTCCGCGACATGGGCATGCTGAGCTGGACCTGCGTGGTCGCGCGCGATCACCCGCTGGCGGCGCTGGACGGGCCTCTGAGTGATGACACCTTACGCAACTGGCCCTCGCTGGTGCTGGAAGATACCTCCCGCTCGCTGCCCAAGCGCATTACCTGGCTGCTGGATAATCAGCGCCGCGTGGTTGCGCCGGACTGGGAGTCGTCAGCCACCTGTCTGAGCGCGGGGCTGTGCGTTGGCATGGTGCCGGTGCATTTTGCGCGCCCGCGCATCGACGCGGGAGAGTGGGTGGCTCTGACGCTGGAAAACCCTTTCCCGGATGCTGCATGCTGTCTGACGTGGCAGCAAAACGACGTCTCGCCCGCCATGGCCTGGCTGCTGGATTATCTGGGAGACAGCGAAACGCTGAACCGGGAGTGGTTGCGGGGACCAGCGTAGCTGGCCCCGTAAAGAGATTAACGTCGGTAGTCGCGGAACGGACCGTCGGCAACGGAACGGCGTTCAATCAGGCGCGGGTGGACTTCAATGGACTGGGACTGTTCTCGCTTGTTGACGATCCTGTCCATCAGCATATTGAAGGCCGTTTCACCCAGCGAATCTTTCGGCTGGTGAATGGTGGTCAGCGCCGGGGTAAAGAAACGGGCGTTGCGAACGTTATCATAGCCGATCACCGAGATGTCCTGCGGAACGCGCAGGCCGAGTTCATCCGCCGCGCAGAGCGCGCCCATTGCCATGATATCGCCGCCGCAGAACACAGCGGTAGGGCGATGCGGCTGGGAGACGATCTGCTGCATGGCGCGATAGCCCGACTCCGGCTCGAAATCGCCCTGGACAATCCAGTTTTCTGGCACGGTAATCAGCGCCTCTTCCATCGCTTTCATGAAACCGGCCAGACGGCCAGCACCGGTGTTACGCTCCAGCGGGCCCGGGATCACGCCAATTTCACGATGCCCGCGTTCTACCAGATAACGCCCGGCCATGTAGCCGCCTTCAAAGGCGTTATCAATAACAGAGTCGGTGAAGTCTGCGCGCGCCTCGCCCCAGTCCATCACTACCATCGGAATGTGGCGATACTCTTCCAGCATGGAAAGCACCGACTCAGGGTATTCAGAACACATGACCAGCAGGCCGTCGACGCGCTTTTGCGCCATCATCGACAGGTAAGCGCGCTGTTTTTCAATGTTGTTCCACGCGTTGCCCAGAATCAGGGTATAGCCTTTCTGAAAGCAGTTTTTTTCAACGGCTTCGATGATTTCAGCAAAGTAAGCCGCTTCACTGCTGGTGGCCAGCAGGCCAATCGATTTGGTGTGATTAACCTTCAGGCTACGGGCGACCGCACTTGGCGAGTAGTGCAGTTCTTTGATTGCCGCCCAGACGGCATTACGCGTCTCTTCTGCGACGAAACGCGTTTTGTTAATAACATGTGATACGGTTGTAGTGGAAACGTTTGCGCGTTTTGCTACGTCTTTAATTGTTGCCATTAAATGTCACTCCAGACCATATCCTAAGCTCCTGAAAAAAATGAAGGTAAACGTTTGCCTTCTCTCACCCTTATTACGCAAACATGAGTTGCGACACGCCGGGAAAACGACACAGGACGTCAGGAGGGGGTCAGTGGCCGGTACGCTAATAAATTTAGCGTGGAATTTTGTCCTATCTTGATGAAAAGGGGAAGAGGTAAAGTGGATATCCGTTTAAATCCTGGAAGATTTTTGACCTGAACTGTGTAAAAATGAGCAAGCTCACTTTTCGTAGGGTGAATAAAAGGAGAAAAATTGATGAGTACCGATCTGAAGTTTTCGCTGTTTACCACCATTGTTGTTCTTGCCCTGATTGTTGCGGGTGGTTTAACCGCTGCGCTGCACTGATTTAGGTGGAGGGAGAGTCTTCTCCCTCCCTTGCCGCTATTGTTACCTCTCCGGCAAAAATCTTTTGCCAAAATGTTAACTTCTCATTTTTTGTGATTGATGTCATGCTTTTGCCTTCTTAGTCTGTGCCGGGTAACGGCACGGTATCCGGAGTCTTTTCATGAAAATCAATTTTCCCCTGCTGGCCCTGGCGATTGGCGCCTTTGGGATTGGCACCACTGAATTCTCCCCGATGGGGTTATTGCCTGTTATCGCCCGGGGTGTGGACGTCTCTATCCCTGCGGCCGGTATGATGATTAGCGCCTATGCGATCGGCGTGATGGTGGGCGCACCGCTGATGACGCTGCTGCTTTCGCACCGCGCGCGACGCAATGCGCTGATTTTCCTGATGGCAATTTTTACTCTCGGAAATGTGCTTTCCGCGATTTCGCCGGATTACACCACGCTGATGCTTTCCCGTATTCTGACCAGCCTGAACCACGGCGCTTTCTTCGGGCTGGGCTCGGTTGTTGCCGCAAGCGTAGTGCCAAAACATAAGCAGGCCAGCGCGGTAGCCACTATGTTTATGGGCCTCACCATCGCTAATATCGGCGGCGTTCCCGCTGCCACCTGGCTGGGAGAAGCCATCGGCTGGCGTATGTCTTTCCTCGCAACCGCCGGACTGGGCGTGGTCGCGATGGTCGCGCTGTTCTTCTCGCTGCCGAAAGGAAGTGCGGGAGAACGTCCGGAAGTACGTAAAGAGCTGGCGGTGCTGATGCGTCCTCAGGTGTTGTCCGCGCTGCTCACCACGGTGCTGGGGGCAGGGGCGATGTTTACGCTCTACACCTATATCTCCCCGGTGCTGCACGACATAACCCACGCAACGCCACTCTTTGTTACCGCGATGCTGGTGCTGATTGGTGTCGGGTTCTCGATTGGCAACTATCTCGGCGGGAAATTTGCCGACCGCTCCGTCAGCGGGACGCTGAAAGGTTTTTTAACGCTGCTGATTGTCATCATGGTGGCGATCCCGTGGCTGGCGCGAAACGAAGTGGGCGCCGCGATTGCCATGGTGGTGTGGGGCGCCGCAACCTTTGCCGTGGTGCCACCGTTGCAGATGCGTGTAATGCGCGTTGCGCACGAAGCACCGGGGCTTTCTTCGTCCGTGAATATCGGTGCGTTTAACCTGGGCAATGCGTTGGGGGCCGCAGCGGGCGGGGCGGTGATCTCCAGTGGTTTGGGTTACAGCTTTGTGCCGGTGATGGGGGCGATCATTGCCGCACTCGGCTTGCTGCTGGTGTTGATGTCCGGGCGTAAACAGCCAGAAGCGGTGTGTACGGCGGAATAAATAAAAACGCAGAAGGGTTGCCCCTTCTGCGTGTCCCTTATGCGGCGAAGTTCTTCGCAACAAATTCCCAGTTAACCAGTGCCCAGAAATGTTCCAGGTAGTTCGGGCGCGCATTACGGTAATCAATGTAATAGGCGTGTTCCCATACGTCCACGGTCATCAGCGGCGTTGCGCTGGTGGTCAGAGGGGTACCCGCATTAGAAGTGGAAACGATAGCCAGTTTGCCATCAACCTCTTTTACCAGCCAGGTCCAGCCGGAGCCAAAGTTTTTAACGGCTGCGTCAGTAAATTTCGCTTTGAAATCCGCGAAACTGCCGAACGCGGCGTTAATCGCTGCGGCCAGCTCACCGGTAGGTTCTCCGCCTGCATTTGGAGCCAGGCAGTGCCAGTAGAAGGTGTGGTTCCACACCTGAGCGGCGTTGTTGAATACGCCACCGTCTGAACTGCGCACAATCTCTTCCAGCGTTTTGCCTTCAAAATCGGTGCCCTTGATCAGGTTATTCAGGTTGGTGACATAGGTCTGGTGATGCTTGCCGTAATGGTACTCCAGGGTTTCCGCAGAAATGTGCGGAGCCAGGGCGTCTTTTGCATACGGTAGTGCAGGTAATTCGAACGACATTGCTACTCTCCTTATAGTTTTATACGTTGCCAATAACCCTACAGACAACAAGGACAGAATAGCAAATTGAAAGGGTATGCAAAAGAGGAACTTACCCCGCCACGGAGGCGGCAGGGCAGGGTCTAGCGAATGGTTTTTGGCGTCATCACTCGGCGCGCACCCACATAGTGGCGCACCCAGTAATCTTCACTGAGGGAGGTGATCTGAATGTCCTGACCGCTGCGCGGTGACTGGATAAATTTACCGTTACCCACATACACCCCAACGTGATCGGCCGTGCCGCGTCCCTGGGTGCGGAAGAACACCAGGTCGCCATTTTGCAGTTCGCCACGGTTTACAGGCGCGGCGTCGCGCAGATGGTACATCTCATTGGCGGTGCGCGGAATGCGAAACTTCACCAGATCTTTATAGGCATAATAGACCAGCCCACTACAGTCAAAACCGGTGCGCGGAGAGGTGCCACCCCAGCGATATGGTTTACCTATTTGCCCCATCAGTTTATTCATCGCCGTTTTTTGCGCTTTCTGCATACGCGCTTTATGCACGTCAGCCAGCTTCGTCACTTTGGCGCATTTCGTTTTATGGCCTTTGCGCACGGTGCATTTATCATTCACCAGGCTGGCGGTCGTGCGAGTGGTTTTGTGCGTGCCGGAACGGAGAGTTTTGGTTTTACTGGAGGCGGTCTTTTTGGTGTGAGCGGTGGTTTTCTTCTTTACTGTTTTGCTGGTGGTTTTTTTCTTACGTTCTGTGGTTTTTGCCAGATGCGTTTTTTGTACAGCAGAATGCCGCGCCTGTTCGGAGGCGTTCGCCGCTGGCGTAAATGAGAGTGTGGTAAACAGTAAAGCACAGAGCGTCATCGAGATTCTAGTTATCCGCGCCACTGGGCAGTCCCCTGATAAGTGCGAGCCAAATTACATACCCGCATGAGATTTACAAAACCAGTCGATTCTAATCCATAAAATCGGAATAAGTTAATAGCATTTTTCATTCAAAAATTGTGTTTCGTTAGCAAGTGCAAAAAAATTCACCATTCTGTCGCACTCTTGTTCGCTCCTTAAGCAAAACCGCACGGCGCGTAGCCTTAAACGTCATTATCAATGCAACTTTACGCGATAGCGGATAAAATAATGAGACGTGACAAAAATGTTATTTTCCGATGTCGGCCTGACCCGCTACAATGTCAGACTGATGCCGTAACAGAAGTTAAAGGAAGCAAGACATGAGCACCACTATTGAAAAAATTCAGCGCCAGATCGCTGAAAACCCGATTCTCCTGTACATGAAAGGTTCTCCGAAGCTGCCAAGCTGCGGCTTCTCCGCGCAAGCGGTTCAGGCGCTGTCCGCCTGTGGTGAGCGTTTTGCTTACGTTGATATCCTGCAAAACCCGGACATCCGCGCTGAGCTGCCAAAATACGCAAACTGGCCGACCTTCCCACAGCTGTGGGTTGACGGTGAACTGGTTGGCGGCTGTGATATTCTGATTGAAATGTATCAGCGCGGCGAACTGCAACAGCTGATCAAAGAGACTGCGGCGAAGTATAAAACCGAAGAGCCGGACGCAGAATAAGTTTTCTGCGGATATAAAAAAGCGACCACATTATGTTGGTCGCTTTTTTTTGTCCTGTGGGGCTGTTGATTACCCAGTCTACGATTGAAGATCGGCCTCGTCGCCCATCGGCAGCGGCCAGCCACCCAGACGTTTCCAGCGGTTGACGATCTCACAGAACAGCTCCGCCGTACGCTCGGTATCGTATAACGCGGAATGCGCCTGAGTGCCGTCAAACGCAATACCCGCCGTGATGCAGGCTTTAGAGAGCACGGTTTGCCCCAGCGCCAGGCCGCTCAGCGCGGCGGTGTCGAAGGTCACAAACGGATGGAATGGATTACGTTTTAGCGAGGCGCGCTCGGCGGCAGCCATGGTGAAGCTGTGATCGAACGTAGCGTTGTGGGCCACCATGATGGCGCGGCTACAGTCATTCTCTTTCATGCCCTTGCGCACCATTTTGAAAATGGCGTGCAGCGCCTCGTATTCGCTTACCGCCCCGCGCAGCGGGTTTGTCGGATCGATACCGTTAAAGGCCAGCGCCTCTGGCTGTAAGTTTGCGCCTTCAAAGGGTTCAACGTGGAAATGCAGCGTGGTGTCCGGTACAAGCCAGCCCTGTTCATCCATCTTCAGCGTGATGGCGGCAATTTCAAGCAGCGCATCGGTTTTAGCGTTAAATCCGGCTGTTTCTACATCAATGACAACGGGATAAAAACCACGAAAACGGTCGCACAGACCGGTAAATTGAGCGTTATCGGACATCAGGGTCTCTTACAAGGGGGAAAAAGCAGTGCGCATTATGGCAAATTTTGAGAGGGGATGCAGCAAAACAACGGGCGCATAGTGCGCCCTGCGGGATCAATTGCCCAGACCGCGACCAGCGTCTTTAGCTTCGATCAGTTCGATTTTATACCCGTCCGGATCTTCAACAAACGCAATCACGGTGGTGCCGCCTTTAACCGGACCGGCTTCACGGGTGACGTTACCGCCATTGCTGCGGATACGTTCGCAGGCTTCAGCCGCGTTATCCACTTCCAGCGCGATGTGGCCGTAAGCCGTACCCAGCTCGTAGCTGTCCACGCCCCAGTTGTAGGTCAGCTCGATGACCGCTTCTTCAGATTCCGGGCCGTAACCGACAAACGCCAGAGAGTATTTATATTCCGGATTTTCGCTGGTGCGCAGCAGCTTCATGCCCAGAACGTTAGTGTAGAAATCGATGGAACGTTGCAGGTCGCCAACGCGCAGCATGGTGTGAAGTAGGCGCATAATTTCCTCATTAACCAGTGGAATGGATTATCTTTTTGAACAGAAACGATGTTTTAGTATAGCGGCGAAAGGTCGCCGCTATCAATGTACAAAGCGGGATTACAGTGAAGGGTAGTCGGTATAACCTTCCGCGCCGCCGCCATAGAAACTTTCAGGGCGCTGCGGGTTCAGTTCGGCTTTCTTCTGCAAACGGGCAACCAGATCCGGGTTAGCAATGTAATCACGGCCAAAGGCCACGGCGTCGATCAGACCTTTACCGATCAGATCCTCGGCTTTCTCTGCCGTATAAGCGCCCGCCCCGATAATCACGCCGTGGAAGCGCTCGCGAACTTTCTGGCGGAAGGCTTCGCTGTAGGGCTTGCCGCCTGCCCAGTCCGGCTCGGACATGTGCAGATACGCGATACCGCGTTTAGCCAGCTCTTCAATCAGATACAGCGCATCCGCTTCTTCGTTCGGACCGTTGTCGACGTTCTGGAAGGTACCAATTGGGGAAACTCGAATACCAATGCGATCTGCGCTCCACTCATTACACACGGCATCTACCACTTCAAGCACCAGACGCGCGCGGTTTTCAACGCTGCCGCCGTACTGGTCGGTACGCTGATTGGAAGACGGTGACAGGAACTGGTGCAGCAGGTAGCCGTGCGCAGAGTGCAGCTCGACCAGGTCGAAGCCCGCTTCACGGGCGTTGGCGACGGCCTGACGGAAATCATTCACGATACCCGGGATCTCGTCCAGCTCAAGCGCGCGTGGCGTGGTGGTGTCGACGCGAATAGCATTACCGTTTTCATCGCGCAGGGAAGTGCGGGTATTCGCATTCAGGGCAGAGGCAGAAACGGGCGCCTGACCGCCAGGCTGGATGCTGCTGTGCGAGATACGACCGGTGTGCCACAGCTGAACCGCAATACGGCCATCTTCAGCATGAACGCCTGCGGTGATTTTTTTCCACGCGGCGATTTGTTCCGGGCTGTGCAGACCCGGCGCACCGGCGTAGCCTTTAGCCTGGGCAGAAATCTGCGTGGCTTCGGAAATAATCAGGCCCGAGCTGGCGCGCTGACGGTAATACTCACCCATCAATGGCGTTGGGATATCTCCCGGCTCGATGCTGCGCAGACGGGTAAGTGGGGCCATAAACACGCGGTTTGGGGCAGTAACGGCACCCACTTTCAGTGGGGTAAATAGCTTTTCAGCGGACATAATGGCTCCTGAGTAGACCAGTCGACTAGTAAAAGGGTAAATAAAAACGCCGGCTACACGCCAGGCGCGGTAATACAGTTTTTCACATGCGCCAGCGCGCTTTCGAGCGGCACGGCGCTGCGAGACATTTTTGCCTGCAGGTTGGCGCCTAACCAGAGGGAATAGAGCACCTGTGCCTGCGTGAGCGGATCGCCGGAGAAGGAGAGCGTTGTTTCATCGCGGCCTTTTTCCAGCGCCTGAGCCAGCAGAGCGATTACGCCGCTGGCCCCTTTATCCATGGCGGTGCGCATATCTTCGGAGAGATCGCACACTTCGGCAGACAGTTTTACCGTCAGGCAGCCGCTGATGATGCCCTGCTGACAGAACTGCGTCAGCGTTTCCTGATAGTAGTTCAGAACACGATCCCGGTAGTCACCTTCGCCGCTGGCGAAGTGGGCTGCCAGGCGCTGATGGTAGCTGGCGTAGTGCCGCTCCAGCATGGCTACGCCAAACGCCTCTTTGGATCGAAAATAGTGATAAAACGATCCCTTAGGCACTTCAGCGGTTTTTAATAACTCGCTCAGCCCCATACCGGTAAACCCGCGATGCATGCAAAGGCGCTCGCCGGTAGCCAGCAAATGTTCTCGTGTATCGTGTTCTGTATGTCTGCTCATGCTCTTACTCTAATAGACCGTTCGGTCTAATGCAAGCCCGCTTAGCGACGACATTGCGACAAAATATCCAGCTGCGGCTGATAAGCCACTGATTTCACGTCCATCATGCCCAGAACCGTGGCAAACAAATTGTCCTGTGAAACTGCCTCTTTTGCAGCATGGTTACGCAGGCAATCCGTGTTTACGCCGAAGTTTTTCGCATAGTCCGGGGAGAGCCAGAACATAAACGGAATATGCGTTTGCTGCTCCGGGGCCAGCATATACGGCGTACCGTGCAGGTAAATTCCGCTTTCGCCCAGCGATTCGCCGTGATCGGAGAGGTAAATGAGCGCTGTGTTCATACTGGCCTTCCGGGCTTTTAGCGCGTCGATGGTTCGGCTGAGCACGCTATCGGTATACAGAATCGAGTTGTCATAGGTATTGATCAGCGACTGATGATCGCAATCCTGAATTTCATTGGTATCGCAGGTTGGGGTGAATTTCCGGAAGCGGTCCGGGTAACGGTTGTAATAAGCCGGACCGTGGCTGCCCATCAGGTGTATCACCAGTACGGTATCCTGCTTTATTCCGTCCAGCACGTTGTCCAGGCGGTACAGGTTGACGTCGTCGATACAGGATTTGTCCTTACAGAACTGATCCAGTTTCCACTGGGTCATATCCGTGTGCGGCACGCGGTCGCAGGCACCTTTACACCCGCCGTCATTGTCGCGCCACAGCAGGTTGAACCCGGCGTGGTTAAGCACATCGAGCAGTCCTTCCTGATGATGGGCGAGGTCCGCGTCATATTTTTTTCGCGTCATGCCGGAGAACATGCAGGGGACGGAAACGGCGGTTTCCGTGCCGCAGGAGGAGGCCTGTGGGAAGTTGATGACATCCCGCTTTTTCAGCTCGGGGTTGGTTTCACGGGGGTAACCATTTAACGAATAGTTTACAGCGCGGGAGGCTTCACCCACCACCAGAACCAGCACGGTTTTCTTACGTTGGCCGGAAATCAGCGCCCCTTTATGGGCATCCTCGCCAATGCGGACCAGCGTCTGGTCGCCGGCAAACCAGCGCATTTTACTGTACTTCACAACGGCGCTCACGTAGTTCGCCGGAGTGACCATTTTGACGATGCTTTTGTTATTGCGGAACAGCGAAGCATAGTCTTTATAGAACACTGCCGCGACGAGAATGATCACCAGCAGCGCACCGAGTATAGCGGCGAAACGTGTTAGCAGGGCATACCACCATTTTCCGGTTCGAATGCGCGTCAGGGCTAAGATGACGGAAGGGACCAGACCCGCGACGGCCAGCCACAGGATCAGCTGCGGCGTTACCAGGGCTGTCGCTTCCTGGGAGTTAGTCTCAAACACGTTCACAATCATGTTCTGATCGATAACCGCGCCATAGGTGTACATAAACCAGGTCGCGGCGGCGCATCCTATGGTCAGGGCAATCATGAGCGGCTTGCGAATAAAGGGAATATTCAGCAGGCTAAAAACAATGACCCAGCCGCAGAACAGAACCAGCGGCACACTGGCGGCAAAAAGCACGTCGTGCAGACGGGCAGGTGCGATAATTGACCAGCTGCGCTGGATAAACAGCGCATTGAACACGGTGAAGAAAAGCGCACAGGCGAGGGTAAATTTCGTATCGTTACAGTGTAACTTTTTAGTGAGCCACATGATGACCAGACCATTCATTATATCAATGCGGCGAGTATAAGAAGGGAAGATTAGCGAAACCTTAATGCCCTGTTTGTGACGGACACTCCTTGCATGCAGGCCATTTAGGGTCTTCACTGTAGGGAATAATGACGTTCTGGAGGTAGGTGTGGCAGAGCAACTGGAATTTTTCCCTGTCCAGAGCCCGTGCCGGGGTATTTGCCAGGTTGATGAACGAGGATACTGCCGTGGCTGCATGCGCACACGCGATGAACGTTTTAACTGGCAAAATTTCAGCGACGCGCAAAAGCAGGAGGTCTTACGGCTCTGTCGACAACGTCTGCTGCGCAAAATTCGTGCAAACAAAGCGGTTGAAACCGAAGAACCTCAGCAACCTTCACTGTTTTAGCAGGGTAATTGCGTATACTGGTGACATGACTTCCTTGAGGAAAATGTTATGGTTCAGCGTATTACCCTTGCCCCGCAGGGCCCGGAATTCTCCCGATTCGTTATGGGCTACTGGCGCCTTATGGACTGGAATATGTCTCCGGTCCAGCTGGCGGACTTTATAGAAGAGCATCTCGATCTCGGGATCACCACCGTCGATCACGCTGATATTTATGGCGGCTATCAGTGCGAGGCCGCTTTTGGCGAAGCGCTGAAGCGTGCGCCAGCGCTGCGTGAACGTATGGAGATTGTGACCAAATGCGGTATTGCCACCACAGCAAAACCGGAGCATGCACTTGGGCATTACATCACTGACAGCGTGCATATCGTTAAAAGCGCCGAGCAGTCACTGGTCAACCTGGCCACCGATCGTATCGACCTGCTGCTGATCCACCGTCCCGATCCATTGATGGATGCGGACGAGGTTGCAGAAGCGTTCCTGACGCTACACCAGAGCGGCAAAGTGCGTCATTTTGGTGTGTCTAATTTCACCCCGGCACAGTTTGCGCTATTGCAGTCTCGCCTGCCGTTTACGCTGGCGACGAATCAGGTGGAGATTTCGCCTGTTCATCAGCCGCTGCTGCTGGATGGCACGCTCGACCAATTGCAACAGCTGCGCATCCGTCCAATGGCATGGTCCTGCCTGGGAGGCGGCCGCCTGTTTAACGATGAAGCATTCCAGCCGCTGCGTAACGAGCTTGAAACGGTGGCCCGCGAACTGAATGCGGAGAGTATTGAGCAGGTGGTTTACGCCTGGATCCTGCGCCTGCCGTCTAAACCGCTGCCGATTATCGGCTCCGGCAAAATTGAGCGGGTCCGCGCTGCGCTGGTGGCTGAAGAGCTGGATATGTCGCGTCAGCAGTGGTTCCGCATCCGCAAGGCGGCGCTGGGCTACGACGTACCCTGAGCACGCCTGAACCTGACTTTCCGGTGAAATCTGCGCCGCTGGTATAGACTTAAGGTGCAAAAAATAACCCGTGGAGGTCTTATGAAGCGTTTTGCTCTGGCAATGGTCACGCTGGTTGTTTGCGCAGGTGCGCAGGCAGCCAGCGAGGACGTTGAAATGAATCTCGTCACTTCTCAGGGGGTAGGCCAGTCCATCGGGACGGTGAAAATCACCGAAACCGATAAAGGGCTGGAATTTGCTCCCGATCTCAAGGCACTTCCACCCGGTGAACATGGTTTTCACGTTCATGCCAAAGGCAGCTGTCAACCTGCAATGAAAGAGGGGAAACCTTCAGCCGCTGAGGCCGCTGGGGGGCATCTGGATCCGCACAACTCTGGTAAGCATGAAGGCCCGGAAGGTATGGGGCACCTCGGCGATCTGCCGGTGCTGGTGGTGAATAACGACGGTAAAGCCACCGATCCGGTTGTTGCGCCCCGGCTGAAAAAGATTGACGAGGTCAAAGGCAAGGCGCTGATGGTCCATGTGGGCGGCGATAACATGTCCGATCAACCTAAACCGCTTGGCGGCGGCGGGGCGCGCTATGCCTGCGGGGTGATCTGATCGCCAATTGTTCCGGGTGGCGGCGCCTGTTCAAGCTGTGACAGGGAGCAGTGCAGCCGCCAGATAATGGACGCCAGATCGCGGGCCGCAGGCTGATGGTGGTGCGCCAGAGCGTCGCAAATACGCTGAAGCTCGGCGAGCGTGACGCTCAGGGGGCGTTGCTGAACTCCGCGCTCGCTCATCACATCGCGAAGCATGGAAATACAATTATCGCGGACCTGCGAAAGCGGGTCGGAACGCGTCTCCCAGGCACGCAGCTGCCACACCACGTGCGAACAGTTCAACAGCACCACGCCCCAGCGCAGTAGCCAGCGACGGGAGAGGGAATCCTGGCTGTTGTTCAGCTGGCTGACATGATGGTAAACCAGCGATTCATACTCACTTTCACGCAGATGCGGGCTGCGACTCAGTTGATCGACAAAACCCCTGCGCAGCTCACGAATATGCCTGCGGCTTTTACGCGCATCCGAGCCCGGGCGTAGCACGGCGAAAGCCAGCCACGCCAGCCCCACGCCGAGGATCTTCGCCAGGTTATCGTTGAGAAAATCAGCGTAATCGTAAACCGGAGGATTCGTTACAGAGATAAATGAGCCCATAAAAACAATCAACTGCCCCCACAGACCGGCCAGTTTTGGCATTTGCAGTTTGAGCAACTGCATGGTGGTTAATAGCGGGAAGAGAAACAGCAGAAATTGCCAGAGGTCGGTTATCTGCACCATCAAACCAAATTTCACCACGAAGCTGAACAGCGACAGCAGTACCAGCGTACGCAGCAGAAGCGTCAGGGAATTAAACGGGGAAGCTGCGACGGAATAGAGCACGCAGCTGATTGCCGCAAGCGTCAGGGCTGCACTGCCCGCATCCCATTGGGTGGTGATGGCCCATGCGCCCACGGCCGTCAACGCGCAAAACGTACGAAAACCGCTCCACAGCGCCTCCATTGCGTCGGTATGGCGCGCCAGAGCTGGGCTACCGGGAACGGAAAATTCGGTGACGGGCGTGGCATTTTCGACGGCTTTTAACCAGCGGCTGCTGCGCAGATACAGGCGGCAGAAATAGTTCAGACGCTGCCAGAAGGCGCGGTGCCGGTAATCATATTCATCCGTTGGGGCGAGCGGCGCGATAATGCGGGCCACGGTATAGATATCGGCATCCGGACGCGCAAGGGCGGCGAGCAGCGCCTCGATAACTTCCCGGGTATGGGCTGGCGGCGCAGGCCAGTTCAGCAACATCCGGCGAAGGCTTGAGATCGCACTCGTCATCCGCAATTGCTGGTGCAGTAAATAGTTCAGGAGCGTGTTCTGGCGACGAAAACGGTAGTGGCTCCAGAAAGCCTGGATGCGCAGCAGATTCATGGTCAGGATCTGGCCGATGACCTTTTCGTGTGCTAGACGGATGTTATCGCTGCTATCAGGCTGCCAGAGCAGGCTGGCATGTTCCAGCAAACGCGCGTGCATCGTTTTAAGGGCGGTGATAAGCGTAGTGCCATCCGAGGTGCTGGGCAGGATCATCATCATGACGCCGCCGCACAGAATGCCGACCATCACTTCACATACGCGTGCCTGGGCGATGTCCCATAGCTCGGTGGTATCCAGCACGTTGACGACCGGAAAGGCGATAATGGCTGCGGTGTAACCTGCCAGTTGAAACGCGTACGCAACGTTGTTGGTAAAATGGGCGCAGGCCCAGGTGCACAGCCCCAGCCATGCCGACATGCTTAACAGAAAGAGCCAGGGATCGTTCAGGGTATGGCCGGCAAGAAGCAGTGCAGCGGTCGCACCCAGCAGGCTACCCGCCACGCGCCCGAGGCTTTTACTGATAACGCCCCCGACGGTAGGGAAGCTGACGACCGCCGCAGAGGTCATCGCCCAGTAAGGCTCATCAAGATTCAGATAATAGGCAACCGTAAGCGCAAGGCACATGGCGATGCCGTTACGCAGCGCGTAACGCCACTGCGGCCGTGTCGCTTTTATCCACGGCGTATTGCGCCAGGAGAAAGCTCCCAGGTTCATCATCGCGATCCGATGGCGACGGTGCAGGTTGTGCCAGAGACCAGAGTAATGTCTTTCGGCAGTTGCTCTAACTCGACGCGAACAGGCACCCGCTGAGCCAGACGCACCCACGGTACGTTGGGTTTGATGTCAGGCACCAGACCAGAATCGGTTTCCACGCTCTGATCGTAAATTGCCCGACCTATGCTACTAACGTGACCCTGTAACTTTTCTGCACCGCTGTAAAGCGTGATCCGGGCAGGCGCACCCTCGCGGATATGCCGCAGCTTGGTCTCTTCAAAATAACCTACAACATAGAAAGAGTGGCTATCTACCAGGGCAAAGACCGGCTGGCCTGTGGTGGCGTAATCCCCCACACGGGTCGACAGGCTCGTGATCCATCCATCCACCGGAGCTTTGACAACGGTCTGGGTCAGTTGCCACTCGGCCTGTTTCAGCGTTGCCTCTGCAACCTTCAGGCTGGCCTGCATGGCTTTTACATTGATATTGGCGGTATCGAGATCTTCCGCAGAGATGTAATTCCTCGACAGATGTCGGCGACGTTCGGCTTCGTTATTGGCTTTTGCCAGATCTGATTGAGCTTTTGCGAGCTGCGCCTGGGCATTGAGCACCGCAATGTGGAAAGGGGTCTCATCGATGCGGAATAACACATCGCCCGCATGAACGAACTGGTTGTCCTTCACCAGCAGCGCGCTGATACTGCCGGACACCTGTGGCGTGATGCTGACCTGTTCTGCGCGGATCTTGCCGTCACGCGTCCAGGGCGACTGCATGTAATAATTCCAGAGCCACCAGCCGGCCATAAGCGCCAGCGCTAAAACGAAAAGAGTGGAAAAATATTTTAACGTTTTCAATGCTATTCTCACCACACGGTTAACACGGCAAGGCCAAGACAGACGGAAAGGGTAAACAGGGAGAGATCCATTAACATCGGGTGCCAGATTTCACCGGAATACATCCAGTCGCGCAGCAGACGATGCGCAATGAGCCAGATCACAAAACCGACCATCACGGCTTTAAACAGTGGCGGAAAGTAGACCGATGCGCCGACAATCAGATCCTGGAGGGGCAACCCTGCGGAGAGGGAAAAGAACGTCACAAGCAGTGATCCTTTGCAGTGGGGTGAGGGCCACAATGGCATATTTCAATGCGATGGCGCATTACCGTTCAGTGTAAATCATCCTTTCAGGAATGATGAATACCGTGATTGCATTTGTTTTGGCAATACAAATACTGCAAACTATTCTAAAATCACTATAATCACTTAGCAAGCTAATTATAAGGAGATGAAATTGGAATCGCCATTAGGTTCTGATCTGGCAAGGTTGGTACGCATCTGGCGTGCTCTGATTGACCATCGCCTGAAACCTCTGGAACTCACGCAGACGCACTGGGTTACGCTGCATAACATTCATCAGCTCCCGCCCGACCAGTCACAGATCCAACTGGCAAAAGCGATTGGCATTGAGCAGCCGTCACTGGTGCGCACTCTTGACCAACTGGAAGAGAAGGGACTTATCTCCCGACAAACCTGCGCCAGCGACCGTCGCGCCAAGCGGATCAAATTGACGGAAAAAGCGGCCCCGATTATTACTGAGATGGAAGCTGTCATCAGTAAAACGCGTGGGGAGATCCTTGAAGGTATTTCCCCCGCTGAGCTGGAGATGCTGATAGGACTCATCGCTCGTCTTGAGCAGAACATCCACGATCTGCAGTCTCGCGACTGACCGAACGTAAAGGCCTTGCGAAATCAAGGCCTTTCTTATTATCTGAACACCACCACCCGGTTGCGCCCTGTCTCTTTTGCCTCATACATGGCTTTATCCGCGCTCTCCACGCAGGTTTCCGCACTGGTTTCCGGCGAGGTTGCGGTGAATACGCCCATGCTGATGGTAATGGGTTCCGGCAGATGACCGCCGCTGCTGGCTTTATCAAACCCGCTCAGCTTGAGGCGAATGCGTTCGGCCACCTGCCGCGCGGCGTCTGAAGGGGTATTTGTCAGCATCAACACAAACTCTTCACCACCGATTCGGGCCGCGATATCCTGGGGGCGCACGGAATCCGTCAGCAGATTAGAGACGAACTGTAATACCTTATCGCCCTGCAAATGCCCGTAACAGTCGTTGATACGTTTGAAACGGTCAAGGTCGCTTACCACCACCGATACCGGGTGTGCCTCCGTTGCAGAGCTGAGGGCATAGTTTAATGAATCATAAAAATAGCTGCGATTATAAAGACGGGTAAGCGGGTCGCGGATTGAATTTTGATATGACTGCTGGTATTTGACGTGCGAGTCACGATACAAATTAAAGACGTCGGAAAGCAAAATGAAAATAATCATTAATGTCGCGACAGTTTCGAATAACCGGGCGCGGTACCATGATACATCTTCTACGTATCCACCTAACAACAGCATTAACAGCGTGACGACATAACAGACGCATAAAAAATTGCCGCCCGCCCAGAACAAATTTCTTATCCGGGTCACGACCATCAGGGTGATTAATGTGACAACCCAAAGAATGACCAAAATGATGTTGATGGTCTGGCTCCAGAGAATCATGAACTGCCGGGTTTCATTATCCACAAGATCCAGGGTTAACGTCGTGGAATGGCTGGAATAGAACCACGCCAGCCAAAGCATGCAGCCCGTAAAGAGAGCCGATCCGACAACAATACCGATGTGGGTGCTTCGTGAAAGGGGGGAAACGCGAAGCGTATAAAGTAAGGCTGAGGCCATCATGAGCACCGCCATTAAGAGGTGTCGGAACATATAAAAGATCATCGCGTCATTATAGTTCGCCTCGTTGAACTGATAGAGATCCAGCCAACCTGGAAAACTGGATAGCGTACCCACCATCAGCAGTGCTGAACCGGCAAAGGCTGACGCAATCGGAACGAGATATAGCCGTTTTTTATCACACCAGTATTTCATTGCCATAAAACAGGCGATAAACAGATGGAATACCAGAAGAAAAATAGTGAGCGTAGGGAAAAATAGCGGAGAGAATGAAGGAACCCATTCAACAAGTTTTATAAAACAACCTTGTAACACGGCAATGATAAAAATGCACCCAAGTGCAAAGGCCACAAAGCGGTTCATTACAAATCGACAGTTCGCAAGCATAGAATGTTAAAAAATTAAAAAGAGGAAAAAGAGAATCAGACGAGTCTAAAGGAGGGAAATAAAAAATACTTTGCGCAGGAACAATATCAGAGGGAATTAATTATACGCCGTGTGAATGTGTTTTTATAAATACATTTTTTAAAATGATAGTTTTTGTAAATGGATGCGGCCCGAAAGGACCGCATACGTAGGGATATTAACGCGGGGAGACGGTGACCTGGCTACCGTTGCTTGCCAGTACAACACGCTGGCCTGCAGAGAAGCGAGTATTACCCTGTTTCTGCACAACCATAATGGTGCTGCCATCGTCTTTACGGATTTCCAGCTCAACGCCCTGAGTTTTGTTCATCGCACCCTGAACGCCCTGACCCGCTACGCCGCCTGCAACTGCGCCTGCTGCGGTAGCCAGAGAGCGACCGGTGCCGCCACCAATGGTGTTACCCAGGAAACCACCCAGCACAGCACCACCGATTGCGCCCACGACGTTCGTGTCATCACCACCCTGAATCTGAACAGGACGGGCATTAACGATAGTACCATAGGTCACGTTCTGTACCTGTTTAGCTTCAGAAGCACTATATACGTCGCCGGAGAGTGAATTGTCGTTCACACAACCCGCCAGTGTTAAACCAATCAGCGAAACGCCCAGTACACGTAAAATCATTTGACTCTCCTGTTCACCAAAAAACGCCCGGTTGGGGCATCCGTTATGGCTAAATTATATGGCATTCCTGACCACAGTTCATATCTTTGCATGCCGAATAGATAAATTTTACCTGAACGGGGCTTAACGGGACATAAACAAAAACCGTCTGTGCTACAGGTCTGAGATTGTTAAAAAATATTATCACCGGATAGCAAAGCAGCGTTATTTATGATGGAGTGGTTGCACTTAGCCCATGTAACGTAAGGAAAGCGCATGAAATCGGGTCGCTATATCGGTGTGATGTCTGGTACCAGTCTTGACGGTGTGGATGTCGTTCTGGCCGCCATTGATGAAAACATGGTGGCGCAGCAGGCAAGCCTGACCTGGCCTATTCCGGTCTCGTTAAAAGAAGAGATCCTGAGCATCTGCCAGGGGCAACAGCTGACGCTTTCCCAACTGGGCCAACTGGATGTGCGTCTGGGGGCGCTGTTTGCTGATGCGGTATTGGCCCTGATGCAGCAAGAAAGACTTCATCCGCAGGATGTCGTGGCAATAGGCTGCCATGGCCAGACCGTCTGGCATGAACCTGTCGGCGAGGCGCCGCACACGATGCAAATTGGCGATAATAACCAGATTGTGGCAAAAACCGGCGTGACGGTGGTGGGGGATTTCCGTCGTCGCGATATGGCCCTCGGCGGGCAGGGGGCGCCGCTGGTTCCGGCATTTCATCAGGCGCTGCTGGCGCACCCGGTGGAGCGCAGAATGGTTCTGAACATTGGCGGGATTGCCAACCTGTCGATGCTCATTCCCGGGCAGCCCGTGCGTGGATACGATACCGGGCCCGGTAATATGCTGATGGATGCCTGGATCTGGCGTCAGAACGGTAAACCCTACGACAAAGACGCGCAGTGGGCCAGCCAGGGGAAAGTGATCCTTCCCTTGCTGCAAGCCCTGTTAAGCGATCCATTCTTTGCCCTGCCCGCGCCGAAAAGCACGGGGCGAGAGTATTTCAACTACGGCTGGCTTGAACGTCAGCTGGCACGCTTCCCCGGCCTTGCGCCTCAGGATGTGCAGGCTACGCTGACTGAGCTTACCGCCGTGTCGATTTCTGAACAGGTGTTGCTCAGCGGCGGGTGCGAGCGTCTGCTGGTATGCGGAGGCGGAAGCCGCAACCCGCTCCTGATGGCACGCCTCGCCGCCCTGCTGCCGGGCACCGAAGTCACGACCACTGACGAAGCCGGGATCAGCGGAGACGACATGGAAGCGCTGGCCTTCGCCTGGCTTGCCTGGCGTACGGTTGCCGGTCTGCCCGGGAATTTACCCTCCGTAACCGGTGCGCGAGAGGCGAGCGTCCTCGGTGCTATTTTCCCGGCAAATCCGCGCCATAATCAGAGTTAACTGAAATTCAGCGGGAGGCATAACCCGTAAAATAGGGAAAAACAGGAGGGCGGTTAGGCCCTCCAGGACCAGGATAGTCTTCGGAATCTGCCCATGAAAAAACTTCTTCTCATTGCTGTACCTTTTCTTATGACCGGATGCAGCGTCTATAACCAGTTCGTTGAGCGTATGCAAACCGATACGCTGGAATATCGTTGTGATGAAAAACCGCTGACGGTGAAGCTGAACAACACTCGCCAGGAAGCCAGCTTTGTTTATGACAATAAGTTGTTGACGCTGAAGCAGGGGATGTCCGCCTCCGGGGCGCGTTACACGGATGGGATCTACGTCTTCTGGTCAAAAGGTGACAGCGCCACCGTCTATAAGCGAGACCGCATTGTGCTGAACAATTGTCAGCTGGAAAATCCGAAGCGTTGAGATTTTTGAAGGGGGCGCGCACAATAGCGCCACCCAACCTCACTTTCAGCTAACGCCATGTCAGATAACGACGAACTACAGCAAATTGCGCATCTGCGCCGTGAATACACCAAAGGCGGTCTGCGCCGCCAGGATCTTCCCGCCGAACCGCTGGTGCTTTTTGAACGCTGGCTGAAACAGGCCTGCGAAGCGAAACTGGCCGACCCGACGGCGATGGTCGTTGCCACGGTTGATGAAAACGGTCAGCCGTATCAACGCATCGTTCTTCTTAAGCATTATGACGAGAAAGGGCTGGTGTTCTACACCAACCTTGGTAGTCGTAAAGCGCATCACCTGGAAAATAACCCGCGTATTAGCCTGCTCTTCCCGTGGCATATGCTTGAGCGCCAGGTGATGGTTACCGGCAAGGCAGAGCGCCTCTCTACGCTCGAAGTGATGAAATATTTCCACAGCCGACCGCGCGACAGTCAGATTGGCGCCTGGGTTTCTAAACAGTCCAGCCGAATCTCGGCCCGCGGCGTACTTGAAAGTAAATTCCTCGAACTCAAACAGAAGTTTCAGCAGGGTGAAGTGCCGCTGCCGAGTTTCTGGGGCGGGTTCCGCATCCCCATTGAGCAGATGGAATTCTGGCAGGGCGGTGAGCACCGCCTGCACGATCGCTTTTTATACCAGCGCGACAACGGTGGCTGGAAAATAGACCGACTGGCACCGTAATCCCCAAAATTTGTTGATTTAAGCGCTAGCGCACACCGCGCTGGCGCTTTATTCTATGGTCCTTTCGCATCAGGCGAAAAGTCGTGTACCGGCAAAGGTGCAGTCGTTTATACATGGAGAATTTGATGGCAAGCAGTAACTTGATTAAACAATTGCAAGAGCGGGGCCTGGTGGCCCAGGTGACGGACGAGGAAGCGTTAGCAGAGCGACTGGCGCAAGGCCCGATCGCGCTCTATTGCGGCTTCGATCCCACCGCTGACAGCTTGCATTTGGGGCATCTTGTTCCATTGTTATGCCTGAAACGCTTCCAGATGGCGGGTCATAAGCCTGTTGCCCTGGTTGGCGGTGCGACTGGTCTGATTGGCGACCCAAGTTTCAAAGCCGCTGAGCGTAAGCTGAATACCGAAGACACCGTGCAGGAGTGGGTGGATAAGATCCGTAAACAGGTTGCACCGTTCCTGGATTTCAACTGTGGTGACAACGCTGCGATTGCGGCGAACAACTACGACTGGTTTGGTGGCATGAACGTGCTGACGTTCCTGCGTGACATCGGCAAACACTTCTCTGTTAACCAGATGATTAACAAAGAAGCGGTCAAGCAGCGTCTTAACCGTGACGATCAGGGAATCTCTTTCACCGAGTTCTCCTACAACCTGTTGCAGGGGTATGACTTCGCCTGCCTGAACAAGCTGCACGGCGTGTCGCTGCAAATTGGCGGTTCTGATCAGTGGGGTAACATCACCTCCGGTATCGATCTGACCCGTCGCCTTCACCAGAATCAGGTGTTTGGTCTGACCGTGCCGCTGATCACCAAAGCAGACGGTACCAAGTTTGGTAAAACCGAAGGCGGCGCAGTATGGCTTGATCCGAAGAAAACCAGCCCGTACAAATTCTACCAGTTCTGGATCAACACGGCGGATGCCGATGTTTATCGCTTCCTGAAATTCTTCACCTTTATGGATATCGAAGAAATCAATGCGCTGGAAGAAGAAGACAAGAACAGCGGTAAAGCACCGCGCGCCCAGTATGTGCTGGCCGACGAAGTGACTAAACTGGTTCACGGTGAAGAAGGTCTGGCAGCGGCGAAACGCATTACGGCGAGCCTGTTCAACGGGACCCTGAGCGATTTAAGCGAAGCGGACTTCGAACAGCTTGCTCAGGATGGCGTGCCGATGGTGGAGATGGAAAAAGGCGCCGATCTGATGCAGGCGCTGGTGGACTCCGAGCTCCAGCCGTCTCGCGGTCAGGCGCGTAAAACCATCGCCTCTAACGCGATCACCATTAATGGCGAAAAACAGGCCGATCCGGAATACACCTTTACCGAGAACGACCGTCTCTATGGTCGCTACACGCTGCTGCGTCGCGGTAAGAAAAATTACTGCCTGGTCTGCTGGAAGTAATTAAAAGTACGCAGGGGCGTGGGAAACCACGCCCCTTTTGTTTTGACAGGGTTTGGTAAGTACAACATGAAGAACATCCTCGCCATTCAGTCCCACGTTGTTTTTGGACATGCTGGCAACAGCGCTGCGGAATTCCCGATGCGCCGCCTCGGGGCCAACGTCTGGCCCCTCAATACCGTTCAGTTCTCGAATCACACCCAGTACGGTAAATGGACCGGCTGCGTGATGCCGCCGTCGCATCTGACGGAGATCGTTCAGGGGATTGCGGATATCGACCAGCTTAAACGCTGCGATGCCGTACTGAGCGGTTATCTGGGTTCGGCGGAGCAGGGGGAACATATCCTCGGCATTGTGCGCCAGGTGAAAGCGGCAAACCCCGCGGCGAAATATTTCTGCGATCCGGTGATGGGGCATCCGGAAAAAGGCTGCATCGTCGCGCCGGGCGTTGCGGAGTTTCATGTCCGTCATGCATTGCCCGCCAGCGATATTATTGCGCCAAATCTGATTGAACTTGAGATCCTGTGCGAGCATCCGGTCAACAGCGTAGAAGAGGCTGTACGCGCCTCTCGCGAGCTCCTCGCCCAGGGGCCAGAGATTGTGCTGGTTAAGCACCTGGCACGCGCAGGGTTGAGCCAGGACCGTTTTGAAATGCTGTTGGTGACGAAGGATGAAGCCTGGCACATCAGTCGACCGCTGGTGGATTTCGGTACACGTCAGCCTGTCGGGGTTGGGGATGTGACCAGCGGTTTGCTGCTGGTGAAGCTATTGCAGAGCGCAAGCCTGCGCGATGCGCTGGAGCACGTAACCGCAGCCGTTTATGAAATCATGATTGCGACGAAGACGATGCAGGAATATGAGCTACAGGTGGTTGCGGCGCAGGATCGTATCGCGAAGCCCGAGCATTATTTCAGCGCAACCCAATTGTAAGAGCAGGGATAGTGTAGGCCGGGTAAGCGCAGCGCCACCCGGCAATACAGCGCGCTCGGATTAATTCAACCCTTCTGCCTTCAGCGCCGCTGCAACCGCAGGGCGTGCCGCTACGCGTTCCATATACGACGCAATATGATCTAATCCTTCCAGGTTCAGCTTCACCGCGCGCGCCCAGCGCAGAACGGTAAACAGATACGCATCAGCAATGGTGAAACGCGCACCGCAGATCCACTGATCGTCTTTCAGTGATTCATTAATGTACTGCATCTTTTTCTCAAGTAACGCACGTACGGTCGGTTTGTACTCTTCCGGAGTATCCGGGCGGAACAGCGGCGTAAAGCCTTTGTGCAGCTCGGTCGCGATGTAGTTAAGCCACTCAAGGGTTTTATAGCGAGAGATACTGCCTGTTGGTGCCAGCAGCTGACGATCAGGCACGTTGTCGGCCAGGTACTGCATTATCGCCACGCCTTCGGTCAGCAGCGTACCATCATCCAGCAGCAGGGCCGGAACCTGCCCTTTTGGGTTAATCGCAAAAAAGTCACCCCCGTTTTCCAGGCGCTTTTTCATCAGGTCAACGCCGTCCAGCGTGAAATCCTTACCGCTCTCGCGAAGGGTGATATGCGAAGCAAGAGAGCAGGCGCCCGGTTTATAGAACAGTTTCATCGGTAACTCCTTTTTGCTGAGGTTCCCGCTATGTTAGTGCGCGTTCAGATAAAAAAAAAGCCGCTAATCAATTAGCGGCTTCTGTTCAGTCGTTTCCCGATGACATTACGCGTTCGCGGTGTTGGTCGCTTTAGCGGATTTGTCGTCGTCCTGCGTCATACGATTGAGTTTTGGTGCAGTGAGCAGCATCAGCACGGCAATTACGGCTGTCGCGATACCAATTTGCATGAACACGGTACCGTAGACGTTCAGGGAGACCAGCGGGTCGGTAACGTTGTCCGGTACCGCCATCAGGTTCGCAATCTTACCTGCAATGATGGCTGCGCCAGCGGTCGTCAGGAACCAGCTACCCATGATGAAGCCCATCAGACGCTGAGGGACCAGCTGTGCAACCATCGCCAGGCCCAGACCGGAGATCATCAGTTCACCGATGGATTGCAGCGCATAGCTCAGGATCAGCCAGTTAACAGACACGATACCCGCGTCGGTCGCGAATTTCGTCCCCAGCGGCAGCACCAGGAATGCGCCAGAGCACAGCACCATACCGATCGCGAACTTGTGCGGCATCGGCAGACGGTCGCCCATCTTGTTATAGATAGCGGCCAGAATCGGGCTACCAATCATGATCCAGAACGGGTTCAGTGCCTGGTACTGCTCCGGCTCGAACGCGATACCCAGGATGGAGTGCTCAACGTTGCGGATTGCGAAGAAGTTCAGAGACGTCGGCATCTGGCTGTACAGGACGAAGAAGATAATCGCTTCCAGCATCAGGATGAACGCCACAATCATCTTACGACGTGCCGCACCCTGCATCGCGAAGGCTTCTTTAGCGAAGATAATCACGATACCCAGCGCAACCACGGCCAGTACGGCACGTGCAATACCCTGGTTGTGCAGCAGCCAGGTCGCGACAGCGGCCAGGATCACAATGCCGACGATGGTTGCCAGCAGTTTGCCCATATGCACGGGTTCGAAGTCTGGTTTAGAACCATAATCTTTAACCCAGCTGCGACAGAACAGGAAGTTCACAACGGTGATCAGCATACCCACGAAGCTCAGCGCAAACGCTACGCTCCAGCCGAATTTCGCGGCCAGCCATGGGGTTGCCAGCATAGAGAAGAATGAACCGATGTTGATGGACATGTAGTACATGGTAAATGCACCGTCCAGACGCGGATCATCTTTGTTGTAGCAGGTAGAAAGCAGGGAGGACGGGTTAGCCTTAAAGAGGCCGTTACCTACCGCGATGGTAGCCATGCCCATGTATACCACGCCCGCATCGTGCCCGGACCATGCAACCAGACCATAGCCAATCGCCAGAACCACGGCGCCCAGCATAATGACACGTTTCGTACCGAGGACTTTATCGCCTAACCAGCCGCCGATGGCGACCAGGCCATAGACCAGAGCGCTGAAGGACGAGAACAGCGTGATGGAATCGGCTTCGGACATACCCAGTTGCTTAACCAGGTAAACGGCCATAATCCCTTGCAGGCCGTAGTAGCCAAAACGCTCCCATAATTCGATAGAGAAAATGAGATAGAACGCTTTAGGCTGTTTGAAAGCGTTAAGACTTACGCTCTCATCTGTTGGTTTATTGTTTGCAGTAGACACATATACCTCTTTTTTTACATCCCATATTAACGGGGGTGTTCATAGCGTGATGACCGTAGTCCATCCGCTTTATAGTTATATTGGGAGGGGAAACGGCGGGTAATGTTCACTATCCAGCCCCATCTGGCAATACGTTTGTAATAATCTGTTACATATAACTGTGGCGGTATAATCATCGGTTCACGCAAATGTTATGCAGCGTTAAATTTCATCCGTTGAGAATTGGTGGTTTTTTTCACTGTAAATGACCCTGATGAATGGCTGTATGGCGATATGTTCTGCTATTTTGGGTGAAAGGCAGTGATATAGCCCATATTCTGAAAAATGACTGGTCTTATATGCGGTGAGTAAAGGATGAGATCTTGTCTGGCAAAGGCGTGGAGAGGGTTTTAACAACAAAAATCCTACATCAAGTTATCAGAGTGATCGCGATCACAGATGTATAGAAATTTTTGGTGATGAAAAAACTATTAACCTGTTTGAGTGTTAAATATCCGCAGAATCGACAATACTTTATGGACAATGAGAGGGAAAATTACGGCCAAGGGAGAAGATATCAGAGCCCTTATTTAATCTAAGGGCTTGAACAGTAACAAGTGTATGTACCTTCAGGGATAGACTTTTTCTTTGTATTCACAGAGATCTTCGATAATGCAGGAGCCGCAGCGTGGCTTACGTGCAATACAGGTATAGCGCCCGTGAAGGATTAGCCAGTGATGGCAATCCACCTTAAATTCCGCAGGGACCACTTTTAATAGCTTTTCTTCCACCTCTTCCACGTTTTTACCCGGCGCGAACCGGGTGCGATTAGAAACGCGGAAGATGTGAGTGTCCACGGCGATCGTCGGCCAGCCAAACGCCGTGTTGAGCACGACATTTGCCGTTTTACGCCCGACGCCTGGCAACGCTTCCAGCGCTGCGCGATCTTCCGGGACTTCACCGCCGTGCTGCTCAAGCAGGATCCGGCAGGTCTTAATGACGTTTTCGGCCTTACTGTTAAACAGGCCGATGGTCTTGATATAGGATTTTACCCCTTCAACCCCCAGCCCCAGCATGGCCTGCGGCGTATTGGCGACAGGGTAGAGCAGGGCCGTGGCTTTGTTGACGCTCACGTCAGTGGCCTGCGCAGAGAGCAGCACCGCGATCAACAGTTCAAACGGCGAGTTAAAATTCAGCTCTGTCGTTGGATGAGGATTCTCATCGCGCAGGCGCGTCAGGATCGCAATGCGTTTCTCTTTATTCATACTGCTTTCTCGGGGATCCCTTCCTGTACGCTGCGTTCAGCGGCGCGGCGTTTACGTTTTTCATCAATCAGGTATTTTAACGCCAGCATCATTCCAAGGCCAATGAATGCGCCTGGCGGTAGCATGGCCAGCAGGAATGGGGTGTCCGTATGGAACACCTCGATACGCAGCGATTTCGCCCAGCCGCCAAGCAGCGCGTCCGCACCGTCGAAGAGCGTACCGTTGCCCAGAATTTCACGCAGAGAGCCGAGGACGAACATGGCGGCAGTCGCGCCCATGCCGATGGAAAACCCATCCAGCGCGGAAATTGCCGGGTTGTTTTTCACCGCGAAGGCTTCAGCGCGTCCCACGACAATACAGTTAGTCACGATAAGCGGAATGAAGATCCCGAGCGACTGGTACAGGCCAAATGCGTAGGCGTTAATCAGCATTTGCACGACGCTGACCACCGATGCAATGATCATGACATAAATCGGAATACGGATTTCCGATGGCGTCCAGCGGCGCAAAACAGAAATGGAGAAGTTGGTCAGGGTCAGCACCAGCGTGGTCGCCAGCCCCAGCCCGAGCGCGTTGGTGGCGGTAGACGTCACCGCCAGCAGCGGGCACAATCCCAACAGCTGTACTAATGCCGAGTTGTTCTTCCAGAGTCCCTGGACGATAACCTCTTTAACCTGGCTCATGGTCACTCCTCACAGGCGGAAAGATGATTGATCTGCGCGGGCAGCGTTTCGGCATACAGACCGGCGCGTTTGACGGCGTTGACGACCGCGCGGGGCGTAATCGTGGCGCCCGTGAACTGGTCAAACTCACCGCCATCTTTTTTCACCGCGAAAGCAGGATCGTCCTCGCCATGAATCATCTTACCGGCAAAGTGTAAAATCCAGTCGCTCAGGCGTGTTTCAATTTTGTCGCCAAGGCCCGGCGTTTCGTGATGTTCCGTCACGCGCGTACCCAGCACGGTGCCGGAAAAATCGCTGCCTACCAGCAGCTGAATTGCGCCAGAGTAACCGTCCGGCGCGGTGGCTTCCATGATGGCACCCACCGGGTTCTCGCCCTTACGGGCAATATAAACGCGGTGGCTTCCTTTACCGAGTTGCGGGGCCTGCACGACAAAGCAGCTTTTTTGCAGGTTATTATCATAGAAGTCTGATGGGATCACCTGATCGAACAACGCCTTTTGCTGCTTCATTGCCTGCTCTTCAATGGTGCTTTTCGTCAGTTCATTTACCAGCGCGGTCAGCCCGGTGAGGGCGGCGGCGAAGATCGCCAGCGTGACGCCGTGTTTTTGCATAGTCTTTAGCATGGCGTAACCCTTAGCGATGACCGTACACGCGTGGACGCGTGTAGTAGTCGATGAGCGGAACGGTGATGTTAGCCAGCAGTACGGCAAATGCCACGCCGTCCGGATAGCCACCAAAGCTGCGAATAAGCCAGACCAGCAAGCCCGCCAGCGCGCCGAAAATCAGACGACCTCGGTTGGTGGTAGAGGCGGTGACCGGATCGGTCAGAATAAAGAATGCCCCGAGCATGGTCGCGCCGGAGAGCAGATGGAGCTGCGGGCTGGCCAGTGACTCAGGTGAGATGACCCAGCCGAGCGTTGAACAGACGGCCAGCGTCACCAGGAAGCTCACCGGAATATGCCAGCGGATCGCTTTTTGTTGCAGCAGGAAGGCACCGCCCAACAGGTAGGCCAGATTGACCCACTGCCAGCCCGCACCCGCCAGTACGCCGCTGTAAATAGACGATTTCATCACCTGCTCGACGCTGTGGCCGGCACGCAGGGAGGTTTTGAAGGTATCGAGCGGGGTGGCCTGGCTGATGCCATCCACGCCCATGCGAAGCGCGTTCATATCCGCGCCCATCGCGGTGTGGCCAGTAAAGATAACGTTCAGGGCATCCATAAAGCCGGGCACCGTGGCGGCGATCTCATGCGGCGGCAGCCAGCTGGTCATCTGTACCGGGAAGGAGATCAGTAGCACCACGTAACCAATCATTGCCGGGTTAAACGGGTTATGGCCCAGCCCACCGTACAGCTGCTTGGCGATGATCACCGCAAATACCGTTCCCAATACTGCCATCCACCACGGGGCGAACGGGGGAATGCTGATGGCAAGCAACAGGCCGGTCAACAGGGCGGAGTTATCGCTCAGGATGCGAGTCACCTCCATTTTGCGCAGCTTCAGGATCGCTGCTTCCGCTGCGACGGCACTGGCGCAACCCAGAACTAACTGGAAAAGCGTACCCCAGCCGAAAAACCAACACTGTACGGCAATACCTGGCAACGCGGCCAGGCACACCAGCATCATAATACGCGATGTCTGGCGCTGGTTATGGGTATAAGGGGAACTTGCAATTCTGAAAACCATTTAATCCTCGTTAACGGCTTGCTGCGCGGCTTTCTTTGCCTGAACACGCGCAATCGCGGCGGCGACTGCGGCTTTGCGTGGATCGTCGTTGGCGGCCGCAGGCCGTTCGTCCTGCTGTGCCGCTTTTCGTGCTTTGGCACGGGCGATGGCCGCTTCAACGGCGGCTTTACGTGGGTCGACAGGCGCTTCACTCTCTTCGGCAGGCTGAAGCTGTGCCGCTTTACGTGCTTTGGCGCGGGCGATAGCGGCTTCAACGGCCGCCTTGCGCGGATCGGTCGCTTCCTGTTCAACCACCACTGTCTGTTGACCGGCTTTACGGGCTTTTGCCCTGGCGATAGCCGCTTCCACCGCCGCTTTACGCGGGTCTGTGTCGGCTTCCGGTTTGGCGTTTTGCGCCTTCTCCGCCTGACGTGCGCGCGCTTCGGCTTTACGCGCTTCGCGGGCGGCAATCGCTTCGCTATTGTCCGGCTTTTGGCCAGACACGATCGCTACCGGCTGAGCGGCAGTCGCGTTCTTCTCCCGCACACGGGCGAGGGCAGCGTTAATCGCATCCTGATCTTTCGCCGCAGGCTGCACGGCAGCCTGCTTATGGCGTTCCTGACGGGCTTGTTTCTCGCGCTCCAGTCGCGCCTGGCGCGCTTCAAAGCGAGCCTTCGCTTCAGCGGCACGTTTTTCTTCCATGGAGATAGCGTAGATTTCGGCTTTCTCCTGACGGAAGTACTGCACCAGCGGAATATTGCTTGGGCAGACCCAGGCACAGGCACCGCATTCAATACAGTCAGCCAGGTTATGCGCCTGGGCTTTATCGTGCAGCTGGCCTTTGCTGTACCAGTACAACTGCTGCGGCAGCAAGTCTGCCGGACACGCATCCGCGCAGGCGCTACAGCGTATACAACCTTTCTCTTCCTGCGTTTCGCCCATCTCCGTTGGGGAAGGGGCGAGCAGGCAGTTGGTAATCTTCACCACTGGCACATCCAGCCACGGCAGGGTAAAGCCCATCAGCGGGCCGCCCATAATGACCATCTGCTCGCTCCCCGGGCAGAAGCCAGCCTGTTCCAGCAGATGATGCACCGGCGTACCCAGACGCGCCCAGACGTTGCCGGGACGGGAGACGGACTCGCCGGTCAGCGTGACGACGCGTTCGGTCAATGGCTCTCCGTCAATCACCGCACGTTTCACCGCGTAGGCAGTACCCACGTTTTGCATCAGCACGCCGATATCGGACGAACGGCCCCCGTGGGGAACCTGTTTTCCGGTCAGGATCTGCGTCAGCTGCTTCGCCCCGCCGGATGGGTATTTGGTTGGAATCACGCGCAGGGCGATATCATGGCTGTCCGCCAGTACCGCGCGCAGCATCGAAATGGCCTGCGGTTTATTGTCCTCAATACCGATCAGCACTTCGCGGGGTTGCAGGATATGCGCAAGAATGCGAATACCTTCCACCACCTGCGCGGCACAGTCCTGCATCAGACGATCATCGGCGGTGATGTACGGTTCGCACTCGGCGGCGTTAATAATCAGCGTTTCGATTTTATCGCCGCCGCCGTGAAGCTTGGCACCGGTCGGGAAGCCAGCGCCTCCAAGACCTGCTACGCCAAACTGATGAATGCGTTCAATCAGCGCTTCACGGCTGCGGGAACGGTAGTCGCTCCAGCCGTCACGATCGATCCAGCGATCTTCCCCGTCGGCTTCAATGATGACGCTCAGCTCAGACAACGCCGAGGGATGGGCAACGGTATGGGGGGCAACAGCCACCACCTTGCCCGAAGTCGGGGCATGTATCGGCAACATACGTCCACGACCAAAGGTCAGCGGCTGGCCGCGAAGGACGGTATCGCCTTCTTTCACGCACAGCTCGCCTTCCGCGCCGATGTGCTGTTTCAATGGCATCACGTAGCGGGTCGCCAGCGGAATTTGACGCAGCGGCGTACCGTTTGACTGGGTTTTCATTTCCGGGGGATGGATACCGCCGTCGAAGTCCCAGATCTTCTCTTTTCTGAAAGCAGAAAATAACTTAAGCATGTTGTTCCACAGGAATATTGCGAACCGGAATGGTCTGAAGATCCCATTTCCAGCTTTCGGTCGTCGTTTCAACCGGGCGGAGTTCTATACACTGCGTCGGGCAGGGGGCCACGCAGAGGTTACAGCCGGTGCACAGGTCCGCCACAACGGTGTGCATGGCGCGGGTTGCGCCTACAATGGCGTCGACAGGGCACGCCTGAATACATTTGGTGCAGCCGATGCAGTTGGCTTCGTCGATAACAGCAAGGGCACGAACGGGCTCCTGCGCCTGTTCATCGCCGTCGACAGGCTGCGGATCGACGTTCAGCAGGGCAGCTATTTTAAGCATGACCGCTTCGCCACCCGGCGCGCAGCGGTTGATCTTTTCTCCCTGCACGCCCACCGCCTCAGCGTAAGGACGGCAGCCAGGGTAGCCGCACTGCCCACACTGGCTCTGCGGCAAAAGCTCATCAATTTTTTCAACCACCGGATCGTCCTCCACCGCAAACCGGCGGGAGGCATAACCCAGAATGATGCCAAAGACGAGTCCCAGTACGCTGATGGACGCGATGGCAATCCAGATAGCACTCATTACAACTTCACCAGACCACTAAAGCCCATAAAGGCCAGAGACATTAAACCTGCGGTCACCAGAGCGATGGCGTTTCCGCGAAACGGCGCGGGAATATCCGCCGCTGCCAGACGCTCGCGAATCGACGCGAACAGGACCATAACAAAAGAGAAACCGACCGCCGCGGAAAAACCGTACAGCGCCGACTGCATGAAATTATGCCCAAGGTTGATGTTGAGCAGCGCCACGCCCAGCACAGCACAGTTGGTGGTGATGAGGGGCAGAAAAATACCCAACAGGCGATACAGGGCAGGGCTGGTTTTACGCACTACCATTTCGGTAAATTGCACCACCACCGCAATGACCAGAATAAAGGACAAGGTGCGCAGGTAGAGCATGTCCAGCGGGATCAGGATCCAGGTATCAATCAGCCATGCGCAAATGGAGGCCATCGTCATCACGAAGGTGGTGGCCAGCCCCATGCCCATTGCCGTCTCCAGCTTTTTGGAGACCCCCATAAACGGGCACAGGCCAAGGAACTTCACCAGTACGAAGTTATTAACCAGCACAGTTCCGACAAAGAGCAGTAAGTAATCGGTCATTATTTAGCCTGAAATAAAAGAGCCGCCTATTATCGGATAAACGACAACAGGCCACAACAGGTTAACTGTAAGGTTATTACGGGTTAACGAAGGTCTTCTTAACGCGCGTCGACCGCTTGAAATAGGGCACCAGAAGCGCCGTTGCAAGCAACGGAAAGAGTAGCTGGCGAACCGCCAGTGTGTCAGAAACTGGCGAAAAAGCGAACGCTTTGACGGCAAGCAGCACGGAGACCAGCAGCCAGATAATGTAATGTTTCGGCACGCTTTTGCGGCGTTTGAAGAAGGCGATGGTCAGCCAAAGCGTGTAGTACCACATCGCGATTGCGAAAACGAACGACACAAACCACGTCGCAATATTGAGCGCGCTCTGAGACATCAGTGTCTGGATAGCATGAGGAGTAACCAGTGCAGTGGTGTAAAGCAACAGCGCCAGCGAAGCGCTTAATAAAGCCACCAGCAGCCATGCCAGCGGGGCGATTAACCAGCCCCCAATTCTCTCTCCAGGCAATGCGGTCATACGCTCTCCCATAGTCTGCGCGAAATGTTATACAGAAATTTGCAGGGCGGAGAGTATATAACATTTCACGCCGAAGGCTACTTTCTTATACAACGTAACGCCAGACAGATTTAGGTACTTCCCCCACGTTGAACAGACGACCGCCAGAGACGAGTTCGGCGCGACGATGGTCAGCCGCGCGGTACATATTGATGATGTCCTGATTATCCGACAGCGTGTAGTTCAGATGGTCAAACAGTTTTTCCAGGCTTTCGAGGGAATTGATCTTGCGAAATTTTAATAAATAGTCCTGAACTGTCATATTAATAAGTTTCCATATAAAAGGGTAATACCCATAAAGGTAATGCGTTCGAATAATAAACGGATTAATAAAGACGTAAACTGTCCACTCGGGTAACGCGACGAAATTAGGAGTTTTCTTTGCGAAGATTCAGGCATCAGCAGATGCCTGGAAGAGAAGGGTAACCCCGTTCATTACGGCTGGCAATACGTTCCATGACGTAATGTGTCACGCTTTATGACGATGCGGCTTACTTTTGTTGAGCAACAGTAACAGGCTCCGGCGGCTGGTAGTTATCGATATGGCTGGCAATGCCGAGCAACACGACTGAAACGCCAAGGACAATCCATCCCGCTAATTCAATGATTCGATTAATTATTGATGACATATTTTGTGTTTGTAATTTATCCATAAATACAGATTGCAAATGTTACAGCGGCCTTTTCGACAGAGCAAGCGCTTTGGGAACGATTCCCGGGCCCCATATACACACTTTAATGCGAGGTAACAAAAAAAGCTGTCGCGAGATGCTATTTTAACTCACAGGGCACATTATTAATCTGTGCGTTAAGCACAAGGCCAGTGATAAATAAGCGCACAGCGAGGGGGCATACGATGAGTGAAAACATCCGCGTCGGTCTTATTGGCTACGGGTACGCAAGCAAAACCTTTCATGCGCCGCTGGTTGCCGGCACGCCGGGAATGGAACTGGCGGCTATCACAAGCAGCGATGAAACCAAAGTCCATGCCGACTGGCCAGCCGTGCCGGTGGTAACGGAGCCTAAGCATCTGTTTAACGATCCTAATATTGACCTTATTGTCATTCCCACCCCTAACGACACCCATTTCCCCCTGGCGAAAGCGGCGCTGGAGGCTGGCAAACATGTCGTTGTCGATAAGCCTTTTACCGTGACGTTGTCACAGGCGCGCGAGCTGGATGCGCTGGCGCGAAGCCTGGGTCGGTTATTGTCGGTCTTTCACAACCGGCGCTGGGATAGTGATTTCCTGACGATCAAAGCGCTGATAAACGAAGGCACGCTCGGCGAAATTGCTTTTTTTGAGTCTCACTTCGATCGTTATCGTCCGCAGGTGCGAGATCGCTGGCGCGAGCAGGCGGGACCGGGCAGCGGCATCTGGTATGACTTAGCGCCGCATCTTCTCGATCAGGCCGTTCATCTGTTTGGTCTGCCCGTAAGCATGACGGTCGATTTAGCTCAGCTCAGGCCGGGGGCGCAGACCACCGACTATTTCCACGCCGTTTTGAGTTATCCGCAGCGGCGCATTGTGCTGCACGGGACAATGCTTGCGGCGGCGGAATCGGCCCGTTATATCCTTCACGGGGCGCGCGGCAGCTATGTGAAGTTCGGCCTGGATCCGCAGGAAGAGCGCCTCAAAAATGGCGAACGCTTACCGCAGGAGGACTGGGGCTACGACATGCGGGACGGGGTGGTGACGCGTGCGGAGGGTGAGGTACTGGTTGAAGAGACGGTGTTGACCCAGCCTGGGAACTATCCGGCGTATTACGCCGCAATTCGTGACGCGCTGAACGGTTCAGGTGAAAATCCGGTTCCGGCGAGCCAGGCAATCCAGATTATGGAGCTCATCGAGCTGGGGATCGAATCCGCCAAACATCGCGCAACGCTCTGTCTGGCATAAGTGCCAAACGCTTTCGTAGGCCGGGTAAGCGCAGCGCCACCCGGCAGTAAAGAGGACTACTGAGCAACTTTATCGCGCAGCGCCTGTTTCTCTTCAGGCGTCAGGAAGGCGATCTCCAGCCCGTTGATTTGCGCCTGACGGATCTGCTCGCGGCTCAGCCCGGCCTGCGGCGCGGCGATGTTGTATTCGTGAATAATATCCACGCCCTGAACCGCCGGATCGTCCGTGTTCAGTGAAGCCAGCACCCCGTGTTCAAGGAAGGTTTTCAGTGGGTGTTGCGCCAGCGACGCCACTGTACTGGTCTGAATATTGGAGGTCAGGCAGGATTCGATCCCAATACGTTGTTCGGCGAGGAAATCCATCAGCGCGCGATCTTCAATGGCTTTCACACCGTGACCAATACGTTCCGCACCCAGTTCACGAATGGCCTGCCAGATGCTTTCCGGCCCCGCGGCTTCGCCAGCATGAACGGTAATATGCCATCCTGCATCACGTGCGCGGTTGAAATGAGACAGGAACAGGCTGCCCGGGAAGCCCAACTCATCACCGGCCAGGTCGATGGCGGTGATCTGGTCGCGATGCGCCAGTAACGCTTCCAGCTCCTGAAGACAGGCCGCTTCACCGAAGGTACGGCTCATAATGCCGATCAAACGCGCCTGAACGTCAAAGGTTTTGCAACCTTCACGCACGCCCTCAATGACCGCTTCAACCACGCCCGCTACGGGGAGACTGTGGGTCATCGCCATATAGCCCGGAGAGAAACGCAGTTCGACATAGTGCAGGCCGTTGCGAGCGGCATCTTCGATGTTTTCAAAGGCGACACGGCGACAGGCATCGAGCGAGGCCAGCATCTTCACGCCCCAGTCAAGCTTGCTCAGAAAACTTACCAGATCCGGCTCGTTCGACGTCACCTGGACATGGGGGATCAGGGTTTCAAGCGTTTCGGCAGGGAGCGTTAAATTGAACTGGCGACCAAGATCGAGAATAGTTTGGGCACGAATGTTCCCGTCGAGGTGGCGGTGAATATCAGTTAAAGGCAGGCGTGTATCAATCATGGTCGCACTCTTTGCTGGTTAAAGTGCGCCATATTATAAAAACAAAACGGGGGAAAAAGCTATTTGCGCAAGGGAATATTCCGTTGCGCAAATTATTTACAGCAGAGTGTTGATACCCGCAATAAGGCGCTTAACGCCCTGTTCGAGCTTACTACGCGGACAGCCAGCGTTCAGTCGCACATAGCCTTTTCCTTCATCCCCATAAGTATATCCCGGCATGATGGCCACTTTTTGCTGTTCAATCAGCACGTTTTGCAGCGTATTGTCATCAATACCGAGTGGGCTGAGATCAATCCAGGCCAGATAGGTGGCCTCTGGCGGTTGCCAGTTGAGTGTCGGAAACGCAGCATTCAGTTCGTCAGCAATGTAGCGCAGGTTTTCTTCAAGATAGGTCCGCAGCGCGTCCAGCCAGGGTTCGCCCTGCCGGTAAGCAGCAATGTGCGCGGTCAGCGCCAGCACGGAAGGGGAAGAGAGTCCGTCCCGCCCTTTTAAGGCATTCAGATAGGCGTTACGGCTGTCGTCATCGGCGATAAGCCCCCAGGCGCCCGTCAGTGCCGGAATATTGAAGCTTTTAGAACCCGAGGTCAGCAGCGCCCATTTACCGTCCGCAACCTCATTCCACGGGGTATGGCGATGCGTGCCCCATACCATGTCCATATGAATTTCGTCGCTGATTACCGCCACATCATGACGGCTGCAAAGCGTTGCAATTGTGGCCAGCTCTTCCCGCGTCCAGACTTTGCCGGTCGGATTTTGCGGGCTACACAGCAGCAGAACCGTGTTTTCCGGTTTTGCCAGCGCCGCTTCCAGCGCGGCCATATTGCCGTCCCAGCCACGCGCCGTTTTCTGCATCGGCACGGAAACAACGGTACGCTGGTTGCCTTCAATGGCTTTATAAAAGGCATCGTAAGCAGGGGTATGAACCACCACGCCGTCGCCAGGCGCGGACCATATGCGGATCAGCTCCGAGACCATATAAATGACCGACGGCCCATACACTACGGTTTCGGTATCAATCTGACTTTTAAAGCGTTGCCGGAACCAGTGCGCCACGGCAGCCAGAAATTCGTCATTTTTCCAGCGGCTGTAGCCAAACACGCCGTGGTTGATGCGCTGGTGCAGCGCATCGGTAATACAGGGAGCGGTGGCGAAATCCATATCAGAGATGGTGAAGGGCAGCAGGTCGGCAGCCCCAAAACGGTCAGCGACATAATCCCACTGGGTACACCAGGTGCCGTGTCGATCCACGACGGTAGAAAAATCAAACATGACGGTGCTCCGTAAAGTAAAACCCCCTCATGACGAGGGGGGCGAGGCATCAGGCTTCGACGGTTCGCATCAGGGTTGCCAGCTCATCCTTCACTGACTGTACCTGCGGGCCAATGACGACCTGCAAATTGTGTTGATTTAACTGTACCACGCCGATAGCCCGGTTAGCTTTAAGTGCGTTGGTATCCACTTTGGACATGTCCGCCACCGACAAACGCAGGCGGGTGATGCAGTTATCCAGAGAGGTAATGTTATCCGCACCGCCCAGCGCCGCCAGAATAGCCGGCGTGTTATATCCGGATTTCCCAACGGTACCGGCCACTGCCTGTTCAACGCTGGTGGCCGTATCGGTATCGCGGCCAGGCGTTTTCAGGTTAAAGCGGGTGATGGCGAAGCGGAAGATCCCGTAGTAAACCGCGAACCAGATGGCGGCCACAACCGGCACCAGATACCACTTAGTGGACAGGCCGTGCAGGATACCGAATACCACGAAGTCAATCACGTTACCGTCAGTGTTACCGATGGTTACACCGAGCACAGCCATCACGGTGAAGCCCAGGCCTGTCAGTACGGCGTGGATGAGGTATAACACCGGTGCCACGAACAGGAACAGGAACTCGATAGGTTCTGTCGTACCGCCCACCACGCAGGCAATAACGCCGGAGATCAGCAGGCCTTTAATTTTATGACGATTTTCCGGGCGGGCGCAGTGGTACATCGCCAGCGCAGCGCCCGGCAGGCCGCCGAGGAAGGCAGGCATTTTCCCCTGAGAGAGGAAACGCGTCGCACTTTCAGAGAATCCGTGCGTGGTCGGGCAGCTCAGCTGGGCCTGGAAGATGGTCAGCGCGCCGCTAACGGAATGACCGCAAACGTCCATAGTACCGCCTGCTTCAGTAAAACGGATCAGGGCAACCAGGATGTGCTGTAAACCAAATGGCAGCAGCAGACGTTCACCCGTACCGAAAATCATCGGGCCGAAATCACCCGCGCCGTTGATAATGCGGCCAATTCCGGTGATCCCCATGGCAAAAACCGGCCAAATCAGAGGGATAATCAGACCAAACAGACCCATCACAACCAGCGTAATGATTGGCACAAAGCGGGTGCCGCCGAAGAAGGCCAGCGCATCGGGCAGGCGGATGTTATGAAAGCGCTCGTGCAGCATCCAGATAATCACTCCCGCGATCACGGCTCCAAGGATCCCGGTATCGATGGACTGAATTCCAATCACGCTCTGAATGTTATTGGCTTTCAGTACCGCCGCGTCGGTCGTGGGCAGGATCCCTTTGGCGGTCAGCCAGAAGTTAACCGCAAGGTTCATGACCGCATAGCCAACGAAGCCCGCAAACGCCGCCACGCCTTTGTTTTCGCGCGCCAGACCCAGAGGAATGGCGATACAGAACATTACCGGCAGGAAGCTAAAGGCAAAAGAGCCGACCTTGCTCATCCAGATGAAGATCGCCTGAAGTACCGGATTTCCGAGGAAAGGGATCAGGGTAATGACGTCATGGCTGCTTAACGAGCTGCCGATCCCCAGCATGATCCCGCAAAAAGAGAGAAGCGCCACGGGCAGCATAAAGGTTTTGCCCAGTTGCTGGAAAAACTCCCACAGCGATATTTTTTGTGCTGCTTTCGTCGTCATAAAACGACTCCTTAAATGGTAGAAAGAGATTTAACGACCGCGATGGGGCGAAAAGATAAAACGTTTTATCAAACTTTAGTGCGCGCTAAATCACATTCTCAGGCTTTTACTGGTAGTATAAAGATAACGTATTGATAAAACGTTTTAGCGATCTCATTATCAAGGAGTCACGCCACCACATGGCTGTAGCGAAAAAGATCACCATCAACGATGTCGCGCTGGCGGCGGGGGTTTCCGTTAGCACCGTTTCGCTGGTATTGAGCGGGAAGGGGCGCATCTCTCCTGCTACGGGTCAGCGCGTCAACGAGGCCGTTGAGCAACTGGGCTTTGTGCGTAATCGCCAGGCGTCGGCGCTGCGCGGTGGGCAAAGCGGGGTGATAGGGCTGATTGTTCGCGACCTCGCGTCGCCGTTTTATGCAGAACTGACCGCCGGGCTTACCGAGGCGCTTGAAGCGCAGGGGCGAATGGTTTTCCTGCTCCACGGTGGGCGCGAACCGGAGCAGCTGCTCTCCAGGCTGGATATGCTGCTGACGCAAGGGGTGGATGGGGTGATCGTGGCCGGCGCGTCCGGTGTGGGCAGTGAATTGTGTGAGCGCGCGGCGCAGAAAGGCGTACCGCTGGTGGTTGCGTCACGCGCCAGCTATCTCGACGAAGCCGATACCCTTCGGCCGGATAACATGCAGGCCGCGCAAATGCTGACCGAGCATCTTATTCATCGCGGCCATCAGCGCATCGCCTGGCTCGGCGGTAAAAGCTCGTCCCTGACGCGTGCGGAGCGGGTGGGCGGTTACTGCTCCACGCTCATCAAATACGGCCTGCCGTTTCACAGCGAATGGGTGGTGGAGTGTGAGTCCAGCCAGAAAAAAGCCGCCGAAGCCATCGGCACGTTGCTTCGCAACAGCCCGACGATCAGCGCGGTGATTTGCTATAACGATGTGATTGCGATGGGGGCGTGGTTCGGCTTGATCCGCGCCGGACGCCAGAGCGGTGAGGGCGGGGTAGAAACGTTCTTCGGCCATCAGGTGGCGCTGGGGGCATTTGCGGATGTCGGTGAAAATGCGCTAGACGATCTCCCCATCGTCTGGGCGACGACGCCGGCTCGTGAAATGGGATACACCCTGGCAGACCGAATTATGCAGCGTATTGAAAATACGGACGTGCAGGCCGGGCATCAGATTGTGGCGGCGCGGTTAGTGACGGTGAAGTAATCTCCGCTGCACATCGCCTGGCAATAAAAAAACCCCTCATGCGAGGGGTTTTTCGTTTACTGCTGCGGTACTGCTGGCGGCGCTGCCGGTTCAGCCGGTGCCGGAATGCCCAGCGTCGGCATACCAAACATGCCGACAAAATCTTCCAGCGGCATTTTGTCGCCGTTGAGCGTTACCTGGCCATTAGCATATTGCAGGCTGGTGGAAATGGTGTTGTCTTCCACCCTCGTGATGCGGAACATCTGGCCCATCGCCGCCAGGCCTTTCACCTGTTGGTTTGCCAGTTTACCTGCATCTTCTTCACCATACCCTTCGAGTTTCGCAATCTGCGTCATGAACTCGGTTGCCATATCCATCGGGATGGTCAGCTTGCTGTCGAGCGATTTCACGCTGCGGTCAACTTCCTGCGCCAGGGTCTGCGGCTCGCCGGTCGCGGCCGCCGGATCCTTCAGGAACAGCGACAGGTTGAAGTTGGTTTCGCCTTTGTCGTTTTTCCAGCTCAGTGGCGCAACGGTAATTACCGGCTCGCCTTTCAGCAGGATCGGCAGGTTATTAAACAGCACGGCCATCGCCTGCTGCTGGTACGCCTGCGGGTTCTGTTGCAGGGCGGCATCGGTCAGCAGAGCCTGACTCTCTTTGCTGTATTTCTGGCTAAATTCGTGCCATGCCTGGCCGTCAATGTTGCCAATTTTCAGTGACAGCTTGCCGGTACCCAGGTCCTGATTCTGTACTTTCAGGCTTTTCAGGCTGTAATCCAGCTGGGTGTTGATGCTTTTACCGTCTTTGGAAACGTCAGACTTGCCGTCCAGATCCATGCCTTCCAGCACTGCCATCTCTTTACCTTCAATCGCAATGGCGATCTTATCGAGGCTCAGCTTCTGATCGCCAATACGCTCGTCAAAATCGGTCATACGGCTATTGCCGCTGGCTTTCAGGTTGTTGAAGGTAAGCTGGACCTTCTGGTTATATTCATTGACTGAATTCACCAGGCCGCTGGCGGCATCGCCGGTCAGAGAGACATTCTTGCCGTCGCGATCGGCATCAAGCTGGAAATTACCGCCGCTGAAGGCGACTTTATCGGTGCCTTGTTCGTAATTCAGCGCTTTCAGGTCGATGTCGGAACGCGTATCACCGGCATAGCTGATGCGGGTATTGATCTCGAACGGCGACTCATTTTTCGCCATATCGAAAATTGGCTTCGTCACCTCGTTATTTACCAGTACGGTTCTGGCGGATGCCATAGAGGGGATCAGGTTAAACTTTTTCAACTGTGCCAGCGGGAACGGACCGTGGCTGACCACTTCATCCAGTACCACGCTCTGGCCCGGTTTCAGCCAGGCGTTCTGATTGCCCGCTACCGGCTTCACCACCACCTGCATATGGCTGGTAAAGACGCCACGCTGGTAGTTCTGGTAGCTCAGCTCCAGACCTGCTTCAGGCGCGCTGCGCTTAATCTCGCTGTTTGCCTGTGCCATCATCTCTGCCAGACGGCTTTCCAGCTGTTTCCCGGTATACCAGGAAGCACCCGTCCAGATCACGCCTAAAGCAACAATCACTCCTACCGCTACGACCGATTTTTTCATTGCGATTATCCCTAAAATGAAACCAGGCGGTTAAAACCGCCTGGTGTTACAACGCCTGTTACTAGCTTAGCAAGAGTTGTTAAAAAATTCAGTAAGTCCCTAAAGCTTATTAAAAACGCGCGCCAGGCGACCAGTGCCGCTCACGAAGACAGGCGACTCGTTTGCCGGGACAAAAGCGGACTCCCCCGGTTTAAGCAGCAGACGCTCGCTACCGTTATGCAACGTCGCTTCGCCTTCCACACAGAACAGGATCGCGGCGCTCTCCTGTGCAATGGCGGTTTCGTCTGCGCTGAGGTCATGCAGGGAGAAGGCAAAATCGTCAACCGGAATCGGGAAGTCCAGCTCTGCGCCGTTTTTCACCGGCTGAGTAAGCAGCTCCGCAGCAGGTTTCGCCACGAACTTCACGTTGGCAACCAGCTCAGGGATGTCGATGTATTTTGGCGTCAGGCCCGCGCGCAGTACGTTATCGGAATTAGCCATCACCTCCAGTGCCACGCCGTTCAGGTAGGCGTGCGGGGTTTCAGCGAACAGGAACATTGCTTCGCCCGGGTTGAGCTTCACCACGTTCAGCAGCAGCGGAGAGAAGAGGCCGCTGTCGTCCGGATAAAACGCGGAAATTATGCGAATGGTGTCCCATGGCTCACCCTGCTGGCCGTTCAGCGCGGCTTTCAGCACCGCCAGCGCGTGGGATTTTTCCTCGCCCTGCATATTCAACAGGCTGGCAAACAGCGCGCTCAGGGCTTCTGCGTTCGGGTTTTCCAGGAAGTGGGCGATCGCGTTGTGAGCCCCAGCGACCGGTTGCAGCAGGGAGATGATCTCGGAAAACTCGCGGAAGGCATTCATCGCCAGGAAAGGGGTAAGGGCGAAAACCAGTTCCGGCTTGTGGTTAGGATCTTTGTAGTTACGCTCTGCGGCGTCTAACGGAATACCGGCGGCATTTTCTTTGGCAAAGCCCAGCTCAGAGGCTTTTTTGTTCGGGTGAACCTGAATGGAGAGCGGCTGGTCGGCGCACAATACCTTGAACAGAAAAGGCAGCTCACCAAAACGATTCGCCACTTTATCGCCGAGCAGCGCGGCTTTGTCGGCATCGATGACATCACGCAGGCTGCGCACCTGGCCGCTGGCATCTTCAATTTTTGAGCTGCTCTTCGGGTGCGCGCCCATCCACAGCTCTGCCATCGGCAGGTTGTCCGGGTTGGCGATACCGTAGAGATCCGTTAACGCAGTTTTACTTCCCCAGGCGTAGTTTTGCACTGAGTTGATGAGTTTTTGCATTATCAAGCCCTGATTCATATGTGGAATTAACTTCGCGTATTAAAGCAATAAACCGAATGGAAGTAACCTGCGGATGTAAAAAGTCGTACTAGTCTCAGTTTTTGTTAAAAAATTGTGTAGGATAAGCTGACTCGCTTTTAAGCCGGGCAGCGGAACATCTGCCCTGAATAAACAGACCGAAGCAGTAAGTGAGAGAACAATGTCGAATAAACCCTTCCATTATCAGGATCCTTTCCCCCTCAGTCAGGATCGGACCGAGTATTACCTGTTAACCCGCGATTACGTTTCTGTCTCTGAGTTTGAAGGGCAGGAGATCCTCAAAGTTGACCCGCAGGCGCTGACGCTGCTGGCGCAGCAAGCCTTCCACGATGCTTCCTTTATGCTCCGTCCGGCGCATCAGCAGCAGGTTGCCGATATTTTGAGCGACCCGGAAGCCAGCGAGAACGACAAGTACGTTGCCCTACAATTCCTGCGTAACTCTGATATCGCGGCGAAAGGCATTCTGCCGACCTGCCAGGACACCGGCACGGCGATTATCACCGGTAAAAAAGGCCAGCGCGTCTGGACCGGCGGCGGTGACGAAGCGGCGCTGGCGCGCGGCGTTTACAATACCTACACCGAAGATAACCTGCGCTATTCGCAAAACGCGGCGCTGGATATGTACAAAGAGGTGAACACCGGCACCAACCTGCCTGCGCAGATTGACCTCTACAGCGTCGACGGTGACGAGTACAAATTCCTCTGCATTGCCAAAGGCGGCGGTTCAGCCAACAAAACCTATCTTTACCAGGAAACCAAAGCGCTGCTTACCCCGGGCAAGCTGAAGAACTATCTGGTTGAGAAGATGCGCACCCTTGGCACTGCGGCCTGCCCGCCGTACCATATCGCGTTTGTGATTGGCGGTACGTCTGCTGAAAGCACCCTGAAAACCGTTAAGCTGGCCTCAACCAAATACTACGATGGCCTGCCAACGGAAGGTAACGAACATGGTCAGGCGTTCCGCGACGTGCAGCTTGAGCAGGAACTGCTGGCCGAAGCGCAGAATCTGGGGCTGGGCGCGCAGTTTGGCGGCAAATACTTCGCGCATGACATTCGCGTGATCCGCCTCCCGCGCCACGGTGCATCCTGTCCAGTGGGGATGGGCGTGTCGTGCTCTGCGGATCGTAACATCAAAGCGAAGATCAACCGCGACGGCATCTGGATCGAAAAGCTGGAGAACAACCCGGGCAAATACATCCCTGAAGAACTGCGAAAAGCGGGTGAGGGCGAAGCGGTACGCGTTGACCTGAATCGCCCGATGAAGGAGATCCTGGCGCAGCTTTCGCAGTATCCGGTTTCAACGCGCCTTTCCCTGAACGGGACGATTATTGTTGGCCGCGACATCGCCCATGCGAAGCTGAAAGAGCGCCTGGACAACGGTGAAGGGCTGCCGCAGTACATTAAAGATCACCCGATCTACTACGCAGGCCCGGCAAAAACGCCTGATGGGTATGCTTCCGGCTCGTTAGGCCCAACCACGGCGGGCCGTATGGACTCCTACGTCGACCAGTTGCAGGCCAACGGTGGCAGCATGATCATGCTGGCGAAAGGCAACCGCAGCCAGCAGGTGACGGACGCGTGCCACAAGCACGGCGGCTTCTACCTTGGCAGCATAGGCGGCCCGGCAGCGGTGCTGGCGCAGGGCAGTATCAAGAGCCTCGAGTGCGTGGAGTACCCGGAACTGGGTATGGAAGCGATCTGGAAAATTGAAGTGGAAGACTTCCCGGCGTTTATCCTCGTGGATGACAAAGGTAACGACTTCTTCAAACAGATCCAGTCTACCCAGTGTTCGGCGTGTGTGAAGTAATTCTGTAAATTGCCGGGTGGCGCTGACGCTTACCCGGCCTACATCCTCGTAGGTCGGGTAAGGCGCAGCCGCCACCCGACATCAAAAAGAGCGCACAAAGCGCCATAACGTTTCTCAGAAGTCATCAATACTTATCTCTTAAGCATGTGAGCAATCCCATCTTTGTTATCAAGGAGTAAGTAATGACAATGCATCGCCGCGAGAAAGACTCCATGGGCGCCATCGACGTCCCGGCCGACAAGCTATGGGGCGCGCAAACCCAGCGTTCGCTGGAGCATTTCCGCATTTCGACAGAGAAAATGCCCGTCTCGCTAATCCAGGCGCTGGCGTTGACCAAACGCGCTGCCGCCAAAGTCAATCAGGATCTGGGCCTGCTGGATGCCGATAAAGCCTCCGCCATCATCAATGCCGCCGACGAAGTGCTGGCGGGCAAACATCCCGACGAATTCCCCCTTGCCATCTGGCAGACCGGCTCAGGCACCCAGAGCAACATGAACATGAACGAGGTGCTGGCGAACCGCGCAAGCGAGCTCCTTGGCGGCGTGCGCGGCATGGAGCGGAAGGTTCACCCGAACGATGACGTGAATAAAAGCCAGAGTTCCAACGACGTGTTCCCGACGGCCATGCACGTGGCGGCCGTCATCGCTATCCGCGAGCAGCTTATCCCGCAACTCAACGTGCTCAAATCTACGCTTAACGAGAAAGCGCAGGCTTTCGGCGACATTGTAAAAATTGGTCGTACGCACCTGCAGGACGCCACGCCGCTGACGCTTGGCCAGGAGATCTCCGGCTGGGTGGCGATGCTGGAGCACAATCTTAAGCATATAGACAACAGCCTGCCGCATCTGGCGGAGCTGGCGCTCGGCGGAACGGCGGTTGGCACCGGGTTAAACACCCATCCCGAGTACGCGGTGCGTGTGGCCGAAGAGCTGGCGAAGATCACCGGGCAGCCGTTTGTTACCGCCCCGAATAAATTCGAAGCCCTGGCGACCTGTGATGCGCTGGTCCATACCCATGGCGCGCTGAAAGGGCTGGCAGCCTCGCTGATGAAAATCGCCAACGACGTGCGTTGGCTGGCCTCCGGCCCGCGCTGCGGCATCGGCGAAATCAGCATTCCGGAAAACGAGCCGGGTAGCTCCATTATGCCGGGTAAAGTAAACCCGACGCAGTGCGAAGCCATGACCATGCTGTGCTGTCAGGTGATGGGTAATGACGTTGCGGTCAACATGGGCGGCGCGTCGGGTAACTTCGAGCTTAACGTCTATCGCCCGATGGTGATCCACAACGTACTGCAATCGATTCGTCTGCTGGCCGATGGCATGGAGAGCTTTAACGAGCACTGCGCGGTGGGCATTGAGCCTAATCGCGAGCGAATCAGCCAGCTGCTGAATGAGTCCCTGATGCTGGTCACGGCGCTAAACACCCATATTGGTTATGACAAAGCGGCCGAAATCGCTAAAAAAGCGCACAAAGAGGGGCTTACCCTGAAAGCCTCTGCGCTGGCGCTGGGCTACCTGACGGACGCCGAGTTTGATGCCTGGGTCCGCCCGGAAGCGATGGTGGGCAGCATCAGGTAATCACTGCGCCACATACAGGTGCAGCCGCGGGATAATCAGCTGTAGCGGCTGTGCCTGGGGTTTATAGCGATGCTGAACGTTTTCAGCATCGTAGTTCAGCAGTTCTCCGATATCCGGCACCACCGCACCCTGATCGGCATCGTAGAGCGCAATCAGCGGTGTCGGGCAGGCGTATTGCACCTGCTTTTGCTGTCCCGCATACCAGACACGAGCGATAGGCTGCACCTTGACCGGACGCTTTATTTTAAGACGGGTATCAGCCGGCAGGGAGGCAATGCTGTGGTACTCCTGCTCCAGCCGTTCAATCCACTGTTCCCGCGACCACGGGGCGACCGTTCGCGGCGATTTCAGGCTTTTCTCCAGCTGAGCCAGGATCTCGTCGCGCGTGAAGTTTTTAATGATGTGCTTGTTGGCCCAGCCGAAGCGCAGCGTGGCGGGGTGGCGCAGTACCGTCAGCGTGCGGTAAGCATTCAGGGTGATCAGCCCTGGAAGCTGGCGATGCACCCATTCAAAACGGGCAGCCGGTGCCAGCCCGGACTCAACGGTCACGATTTTCTCGAAGGCGGCTTTCAGCGTATTAATATGCGTAATTTGCGCCTCAATGGCTTCACGCGTTGCGGTATCCGTTTGCAGACAGATGACGCCGGGCAGGCGAACGGCGGCCTTACTGCTGCGATTTTCGGACTGCTGCTGGATGAAAAGGCGGCGATAGTGCTGCAACGTCAGTTCCAGCGCCACTTTACCGATATGCTGCGTTACCTCAATGGTGTTCAGCGGATCGTGTTCCGCGCCTTTCGCCACCTCGGGCAGGGAAAAGACGCGGGCGGCCAGCAGGCGGCAGCCCTGTAGTTGCGCCGTCAGGGTCAGTAACGCCTGCTCTATTTCCCGAAATGTGGTGTTAAGCCTTTCGATGAGATCGTAAGTCGCCATAATAGCCCTTAATTAGTTACAACATACTACTGATATAGCACAACACGCCGGGTCAGGCCAGCGTGCGGTTTAGTTCAGGCAGGTATGGGAAGAGGAATGTTGTGATAGATCGGCCAGCTAAAGACGAACCGGGCCCCGCCCAGCTCGCTCGCTTCGCAGCGAACCGAACCGCCCATCGCCTGGGCAATAGAACGGACAATAGCCAGCCCCAGACCACAGCCGCCGGTAGCACGGTCGCGGCTGGGGTCGAGGCGCACAAACGGCTCGAAAACTTTTTCACGCTCCGCTGGCTCAATACCGGGGCCATCGTCTTCCACGCACAGAATTGCCTGGCTCCCCTGCAAATCTAAACCTATGCGCAGCGTGGTTTCGCTGTAGCGCATGGCGTTGTTCATCAGATTATCCAGCACGCGTTCCATCAGGCGCATGTCCAGCGCGCCGTACGCGCCGGGGGTAATGGCTGTAAGCAGTTTTCGCTGAGGGTTAACGCTCTGCACATCGGTAATATGCGTCTGTAGCCAGACGGGAAGATCCGGCGTACTGAGGTGCAACTCCGTCTGAGGCCGATCGAGGCGGGCATAGGTCAGCAGCTCTTCAATCAGCGCTTCAAGCTGGCCAATATCCCGATTGAGGGCCTGCGATTCTGCGGCGGTGAGGTTCTCGCTCATCTCCAGGCGATAACGCAGGCGTACCAGCGGAGTGCGCAGTTCATGCGCAATGCCGTCGATAAGCTGCTTCTTGCTGGCAATCAGGGCGTTGATGTTATCGGCCATCTGGTTAAAGGCAATACCGAGACGGTCAAAACTGGAACCACTGTCGAAATGTATGCGTTCAGTTAAATGACCCTCCCCAAAACGCTGTGCGGCGGATTCCAGTTTCAGCATGTCCTGCCAGTGCGGTCGCATCCAGATGAACACAGGGAAAGCGAGCGAGATGGCAATAAAGCCCAGCAGGGCGAGATCCAGCAGGCGCATCTGGTGCAGGTAATAGAGATAGGGCACTGGCCCGACGGCCAGGACATAGTGGCTGCGCGGAATACGCTGAATGAAGGTATATTTCTCGTCCAGTGCGACGATGTCTCCGTCACGCAAACGCTGCATCGCCGGCGGCGCTAAATCAAAATCCTTCATGGGTTCGATACGCAGATCAAACGACAGATTCAGATCCAGCTCTTTTAACGTACGTGCCCAGTCATGCGGAGGAATTTCGCGCAGCTCGCTACGCATCAGGTAGAGCGAGCTTTTCATCAGATCGTCCAGGGATTGTCTGCCCGCACGCTCTGCGGTGAACTTATAGACCAGCCCGACCAGCATGGTCATCACCAGAAAGCAGACAAACAGCAGTAAATAAAACTGAACAAACAGCTTCTTCATTAATTTCACCGAAACAGGGGCTTCACTACACGTCTTTTACCAGCAGGGTCGCTATGGGCGCAAGTCAGGCATGATGCGTTGAAAAGGGGTAATCGTCGAAAGGTAATAAAACACGGCATCGCTTTATTCCATCAATGCCCGGGTAATCCGTTTACGCTTCGCTATACGAGTTTATTTGCGATTGAGAGTATTTGTGAATCAGAATAACAATGACAAAGGCCACCTGCGGGTGGCTTTATTTATGGCGTTTACCAGTGAGAGGTATCCGGCGCAAACGGTGCGACAAAGGTACTTATCTTTGTAACCTGAACATTACCAACATTCGTTAATGTCTGGATTTGACTGTGCTGACAATCAGTGGATTCGTGGCAAACCCATGGGGACACTTACGCGCGTTGCAATGCACCGCGTAGGTACATATCTCCTCTTCCTGGTTTCGATTGTATGGGCAGGCCATCTTGTTTTTAATTTCACTCCATAACATCTCGTTGTAAGGGGAGATGTTGTATATCGATATTGGCTTGAAAACACCATTAATGAAGACGCCATTCTTTGTCGGATATATCCTATCGCCGGGGTACAAATAAACATCGCTTTCATACCAAATGATGAGTTTCAAGAACTTGAGTCCCAAGATGCTTGAATAAACGATCCCCGTGTTAGGACAAATTACCGAGCTAATGACTCTCCATGACATTGCTATACCTCGTTCATTAAATAATTGAGAGAGTATAAGGTTTAGCATGAGAATTAGATTTCTGCAAACGTGTAAGCTATTGAAAAAGATCGATATTATTTATATGCTAACTATATCCCCTTTGTTTTCATAAGGATAAGATAATAATTTAGTCAATTGTAAAGTTCATTTTTAACACAATGTGCATTTAAGTGACGGATTTTTGATCGATGATGGTTCCTGAACTGCTGAATATATATTGTACTATAGCAATGAAATACATTAGAGCTACTTTTGTTTACGCGAAAAATGCACATCGAAATTGAACAGGTAAGAGGAATGTGCTCAAGGTATATTTCATGACTAACGATGCATATAATCGAAAACTTACGACGTATACCGATAACAATCCTGATGCATCGCAAGTTATTTTTCGAAATTTACTGTGTAGTTTTTTTTCAGGTTTCCCATGCGTGCGGGGCAAACAGGTAGCCCTTATTACGTACGGTTTTAATGCGGTAGGGCTCGGTGGCGCTGTCCTGCAGTTTTTTTCGCAGGCGAGAAATCGCCACATCAACGCTACGATCCATTCCGTCGTAACTTACGCCGCGCAGATTTTTCAGCAATGCATCCCGGTCCATAATTTGCCCGGCATGAGTTGCCAGCTCCCACAGCAGGTCAAAATCTGCGGTTGAGAGCGCAATCAGCTCCCCGGAAAGCATAACCTGTCGGTTGACCGGGTCGATAGAAAGCGTGCCGAACCGCATCGCCTTATGCGGCGTTAAAGAGGGCGCAGGCGCTTCACGCTCAGCGCTGGCACGCTGACGCAGATGAAGGCGCAAACGAGCAAGCAGGACCGCCGGCGGCGTGGTTTTCAGGATGTAGTCATTCGCGCCCATCTCAAGGGACAGAATATGATTCATATCGCTGTCGAGAGAGGTCAGCAGAACGATCGGGCCGTCCCATTTCGCGCGCAGATCCCGGCAAAGCGTCATGCCATCTTTTCCGGGCAGCATAATGTCCAGCAACACCAGGTCCGGATTTTCGCGGGTGACGACGTCTTCAGCGCGATCGCCACGAGGTTCGACAACCACTTCAATATCATGTTTACCCAGATAAGCGGCGATCAATTGACCCACTTCGGGTTCATCTTCAACATAAACAATCTTATTCATACTACGTCTGTCATCGCGAAAAACGTCAACATACACCGCACAACCTTAACCTTCCATTAATCTTTCATAATTAGTCGGAGTTCCGTTATCCTGCACGGGAATGTTATTTGATTGTTAAGGGAAAAGAATGGGGCTGTTGATCAAAGCCGCGCTGGGTGCGCTGGTCGTGCTGCTGATAGGGGTGCTGGCTAAAACGAAGAACTACTACATTGCCGGGCTTATCCCGCTGTTTCCCACCTTTGCGTTAATTGCGCACTATATTGTGGCCTCTGAGCGGGGTATAGAGGCGCTGCGTGCCACCATTGTATTCGGGATGTGGTCAATCATCCCGTATTTCATCTATCTGCTGTCGCTGTGGTACTTCACCGGTTTTCTGCGTCTGCCCCTGGCGCTGGGCGGGGCGGTGGTCTGCTGGAGCCTCAGCGCATGGGTGCTCATCTTCTTCTGGAGCCGCTTTCACTAGCGCAGCGGGCGGCCACCGTCCACGGCAAACGTCCTTCCCGTGACGTAACAGCTGGTCAGCAGATAATCGATCAGGTCGATCACCTCTTTCTCGCCGGGCGCAATTTTCATCAACGATTTGTTAAGCGCCTGCTGACGATACTCGGCATCATCGCCCTCGTTAAATAAAATCATCGCCGGGGCAATCGCGTTGACTTTTACCTCGGGGGCCAGCTTGCGCGCGAACGAGCGAGTCATATTATCCAGCGCGGCTTTGCTGGCCGCGTAGGCGATGTGTTTATCGCTGCCTCGCTCCACCACGTAATCGGTGAAATGGATAATGTCGCCTGCGGCATGGCCGTGTCCGCGTAGCAGATCCTGTAGGGCATGGTTGAGCAGATAAGGCGCATTAACGTGGATCTGCATCATGCAGGCGAGCGTTTCGCTGAGCGAATGTCCTGCTTTTTCAGGAAGCCAGGTACTGGCGTTGTGAATAACCGCCCGCAGCCCGCGGGTGGTCGATTTCACTTTTTCCGCGAAAGCAAGAATACCCTCATCCGTGGAGAAATCCGCCTGAATGCAGACGGCTCCGGCATGTCGTAGCCCTTCAATGGAGGGATATTCCGTGCGGTAACTGACGATAACCGGATGGCGAAGATTGAGAAAGTGATGGGCGAGGGCGAGGCCGATGCGACGGCCTGCGCCAGTGATCAATATTGGGCGTTGCTGCGTGTGTCCCATCGTAATCTCCTTTTCAGTTCAACAATGGGACAGGCGGCGCTATCCCATTAACATCCACGTTGCCGGTACGGCAGCGACTAACAGCAAACCTATCAACGCCATTTCGCGGCGCTTAAGGGCATTATCAAGCTGATGCGTACGGCGAGCGTAGATAAATACCAGCAGGCCTGGCGCGTAGAGCACCACGGACAGCAGCAGATGCATCGGGCCGGAAGCATACAATAACCATAGACCGTAAATACAGGCACCTACGCCTACCGCATAGTGTGCCGGGCGGGTCGCAATTTTTAACAGATATGCGCCCACTAAGAAATAGGGTACCAGAATCATCTCGGAGGCGATGGTCAGCAGCGTGTTATAGTCCGAACCTGTGAGCCAGATCAGCACCAGACAGACCTGCACGCTGATGTTGGTGAGCCACAGAGAGGCCGATGGCGCACTGTTTTTGTTCTGACGGGCAAACAGGCGCGGGAACGCTTTGTGCGTGGCGGCCAGGAACGGAACTTCCGCCGCCATAATGGTCCAGCTCAGGTACGCGCCGCAGACGGAGACAATCAAACCTGCCGCGATAACCACATCACCCCAGGGACCGAGCATTTTCACCATCAGCCCGGCCATGGACGGATTACGCATCTCCGCCAGTTCAGGGCGGGCCACCACACCGAGCGACAGCAGCGTCACCAGCAGATAAACGCCCAGCGCCGCCAGGACGGCCAGCAGTGTGGCGCGTCCCACGTCGCGTTTGTTACGCGCGCGGGCAGAGACCACGACGGCACCTTCAACACCGATGAACACCCACAGGGTAATCAGCATGGTATTTTTCACCTGCTCCCAGACGGGAACGCCCAACGCAATACCGCTGAAATCGAGCGTAAAGACATCGAGACGGAAGGCGAGGAAGGCCAGCACGACGAACAGGCCAAGCGGCACCAGCTTGGCCAGCGTCGCCACCAGGTTAATGCTGGCCGCGGTCTGAACGCCGCGCATAATCAACCAGTGAACAATCCACAGCAGCACCGAGGCGCCGACGATGGACTGCCAGGTATTGCCGTCACCAAACAGGCGCAGTTCGGGCGTATCGGTAAAGAAACTGAGCGCCGAGAAGACGATAACCAGATAGGAGACGTTGGCGATCACCGCGCACAGCCAGTAGCCCCAGGCGGAGCAGAAGCCAATCAGCTCGCCAAAACCTTCACGGGCGTAAGTGAATATTCCGCCGTCCAGATCCGGTCGGATACGCGTAAGCAGCAGCATGGCGAACGCCAGCAACAAAATTCCGACGCCGGTGATGCCCCAGCCAATCAATAATGCGGCCGGGCTGGCGACGGCCGCCATGTTCTGCGGCAAACTGAATACGCCCGCGCCCAGCATTGAGCTCAATACAAGTGCAGTTAACGCACTCAGGCCAAGTTTCTTTTCCATTGGCTTCCTGTTATGAAAAGTCCAAATCCAGAATAATTATTTCGCTAAGGCGCATAAAAATGGTGGATCACGCTAAGGCGCGGGATTTTACGGAGTGTGACGGATGCATGCAATGACATGGGGCAGAAATCAGAAAAAAAGTAACAAAAAAGGCGGCACTGCGCCGCCTTTATGAAACCGTTTTGTTACTTGTACAGATCGGCACTGATGGTCAGGTTGTTGCCACGTTCCTGCCACTGGCGGGTGATGTGGTAATACTTCGCGCCTTTCTTCGCAGCACGCTTCGCCACCTGATAGGAGATTTCTGTCATGTTGCCATAGTTGCCCGTAAACTTGATGCTGTCGAACGGCACCATCTGCGCGGCAGTGGCTTTGTTCAGCTCTTCAATTTTCGTGCCGTCTGGTAACGTAACGGTATAACGACCGCCTTTGGTGGATTGGGTTTCAAAGAAACGACCCACTTCTGCGCTTGGTGCCGCAGACGTTGCTACGCCCGGAATTTCAACTTTCTTCGCTTCTTCACCGCCTTTTGCTAACGCAGCACGACCGGCTTCTGAATCCGCTGGAATCGCATCCGGGCTTTGCACTACGCGTTTTTTCGCATCTTGCTTATAGATGAAGGCGGTAATGCGCTGGTTTCCGCCCTGGTTGGCATCAACCTGACGCACGATATAAAACGCGTAAGCGCCTTTTTCTCTCGCGGCTTTGGTGATGGCATCGTTAACTTCAGGCTGGCTGCGGTAGAAGCCCTGAACGGTCACGGTGTCATACGGTTCCAGCTGAACAGCCTGATCTTTCGGCAGTTCAACAATGCCGTTAATAACGCGGTTTTTCTGTTCATCTGCCTTTGGGGCATTCTCTTTGTACAGCGCAACAGTCACGCGCTGGTTACCGCTGTTGCCCTGATCGGACTGGTCAACAACGTAAAACGAGGCAGCGCCGTTTTTATCGGCGGCTTTTGATGCGGCGGCGACGGCATCGCCAATGGAATTATACCGACCCACAATGACCGTATGGTCAAAAGGTTTTAACGCTGCCGCTTGCTCCGGCGTCAACTCTGTCGCAGCATTCGCTGACAGGGCGGTCGCGGAAAGAAGTGCGGACGCCAGGAGTGTGTTCTTAAGCTTCATAAAAATAATCCTTCGCCTTGCGCAAACCATGTACTGGTGTTGTTGTTAATTTGAGACGGTCCCGATTATGGCATTTAACACCCGTCGCTGTCTGCGGCATTTTTCACAGCCTGTGCTCAGCAAAGGACCTGATTCGATAACATTTTGTGATATGTGGAAAAAACAGGCGTTTCACAAGAAAAACTGATTAAGCATATGACTTTTACAAGTTAATTTAATGTTAATGAGTTGTTCTTTTATGGCGCTATATCATGTTTTTACCGCTTCGCTTGCGCGATTTATCGGTCCTGAAGGCGAATTTAAGGTAAATATCTCTGTCAGTGACCCCGATCGCTTATTTTTCACAGATAAAATAAGAAATAGTGTTTTCTGGCGGTAGATCACGGGCGCTATTTTCAGTAGGTTATAGAAAGTTTGTTACTGTTTTATTTTCCGGGGTTAATCATTCTCCGTCGTTATCGCGATGGTGAAAATTGATACGAACCGCGGGCAATTATCGACAAACCATCATCACAAACCGATGGAAGGGAAAACTATGCGTATTGGGGTACCAAAAGAACGGTTAGCCAATGAAACCCGCGTAGCGGCAACACCAAAAACGGTGGAGCAACTGCTTAAACTGGGTTTTACCGTCGCGATTGAAAGCGGCGCGGGCAAACTGGCGAGTTTCGATGACGAGGCCTTTATTCAGGCTGGCGCGGACGTAGTGGACGGTGCTGAGGTCTGGCAATCACCCATTATTCTGAAGGTAAACGCACCGGAAGAGAGTGAAATTGAACTGCTGAACGCGGGCACGACGCTTGTGAGCTTTGTCTGGCCAGCCCAAAACCCGGTGCTGATGGAGAAGCTGGCGGCACGCGGTGTCACCGTGATGGCGATGGATTCCGTGCCGCGTATTTCGCGCGCGCAGTCTCTGGATGCGCTGAGTTCTATGGCAAACATTGCCGGCTATCGCGCCATTGTCGAAGCTGCGCATGAGTTTGGTCGCTTCTTTACGGGTCAAATTACGGCCGCAGGCAAAGTACCACCCGCGAAGGTGATGGTAATTGGTGCCGGTGTGGCAGGTCTTGCCGCTATTGGGGCCGCAAACAGCCTGGGCGCTATTGTTCGTGCGTTTGATACCCGGCCGGAAGTGAAGGAGCAGGTGCAGAGTATGGGCGCCGAATTCCTTGAGCTGGACTTCAAGGAAGAAGCGGGCAGCGGTGATGGTTACGCGAAGGTCATGTCTGAAGCCTTTATTAAGGCGGAAATGGCGCTCTTTGCGGCGCAGGCAAAAGAGGTGGACATCATTGTCACCACCGCGCTTATTCCGGGTAAACCGGCGCCGAAGCTGATCACCCGTGAGATGGTGGATTCCATGCAGCCGGGCAGCGTGATTGTCGATCTGGCGGCGCAAAACGGCGGTAACTGTGAGTATACCGTGCCAAATCAGGTCACGACGACCGCGAACGGCGTGAAGGTGATCGGTTATACCGACCTGCCAGGACGTCTGCCAACCCAGTCCTCTCAGCTGTACGGCACGAACCTCGTTAATCTGCTGAAGCTGCTCTGCAAAGAGAAAGACGGCAACATCACCGTTGATTTTGATGATGTGGTGGTGCGCGGCGTGACCGTGGTGCGTGAAGGGGAAATCACCTGGCCTGCACCGCCGATACAGGTTTCCGCTCAGGCTCAGGCTGCGCCGAAAGCGGCGCCTGAGCCTGCAGAACCAGCGAAACCTGCGTCGCCGTGGCGCAAATACGCCATCATGGCGCTGGTCATTATCCTGTTTGGCTGGCTGGCGGACGTCGCGCCAAAAGAGTTCCTTGGCCACTTCACCGTCTTCGCGCTCTCCTGCGTGGTGGGTTATTACGTCGTGTGGAACGTTTCCCATGCGCTGCATACCCCGCTGATGTCGGTTACCAATGCCATCTCCGGGATTATCGTGGTTGGGGCATTGCTGCAAATTGGTCATGGCGGCTGGATCAGCTTCCTGAGCTTCATTGCAGTGCTGATCGCCAGTATCAATATTTTCGGTGGTTTCACCGTGACTCAGCGCATGCTGAAAATGTTTCGTAAAGGCTAAGGGGTAGCATATGTCTGGAGGATTAGTTACAGCCGCATACATTGTTGCTGCAATCCTGTTTATTTTCAGTCTGGCGGGGCTTTCCAAACACGAAACGTCTCAGCAGGGAAATAACTTTGGTATCGCCGGGATGGCGATTGCGCTGATTGCCACCATCTTTGGGCCGGACACCGGCAACGTGGCGTGGATCCTGGTGGCGATGATCATCGGTGGTGCGATTGGTATTCGTCTGGCAAAACGCGTTGAAATGACCGAGATGCCGGAGCTGGTTGCTATTCTGCACAGCTTCGTGGGTCTGGCCGCGGTGCTGGTGGGCTTCAACAGCTATCTGTACCACGAACCGGGTCTGGAACCGATTCTGGTGAACATCCACCTGACCGAAGTGTTCCTCGGCATCTTCATTGGCGCGGTGACCTTCACCGGCTCAATCGTGGCGTTCGGCAAACTGCGCGGGAAGATCTCTTCCAAACCGCTGATGCTGCCTAACCGCCATAAGCTGAATCTGGCGGCGCTGGTCGTTTCCTTTGTGCTGCTGGTGGTCTTCGTGCGTACCGAAAGCGTAGGCTTGCAGGTGCTGGCGTTACTGGTGATGACCATTATCGCGCTGGCCTTCGGCTGGCATTTGGTGGCTTCTATCGGCGGGGCAGATATGCCGGTAGTCGTCTCCATGCTGAACTCCTATTCCGGTTGGGCAGCGGCGGCAGCAGGCTTCATGCTGAGCAACGACCTGCTGATTGTCACCGGTGCGCTGGTCGGTTCTTCCGGTGCGATCCTGTCTTACATCATGTGTAAGGCGATGAACCGCTCGTTTATTAGCGTCATCGCGGGTGGCTTCGGTTCTGACGGTTCATCAACCAGTTCTGATGAGGAAGTGGGTGAACACCGTGAAATCAGCGCGGAAGACACCGCAGAGATGCTGAAAAACTCGCATTCCGTCATCATCACCCCAGGCTATGGCATGGCGGTGGCGCAGGCGCAGTATCCGGTGGCGGAAATCACCGAGAAACTGCGCGCGCGCGGTATCAAGGTTCGCTTTGGTATTCACCCGGTGGCGGGGCGTCTGCCAGGCCACATGAACGTGCTGCTGGCGGAAGCGAAGGTGCCTTACGACATCGTGCTGGAAATGGACGAGATCAACGATGATTTCGCCGACACCGACACCGTGCTGGTGATTGGCGCCAACGACACCGTTAACCCGGCGGCGCAGGACGATCCGCGCAGCCCGATTGCGGGTATGCCTGTTCTCGAAGTGTGGAAGGCGCAGAACGTCATTGTCTTCAAACGCTCTATGAACACCGGCTATGCTGGCGTGCAGAACCCGCTGTTCTTTAAAGATAACACCCACATGCTGTTTGGCGACGCCAAGGCCAGCGTGGATGCGATTCTGAAATCTCTTTAATTCCGCTTCAACCTGACAAACCGCCCCCGGGGGCGGTTTTCTTATTTCTGCGGTCAGCCATTCTCCTCTGTCTATACTTTACCCTTTGTGTAATACGAGGAGGTGTAATGCAATTTCTGTCCCGCTTTGACATCATCGCGCTGATGATGACGCCATCATTCTGGATTGGCGTCGCCACGGTAGTCTTTGTAACTCTGCTGGTGTACTGGCTGCTGACGCGCCTGATCGCTTTTGTTAATAGAGGGATCACCACCTGGGGCGACAAGCATCCCACCACCAACCGGATGCGTTTTATCCTGACGGATATGCTTAACCGCACCAGCCGCTTCCTGCTTTTTGTCGTGGCGCTGCTGTTCAGCCTACGTTTCGTCGACTTACCGGATCATCTCTTTGGTACCGTGAGCCACGCCTGGTTCCTGGTCTTCGCTATCCAGGTGGCGCTGTGGATGGATCAGGGGGTGGTGTCGTGGCTTCGTCACGTCATGCTGGCGCCGGGAAGCCATAAAAACCCGGTGACGCTGGTGATCACGGGGCTTATCCTCCGTGCCATTGTCTGGTCAGTGATGCTGCTGTCTATCCTTGCTAACGCGGGCGTCAACATCACTGCTCTGGTTGCCAGCCTTGGGGTAGGGGGTATTGCTATCGCCCTCGCGGTGCAAACGATCCTGAGCGACGTGTTTGCATCGCTCTCCATCGGTTTTGATAAGCCGTTCGAAATCGGCGATTTTGTGGTGTTTAACGATGTCGCCGGGACGGTAGAGCACATCGGCCTGAAAACCACCCGTATCCGTAGCCTGAGCGGGGAGCAAATTGTCTGCGGGAACGCCATCCTGCTGCAACAGACGCTGCATAACTACAAGCGGATGCAAACGCGCCGGATCGTCTTTACCTTCGGGGTCGCCAGCGACACGGCGCCGGAAAAACTGCGTTCAGTGGGTGATATGGTCAAACAGATCATTACCGACGTCGGGGAAACGAAGTTTGACCGCGCCCATTTCCTGGGCTTCGATCGCGATCGCCTGACCTTCGAGGTGGTCCATATCGTTAATACGGCGGATTACAACAAGTACATGGATATTCAGCAGGAGATCAATATTCGTATTCTGGAGGGGCTGAACCAGCAGGAGATCAAGCTGGCGCTGCCGAGCATGGTTCTGCACGCGCCCTGGATGAATGCTGGCGACGAGGCACCGGCGCAACGGTTGAGCGAAGCGCAATAAAAAAAGCCCGCCGTTACCGGCGGGCTTTCATTTTGGGGTCAATCGTCTTCCTCATCGTCCAGTTCAACCGGCGTCTGATACTGATCCGGTTTGATAACCAGAAGGTCGCAGCGAAGATGGTCGATCACCTGCTCGGCGGTATTACCCAGGAACGCGGCAGAAATACCGGTCCGGCCAATGGTGCCCAGCACCACAATCCCGGCCTGCAAATGCTCCGCCAGATCCGGAATAACCTCTTCCGGTAACCCTTTTTCTACGTGGGTCATGTTCTCATCGATACTGAATTTCTGGCGCAGCGCTTTCATGGCCAGCAGATGCTGACCGCGAATCGCATCGTTATACACGCTCGGGTCAAATTCAGGCAGCTCGATGGCGATATTGATTGGCGTAACCGGATAGGCTCCCACCAGATGGACTTCGGTATGGTTAACCTGGTCGGCAAGCTGAAGGGTCTCCTTCACCAGCTTCTCGTTCAGCGAATTGTGATAATCCTCTTCGCTGGCCAGATTGACCGCCACGACGGCTTTCCCGCCCTCAGGCCACGGCTGATCTTTCACCATCCATACCGGACAAGGGCATTTGCGCAGCAGGTGCCAGTCGGTCGGGGTGAAAATCACGGATTCCAGTTTGTCATGCTGGTGCGCCATTTTCAGCAGCAGGTCATGCCCACCGGCCACCACTTCCTGAATAATGGCTTCGAAAGGACGGTTGTGCCAGACCACCTTGATATCGATAGGTACGCCCGCTTCCAGATAATACTTCGCCTGCTCGCGGATCCACGCGGTACGCTGGCTGATCACTCCCTGACGCATAGCGGTGCGCTCGTCAGGCGACAGAAGGGTGGTCATCTCGTATGAGAAGTCATAAATCGGCAAAAAGGCTTTAATTTTGCCACCAATCCGTTGATGTAAATACACAGCACGTCGTAATGCTGGCTGATCGTCCTGATTCGGATCGATAGCCACCAGCATATTTTGATACTTTGCCATACAGGTCTCCTTACTACTGTCACCACAGTCTGTAAGTAAAAGAGTAACCTATATATCTTGAATGAAACAGGGGGGAAGTTTTTGCCAGATCAATAATCATGAAAATTTATCGACCTGGCATAAGATATCCGGGAGAGTTATGCCACGTTACGTGAGTGACCCGCCAGAATGGCCAGCGCTTCACCGTTTTCAATGGTGATGTACTTACCTTTAACCGCCAGCATTCCGCTCTTCTGGAAACGACCCAGCAGACGGCTGATGGTTTCCACGGTCAGGCCCAGATAGTTACCAATATCGCCACGCGTCATGGTCAGACGGAATTCGCGTGGGGAGAAGCCACGTTCCGCGAAACGGCGGGAGAGGTTATAGATAAAGGCGGCCAGACGCTCTTCGGCATTCTTTTTGGAAAGCAGCAGGATCATATCCTGATCGCCTTTGATCTCACCGCTCATCAGACGCATCATCTGCTGACGCAGGTTCGGCATCTTACCGGACAGATCGTCCAGCGTTTCAAACGGGATTTCACAAACCATAGAGGTTTCCAGCGCCTGAGCAAAGCTCGGGTGATGGCCACTGCCGATGGCGTCAAAGCCGACTAAATCGCCCGCCAGATGGAAGCCAGTGATCTGCTCGTCACCCTGTTCGGTAATGGTGTAGCTTTTGATGGTGCCAGAACGGATAGCATAGAGCGATTTCAGTTCGTCTCCCGCTTTAAACAGCGTCTGCCCTTTCTGAATAGGCTTTTTGCGCTCGATGATATTGTCAAGCTGATCGAGTTCATGCTCATTCAGAGTAAACGGGATACAGAGCTGGCTTATGCTGCAATCCTGGCAATGGATAGCACAACCGCCAGACTGAATGCGTCGTATAATTCGCTTTTCCGGGATCATAGGTTTGCTCAAGCCTTAATTGATATTGGTCAATTTTAACATCTTTTTGGTAAGGACGTAAGTCTGGCAAACCCCCAATAAAGACAAGAGACGGCAGCGAGTTGCCATCTCCTTGAAATTCCACAGAATGATTAAGGATTATTAGCCTAACAGGAAGAAAATTAAGCACAAAAAGCCTGGGAATTACAGCAGAAAATACCCTTCGTGACGCAGCAGCCACTCTTTACGTTGTACGCCCCCGGCATAGCCGGTGAGGGTGCCGTTGCGCCCGATCACGCGATGGCAAGGCACCACAATGCTGACGGGATTTGAGCCATTTGCCGCACCGACTGCGCGCGCCGCGCCGGCACGGCCAAGTTGCTCTGCCAGCTGACCGTAGTGCATCACCTGCCCGCAGGGAATGTTACGCAGCGCTTGCCACACCTCGCGCTGAAAAGGGGTACCCGCCGTGGCGGTTGGCAGGGTATTAATAATGCTGAGATCGCCCTCGAAGTAGGCCGTCAGTTTATCGCTCAGCCCGCCAGGATTACGGGCTGTAATACGCTCGTAACCCTCGGCGCGATAATGAATGTTGAGCAGCTCAACCATCCGGTCGCTGTGCTCTTCCCACTCAACAGCGCGAAGATTGAACGCTTCATCCGCGATAACCCACAGCGGCCCCAGCGGTGTCGCAATCTTGTCTTCGAGTAATCTCAGCATCAGTATTCCTTAGTTCAGCCTCGGGTAAATACCCGGTCCAATCGGCAGGCCGACAAGATACCACGCCACCAGCATCACCAGCCATACCCCTAAGAAGATAAGCGGATAGGGCAAGACCAGCGAATAGTAGGTACCCAGCTTAGCCTCCGGTCTGTAGCGTTGCAGGAAGCCTAAAAACAGCGGAACGAAGGGTGACACGGGCGCCAGCGGGATCACCGAAGAATCGGCGACACGGAACAGGATCTGGGCGAATGCCGGATGAAAGCCGAGCATCATAAACATGGGGACAAAAATGGGGGCCAGAATCGACCAGATGGCCGACCCGCTGGCAATAAACATGCACAGCAGGGACGACAGCAGCGCCAGGCCGACAAACGCCGGAACCCCGCTCAACCCCGCCGCCTCCAGCGCGTCCGTCAGGCTCACGGCCATAAACTTGCCCATGTTGCTCCAGTTAAACATGGCTACAAACTGCGCCAGCGGGAACACCATCACAATAAAACCCGCCATCTCCTTCATCGGCTCGATCATCAGGTGCGGCAGATCTCCCTGACGGCGGATTTTACCGGTAGCGATGCCGTAGGCGAGCGAAACGACGAAGAAGAAGAGAATTATCAGCGGCACAATACCTTGAATAAACGGCGAGGGAAGTACGGTGTGTTTGATTGGATCGCGCAACACGCCATTCTCCGGCACCACCATCAGCGCCACAGCCGCAATGAATGCCAGCGAGACGATCCCGGCGACGCGCAGGCCGAACTGCTGCTCTTTGCTCAGCGTCTCCAGCTTTTCATCGCTCCGGCCTTCCCATTTACCCAGGCGCGGCTCAACGATCTTATCGGTAATCAACCCCCCGACAATCGTCAGGACAATCACCGAACTGGCCATAAAGTACCAGTTGTCGATCACGCTGACGTGCATGGCCGCATCGATGGTGCTGGCTGCCTCCGTGCTGATGCCGGAGAGCAGCACATCGGTGGTCACAATAAGCAGGTTAGCGGTAAACCCACAGCCGACGCCCGCGATCGCCGACAGCAGGCCCGCAACAGGATGACGGCCAACGGCGAGGAAAATCAGCGCCCCCATCGGCGGCATGATCACCAGCGCCGCGTCAGACGAGATATGGCTGAAGAAGGCAATAAACAGCACCATATAGCTGGCATAACGCGCGCTGACGTGCGAGGCCATTTTCACCATCAGCGCGGGCAGCAGACCCACGCGTTCGGCCAGACCCGCGCCTAACACCAGCGCCAGGATGGCGCCCAGCGGCGCAAAACCGCTGAAGTTTTTAATCACGTTCGGCAAAAACCAGTGCAACCCCTCCACGCTGAGCAGATTTTTTACGGCCACCATGCTGCCGTCGGCCGGGCTGCGCACGCTCACATCAAAGGCGGACAGCACGGCTGTCGCGACCATCAGGATGACAATTAAATAGATAAAAAGCAGGAAAGGGTGCGGCACTTTATTACCGATCCTTTCAACCCAGCCATAGAGCTTACCGGATGGGGAATGCGAAGGTATGGATGACATACTCATGGGCGTTCCTCGGGACTGTTGTTGTGTTGTGTTGTGTTGTGTTGTGTTTTTTTATATTAAAGGTGACGGTGTCACGTCCTGCGGGATCGGACACTCGTACGGTTTTTCTGTTATGTGTTGTTCGAATTCTTCCCGACATTTTCGCAGCAGGTCGGCATCCTGAAGCAGATGCAGCGCGGTCGCGCCCATCACTTTTCCGGCCAGCAGCATGCCTTTATGGGCAATAGAGGTACGCCCCTGCGCCACCAATTGCCAGGTATGCAGCGGGGTGCCGACGGTAAAACAGGGGCTAAAGCACTGTGCGACAGGCATCTTCCAGCTGACATCCCCCACGTCGGTGGAGCCAGCCAGCACGTTATCGGTGATGGCGTAAGGGGCAACTTCATCCACCAGCAGCGTTTCGTGATGGCGTCGGGCAAAGGCTTTTCCCTCTTCGGCTCCCGTTGCGGCAATGTTTTTCAGGCTGTTTTGCAGGTCGTTTGCCGTGAGCGTGGCGCGGATTTCACGGGCAAATTCGCGTTCTTCTTCCGTCCAGTCCGGCGTGCCGTAATGCTGCAATGCGCGGTACATGGCCGCTTCGAGCGTACGGTTCGGCAGATAGCTGGAGCAGGCTTTATCAAAGCGACACTCGACAGTGGTTTCGGTCATCATCGCCGCGCCCTGGGCGATTTTCTCGATGCGCGCGTAGATCTGCTGCGCATCGGCCATCTCCGGAGCGCGGATCAGGTACAGCACTTCTGCCTGAGCCTGCACCACGTTAGGCGAAATTCCGCCGGTATCGGTGATGGCGTAATGAACGCGTGCTTTTTCAATGATGTGTTCGTTGAGGAAGTTTGTGCCGGTGGTCATCAACGTCACGGCATCCAGCGCGCTACGTCCCAGATGTGGGGAGTTTGCGGCATGGGCGGCGATCCCCTTAAACCGCCAGGCGGCCTGAATATTGGCCAGCGTGCTGACGTTAAACATCCCGGCAAAGGCTTCCGGATGCCAGGTCACGGCAGCGTCCACGTCGTCAAATAATCCTTCACGCACCATAAAGGTTTTACCAGAGCCGCCTTCCTCGCCGGGGCAGCCGTAAAATCGTACCGTTCCGCTGCCGCCGTGCTGTTCCAGCCAGCTTTTCACCGCCACCGCACCGGCAAAGGCAGCAGTACCCAACAGGTTATGCCCGCAGCCATGGCCGTTAGCCCCCGGGGTGGCGGATTGCGCCGTCGCGCAGTGCGCCTGCTGGCTCAACCCGGCCAGGGCGTCGTATTCGCCCAGAAGGGCGATAACGGGCTTGCCGCTGCCGTAGCTGGCAATAAAGGCGTTGGGAATGCCTCCGGCTTCCCGCATCAGGGTAAAGCCCTCGGCTTCCAGCGCGCTGGCAAGCCGTTCGGCGGACCAGAACTCTTCAAAGCGCGTTTCGGGATGATCCCAGATGTCGTCGGCAATATCGGTAAACGTCTGACATCGCGTGTCGATGGCATCAGCGATAAAAGCGTAGTTCTCCTGCATTACACACCTCGCGTCCACGGGAAATTAAGCGCAGTTCGCGCCAGTGTTTCGATGGCAACGTTCATCACCTGCTCATCAAAATCGAATTTTTCGTTGTGATGTCCGGCGCTCAGTTCGGTGCCGAAGACCATATACGAGGCCATGCCGCCGTTCTGCTGCACGCGGGCCATCATCAGCGTGGCATCTTCGGAGCCCGCAGGCGCTTTGACCTTATTAATGGCATGAGTCACGCCGGGCACCTGGCTTGCCTGTTCGCGCAGATAATCGACCCAGGCCGGGGTGGGGGCACTGGAGGTCGCCGCCCCCATCAGGTTTATCCCGGCTGTTACGCCGTAGAGTGCTGCCGCGCCGGTAATCACCGCCTGCGCGCGATCGAAGACATACTGATTAATCGCCTCGCTTTCACCGCGGGTTTCAACCTTAAGCAACGCATCAGCCGGAACCACGTTGCGTCCGCTGCCCGCCTGCATGACTCCGACGTTAACCCGGGACGCGCCTTCGCTGTGTGGCGCGATGCCATGCAGCGCGATAGCGGCCTGGGCCGCCGCGAGCAGGGCGTTACGGCCCTCTTCCGGTTTACCGCCAGCGTGTGCGGCAACGCCGGTAAAGCGCACGTCAAATTTGGTGGTCGCCATGAAGTTATCGCTGCCGCAGATCACCGTCCCTTCCGGAACGCCGGTTCCAATATGAATGGCGGTAAAGTAGTCCACGTCGTCCAGCGCCCCTGCAGCGACCATAGCGCGGGCGCCGCGCGTACCCTCTTCGGCAGGCTGGAAGATCAGTTTGATGGTGCCGTTGAGCTGGGCTTCATACTGCTTAATCACCTGCGCCAGCCCCAGACCAATGGTGGTGTGGCCGTCGTGCGCGCAGGCGTGCATCATGCCCGGGTTGCAGGAGGCAAAACCGTCGCGGTACGGCCGGTGGCTGTCGTCATGCGCTTCGCTCAGATCAAGCGCATCCATGTCCACGCGAAAGGCCTGGGTCGGGCCGGGGCGACCGGTATTCAGGGTCGCGACAATGCCGGTGAACCCGCCTTCGAACGGCGCGAGCCATTTCTCCGGTGCGCCTTGCGCGCGGGCGCGGGCAAATTCCCGCGCCAGGGTTGCGTCATCGGGCAACCCCATCCGGCTTTCGGCATCCACGACATCGCGACCCATCGCCAGCTCGTAACCCAGCGAGTCCAGGATCTCCGAGACTTTCGCGGCTGTGCGAAACTCCACCCAGCCGGATTCCGCGAAATGGTGAAAATCGCGACGCCATGCGCTCAGTTGGGGGGCTAATGTGTGGATGTACTGCGCCAGTGCGTTCATATCTTTTCCTGTCATCATTAAAATATGTGAACTGCTTCACGCTGTGATAGTTTTTACTTATCACTAAGCGATTTTTCACAGTTTTAACCGTTCAGGAATTACCCTCGCACATCCGATTCCATTAAAGTAGATGACAGTTTCTTTACTCTGATAAACAACGGTTATCGGTCGGGCTATGTCATTTCAGATTAAATTTCATCAAATTCGGGCTTTTGTTGAAGTGGCGCGTCAGGGCAGTATTCGCGGAGCCAGCCGGGTGCTGAATCTTTCGCAGCCCGCGCTGACTAAATCCATTAAAGAGCTGGAAGAGGGCATGGCGGCACAGCTGTTTGTGCGCCGGAGTAAAGGTGTCGCCCTGACCGAGTGCGGGGAAGGGTTTTATCACCGCGCTAATTTGATTCTGGAAGAGCTTCGCGCAGCGCAGGATGATATCCGTCAGCGTCAGGGGGAGCTGACCGGGCAGATCAATATTGGGATGGGTGCCAGCGTGGCGCGCAGCCTGATGCCCGCCGTTATCTCCCGTTTTCATGCGCAGCATCCTCAGATCAAGGTGCGGATTATGGAAGGTCAGCTGGTATCAATGATCAATGAATTACGCCAGGGTGAGCTGGACTTTACCATCAATACCTATTATCAGGGGCCTTACGATCACGAATTTACGTTTGAAAAACTCTTTGAGAAACCTTTTGCGGTATTTTGTCGGGAAGGACATCCGGCGTTGGGGGCTACCTCTATTAATGAACTTCTTCATTATAACTGGACAATGCCAACGCCGCGGGGAAGTTATTATAAGCAGCTTGAGGATATATTTCATCATCGCTCGCAGATACCGCGTATTGGCGTCGTTTGCGAAACCTTTTCGTCCTGTATTAGCCTTGTCGCACAAAGTGACTTCCTGAGCGTGCTGCCGCAGGAGCTGGGCTGCGACCCGCTGCTGGCGCACCGGCTGGTCATGCTGCCGGTTGTGGAAACACTTCCCAGAGCGGCCTATTATTTAATTCAGCGCCGTGATGCACGCCAGACGCCCCTGGCTGAATCATTAATTACACAATTCAGAAGGGAAGCGAGAAAAATAGTTTTTTCGTGAAATTGCCAAAGAAAAAATAGAGCCTGTCCGACATCAGACAGACCCTACAGTACACACAGCAGTGCGTCCTTTCGCAAATCCTGGGTATTATATCCATGAGGCAGGTATATTTAGGTATAACATCTTTCCTGAAAAAAGAAAGGCGGCACGTCATTGGTTTTACAAAATTTCAACGCAAATCACTTATTTTAACTCTGCTGTAGTTTTAGTTAAGTAATATTTAAATAACTTTAATGGTAGCTATATATATTCATCAGATTAATATTTATCTTGCCCCTTGCGGTAAGGGTTATTGAGGCCCCTGCCCGGTGCAGGTATAGTACAAGCCCCGATGTGCCCGGAGGATTTCCATGAACCCTGACGACAAATCACTTTTTCTTGACGCCATGGAGGATGTCCAGCCCCTGAAACGCTGCACCGATATCCACTGGCAGCAAAGCCGTAATACCCGGGTTCGCCAGGAGATCGATACCGAGCAGCTCGACAACTTTCTCACACTGGGTTTCCTGGAACTCTTGCCGCTTGAAGAACCGCTGATGTTCCAGCGCGAGGGCGTTCAGCAGGGCGTTATTGACAAGCTGCGCTCGGGTAAATACGCCCGACAGGCCAGCTTAAATCTGTTGCGTCAGCCCGCCGAACGCTGCCGCCAGATGCTGTACGCCTTCATTCGCCAGGCCTGCCGCGACGGTTTACGTAACCTGATTATCATTCACGGGAAGGGCCGCGAGCAAAATTCGCACCCGAACGTGGTGCGCAGTTATCTTGCCCGCTGGTTAACTGAGTTCGAGGACGTGCAGGCTTTCTGCGTGGCGCTGCCGCATCACGGCGGCAGCGGGGCATGTTATGTTTCACTCCGAAAATCCGATGAGGCGAAACAGGAGAACTGGGAACGTCACGCCAAGCGCAGCCGTTAACGGTAAGGCCTAGAACGTCTCCCAGTTTGTGTCACCTGAGGCACTGACCGTGGCGGGACGCAACAGTTGCGGTGCTTTTGTATTTTTTGGCCGCGGAGCGGTGTTTTCCTGCATGTTCAGCCGGAATGCCGCCACGGCCTGGCGCAGCTGTTCAGACTGATCTTCCAGCGCCGCCGCCGCCGTTGCCGACTCCTGTACCAGCGCGGCGTTTTGCTGCGTTACGCTGTCCATCTGCGAGACCGCCAGGCTGACCTGTTCAATACCGCGGCTTTGCTCGTCAGACGCCGACGAGATTTCAGCCATAATATCGGTTACGCGTGTCACGGCCGCGACGATCTCTTTCATGGTCGCACCCGCCTCGCTCACCTGTTCCGAGCCGGTATTCACCCGGCTGACGGAGTTTTCAATAAGCCCTTTGATCTCTTTTGCCGCCTGCGCGCTGCGGCTGGCCAGCGTCCGTACTTCGCCTGCCACGACCGCAAAGCCGCGGCCTTGTTCGCCGGCACGGGCGGCTTCAACCGCCGCGTTGAGCGCCAGAATGTTGGTCTGGAAGGCAATGCTATCGATAACGCCGGTGATATGAGCAATTTGCTGAGAACTGTCGGCAATGTCATTCATGGTACGCACTACATTATTCACCACCTGGCCGCCGCGTGCGGCGGTTTCAGACGCATTCTTTGCCAGCAGCGTCGCCTGACGAGCGTTATCCGAGTTCTGTTTCACCGTGGCCGTCAGCTCTTCCATGCTGGCGGCGGTCTCTTCCAGCGAGGCTGCCTGCTGCTCGGTTCGGGCGGAAAGGTCGTTACTCCCGGCGGCAATTTCTCCTGCGCCCGTGTAGATAGAATCTGTGCTGCCGCGCACGGCGCTGACGGTGCTGACCAGCGACTGTTGCATCTCATGCAGACCGGCGGCCAGCTGGCCCATTTCGTTGCGCCCGGTAATCGCGACGTTTTGCGTCAGATCGCCGCTCGCGATGGTGCGAATATGGTTCATGATGGCGTTGAGCGGTCTCAGGAGCAGGTGCTGTAAACCCTGCCAGATCACCACCAGCACGGCGATAACGGTCAGGAAGATCGCCGCCAGCGTCCACTGCATCTGGGTAAAGCTGTTCTGGTTCTCTTCGGCGGCGGCTTTCAGCAGGACGTTGTTTTCCGCGCGCCAGCGGGTATAGACCGCCTCCATCTCATCCTGCGCCTGCTGGGCGTCCAGGTCGCCATAGGCCTGATAGTTATCGGCGCGCAAGTACGCAATGGACAAGCGCATTACCTCGTGCATGTTCTTCCAGGCTTTCTGCATCTCTTCGGTGAGCGCGGCATTTTGCCCCTTCACCTGCGGAATCGCCTGCCAGTTTTTGTAATAGTCTTCGGCTTTGGCCAGCGAACCATTGGCGGTGCCCAGCAGCGTGTTGATCGCTGCGAGAGAGGCCGGGTCGCGCTGGTTTTTCAGGTAGCGGATCGCCACGCGGGTGACGGTAACGCGCGTTTTCACCAGGGTGTTCACACTGTCGCTCAGGCTCTCCTGCTGGGCATTGAGCAACCCGGAGTTCTGAAAGTTGTGACGATCGTTGTTAACGGCAGAGTAGAACAACCCTCCCGTGACAACTTGCAGCAGACAGAATATGGTGAGGGCAAAGATAATACCGGTAATCACGTGCAGATTTTTCAGCATGGCGGTCATCCGTAATAGAAGAGGCAGGGTTACATCAATACTATCGTCGTAGCGAATTTAAACTTTAATTTTACTATTGCTTAACTAATGGTTTCGTTGCGGAACCTGTTGTAAACCCGGATCATTTTTATGAGGAAGGTCAGCATGAGCAGCATAGATAAATGCGGAACATTCACGCTCGGAACGCGTACGGTTAAACGGTTTGGCTATGGCGCGATGCAGCTTGCCGGACCTGGCGTTTTTGGTCCGCCAAAAGACAAAAATGCGGCGCTGGCGGTGTTGCGTGAAGCGGTAGAGTCGGGGGTAAATCACATTGATACCAGCGATTTTTACGGCCCCCATGTGACCAACCAGCTTATCTGCGAGGCGCTTCATCCGTACCGGGATGACCTTACGATTGTGACCAAGATCGGAGCCCGACGCGGCGAGGACGCCTCCTGGCTGCCGGCGTTTTCCGCCCAGGAGCTGACGCAGGCGGTGCATGACAACCTGCGCAACCTGAAGCGAGATGTGCTGGACGTGGTTAACCTGCGGATCATGTTTAGCGCCCCCGGACCAGCGGAAGGCTCGATTGCCGCGCCGCTAAGCACCCTCGCGGAGCTGCAACAACAGGGGCTGGTTCGCCATATTGGGCTGAGCAACGTCACCGCTTCGCAGGTGGCTGAAGCGCAGAAGATGGTTTCCGTGGTATGCGTACAGAACATGTACAACGTGGTGAATCGCGGTGACGATGCGCTGGTAGATTCGCTGGCGCAGCAGGGGATTGCCTGGGTGCCGTTCTTCCCACTGGGTGGTTTCACGCCACTGCAATCTTCCGGGCTACAGGCGGTGGCGGATTCACTGGATGCGACGCCTATGCAGGTGGCGCTGGCATGGCTGCTGCAACGCTCGCCAAATATCCTCTTGATCCCGGGTACTTCTTCGGTGGCGCATCTGCGTGAAAACCTGGCGGCAGCCGATCTGGTATTGCCGCCTGAGGCGCTGGAGACGTTAAATACGCTGGTGGAGTAATCCAGACAGCAGCAAAAGCCCGGGGGATTTTTCGGGCTTTTGGTGTTTATGACACAATCTGATTCCTTTGGCGGTGAAGTGCTAACGCTTCCGCCACGATTTCCTGCTTACTTTTCCGTGTTTCATACGCAGTAATGCGGATGTACTCCATCAGCGCTGGATCGATGCGCGCACTTAACATCCTGAGATCGGCCTCCTTTGCTACACCGCGAGCAACACGCTTGTCGGGATAATCACGGGCTGGCATAGAAAACGTCCTCCAAAAATTGTCTTGTTAATTTGTGCTGTAAAATATGCGCTAGTCTTGGTGTAAAGTCAACGTGTAGTGAAAGCACAGTGAATTACTGTTTGGCTTTACTGCGATTCAAGACTTCATTAAGTGATATGATAGTGTTTGTATTGTCACGCTGTGAGTCCGCTTTGATGCGGAAAGTCACATTTTCAGTGCTGATAATGACGGAATGTTCAACGCACCAGACGCTCTAAAATTATTGATAATTTCTTCCTGAAACTGAACTCAGGTTTATCCCTGTGCTTATTCATGGTTATTGCTTAATTAAATCTTCTGTTTGAAGGCTCAGCTGTAAAAATCTGACGCTATAAGACCGGCCTTGGGGGAATCCTGATATTAATCCTTTAAGCAACTTCCGGCTGGTCATATATTCCAGCATCGGTGACGTAGTTAGCGATATTCGCTATTTTAACCCTGTTAAACCCATGCAATTGCGCTGGTTTTCATTTCTTCCGACATAATAGGTTTTGTCTACGTTCTCTTTTTAATTTATGCTTCGCATACGAACAATTAGCGTTGTGCAGGGTTTTAACATCGTGGCAGTTAATAAAACCCTGCTTTATATAAAGTAATCAGGAGATTCATTTTTATGTCAGACAATAATCCCCGCCCATTGGGCTGGTTAGGCCCGTGGTGCCTGCTGGTGGGTGTGGTACTTCTTGTGACGGGGCTGTTTTTTGCCATCGGCGGTTTTAAACTGGCTTCCCTGGGGGGGAGTTGGTACTTTCTCATTGCCGGGGTTTTCACGCTGCTCTCTGCAATTCAGTTTTTCCGCCGCAAATCCTCTGCCGTAGGGCTGTTTGCTCTGGTGTTTCTTGGCACCCTGATTTGGGCATTTTTCGATGCCGGACTCGACTTCTGGCCCCTGGTTTCCCGATTAATGGTACCCGCCGGGCTGATGGTGCTGGCAGCAGCCACCTGGCCTGCATTGCGTAAGCGTGAAGGAAAACCGTCCTCCACGAAAGGGGCGATGGCGGTCTGCGCGGTCCTTATTATTGGCATGGGCGTCACCTTTGTTCAGATGTTTCAACCCCATCCGACCGTGCCGTTTAGCGGCGAAAAGCGCCCGCTGGTGCCGGTAAAAGAAGAGGCGAAACAGCAGAACTGGGATCACTACGGTAATACGGCTGGCGGTAGTCGCTTTGTGGCGCTGGACCAGATAACCCGTGACAACGTGAAAAACCTGAAACCGGTCTGGACCTACCATACCGGTGATATTCCGCAAAGTCCGGATGGCAATGGCGCAGAAGATCAGCAAACGCCGCTACAGGTAGGCGATCGTGTCTTCCTCTGTACGCCGCATAACAACGTGATCGCCGTGGATGCCGATAACGGGAAAGAGATCTGGAAAGCGGAAATCAACGCTAAGTCTGCCATCTGGATGCGCTGCCGTGGCCTGGCGTACTTTGATGCCACCAAACCGCTGGCACAGCCAACGGTAGCCGGCTCCACACCGGTTCTGCCAGCGCCGGTCGCACCGGGCGCGGCATGCCAGCGCCGTATCCTGATGAATACCATTGACGGTAAGCTGATCGCGTTAGACGCCGATAACGGCAAATTCTGCCCGGACTTCGGTACTGACGGCAGCGTTAACCTGCATGAAGGAATGGGCGACGCGTCAGATCCAACCTATGTGTTGACGTCGGCCCCGACGCTGGCGGGTACCACGGTCGTGGTTGGCGGCCGCGTTGCGGATAACGTCAGCACCGATATGCCGGGCGGCGTTATACGTGGTTATGACGTGATCACCGGCCAGCTGCGCTGGGCGTTCGATCCGCGTAATCCGGATCCGAACTACGTTCTGAAGCCGGGCGAACACTACAAACGCAGCTCTGCAAACTCCTGGGCCCCTATGTCCTGGGATGCGTCGATGAATACCGTGTTTATCCCGATGGGAAGTTCCTCTGTCGACCTGTGGGGCGCTGACCGTATTCCGGAAGATCACAAATACGCCACCTCAATCCTCGCGCTGGATGCGACTACCGGGAAAGAGAAGTGGGTATACCAGACCGTGCATAACGACCTCTGGGATTTCGATATCCCGATGCAGCCGAGCCTGGTTGATTTCCCAACGAAAGAGGGCAACAAGCCCGCGGTGGTGGTGGGCACTAAAGCGGGGCAAATTTACGTTCTCGATCGCCTGACGGGTAAACCGCTCACTGAAGTGAAAGAGGTTCTGGTAAAACCAGCGGATATTCCACGTGAACAGTACCCGGCAACGCAGCCTCGCTCTGTGGGGATGCCGCAGATTGGCGCTGAAACCCTGAAAGAATCGGATATGTGGGGGGCGACGCCGTTTGACCAGCTGGCCTGTCGTATCAGCTTCAAATCAATGCGTTATGACGGTCTGTACACGATGCCGGGAACCGATATTTCCCTGAGCTTCCCGGGCTCGCTGGGTGGAATGAACTGGGGCAGTTTGTCCACCGATCCGAACAACCAGTATATCTTCGTCAATGACATGCGTCTGGGCCTGTGGGTTCAGCTGATTAAGCAAGATCCGCAGAGCGCGGTGGCAAACACGGGCGGTGAAGCCGTGAACGCCGGGATGGGCGCCGTTCCGATGAAAGGAACGCCGTATTCGGTCAACAAAAACCGTTTCATGTCACCGCTGGGCATTCCGTGCCAGAAACCACCGTTTGGCTCTCTCTCCGCCATTGACCTGAAAACGCAGAAAATCGTCTGGCAGGTGCCGGTCGGTACCGTACAGGATACCGGTCCGTTTGGGGTAAAAATGCGTATGCCAATGCCTGTCGGTATGCCGACGCTGGGCGGTACGCTGGCCACGCAGGGCGGTCTGGTCTTCATTGCGGGAACCCAAGATTACTACCTGCGCGCCTTTGATTCCTCTACGGGGGAAGAAGTGTGGAAAGCGCGTCTTCCGGTGGGTAGCCAGGGCGGACCTATCAGCTATGTATCACCGAAAACCGGCAAACAGTACATTCTGATCTCTGCTGGCGGTGCACGCCAGTCGCCGGATCGTGGTGACTACGTGATTGCCTACGCGCTGGATAAATAACAGCGAAATAAGCAACCTGGCCCCGTCGTAGTACGGGGCTTTTTTTTGACTAAAAACCACGGATATGAAGAAAGCGGCGGGTCCGGTCAGCCCGTGAAAAGCACCCGCCAGCGACGGCGATGGCGAGTCATCTCGCGCCATAGTGCGATTATCTCGTCATGTTGCAGGGCATCAACAGCCTGCGGCGTTAACACCGGTAAACCATAGCGCTGGCGCAGGGCGGCTACTGCCGTGGCGCTGGCATTCATCGGTGACCGGATTTGCGTCGCCAGCTGCTGTCGCAATACGCTGAACGCCGTCACATCGCACAGCGTCAGCTCACGCAAAAATTGTTTGCAGCAACCCAACAGGTTCACGGGAGAGCGGTCAGGCGACTGTAACGCCAGCAGCAGGCCATCGCGATCGGCAATACGCTGATAACGACAGCTGACCACGTAGCCAATCTGCTGTTCCACGCGCAGGCGCTGGAAAAATTGCGGTTCGCAGCATAATGCCAGCAGCCGCAGCGCGGCGAGCGACGCGCCCGGCGGCAGGGGAATAAACACCAGCAGCGCCGAATCCGCGCTGGCGTGCGGAATGTGTTCGATCCCGCTGGGACAACCGCTTAATGGCGTCGGCTTAGCGTTAACCGGCGCCCGGAGCAGGCCAAGCTGCCGGGCTAACCCGTGCGCGTGTGCGACGCTGCCGCCAACTAGCGCCGCCAGCCAGCCGTCCCGTGGCGGATCCGATGCCAGACGTTCAGGCAACAGCTGAAGCAACTCACGGATGGCAATGCCTTCTGGCACTGGCGTAAGAGCCGGGGCGGGGTGGGAGAGGCGATCGATTATCGCCCCGATGATGTGTTCCGCCGTCACCACGGCGTCAGGAAGCCGCAGGGTGAGCTGCCAGCTACCGTCAACCGTTTGCCACTCGCCGCTGCCGTCAATATGGCGCAGTTCAGCAAGGAGAGGGCGTAACTGTTTGCCCATCGCCACCCCCTGCGCCCGTTCCACGCACGAATAAAAAGGCCTGCGCAGGATCAGCGTTGGCGGTTGTGTCTGCGCCGACAAATGCAGCAGCGGAGCGGCTTCTGACGTCGGGGCTGGCGTAACATACCTGGCAGTCTGCGGGTAGAAGGAGAACGCGATGGGGCTATCATCTGCAACCGGCTGGCGACGCCAATGGCTAAGCGGCAGAGCAAACCCCTGGCTGGCGATAATTTCAGCGGTTTCAATTTTTTTGCAGGCCAGATACGAGGTGGGCGCCGCCAGTAAATCGGCACAAAAGGCGGAAAAACTTACGGGCGCCGCACCGGGCGCAAAACCGAACGCCCGCTGGCGCAGCTGCTCCAGCGTCGGCAGGGCGCTGAAACGCTGCTGTGCCAGCCGATAATAATGCCGCTGCTGCTCATCCGTCGTTTGCTGTAGCGCCCGTAGCCAGTGGGTAATATGCGGGTCAACCTCCTCGGGTCGTTCGCTATCAACCGTTAGCGCCAGCCAGCCGTTATCGTTATCCTGATAAAGCCAGTTCAGGGCGACATCTTCTGCCAGCCCGCGCGCCCGCAGCCCGGCAATCAGGCTTCCGGGGGCGTCGTCCAGTAAAAACTCCCGAAATAAGGTGACGTTGTCACTTTTTCGAATTAACGGACAACGCCACAGTGCGGGTCGCTCTGTCACTGCCAGCTGAAAATCTGCTTCAGCGCTAAGACGCAACGGGGGAGCGGTTTCAGGCATACCACCAGAAGCAAAACCGGACGCAAACGTATGGGCAAGCTCGGCCAGCGCATCCAGCTTTTGCGGCCCTTGCAGCCACAATTGCAGGTGTCCGGCCACATAATAGCGCCGATGAAAGTCGCGCAACGCGGTTTGCAGCGATCCCGGGTCCTGCCCCAGAGAATCCTTGCAACCCACCTGAAAACGGCGAAAAACTGTGGGTTCTTCCATCGCGTGGCGTGCCGCCGCTTCGCGCCTGGCGGAATCATGCTGCTGGATGAGTCGGTTTTCCGCATCAATGACCGCCACTTCGCGCTGTATGTCATCGCATGAAAGCAGCGGCGCCTGCAACATATCCCGCAGTCGCGCGACGCCGTCGGACAGGTTATCGGCGGCCACATCGAAGAAAAATGCGCTGTGGCGAGCCAGCGTGGTGGCATTGACGCTACCGCCCTGACGCTGGACCCAGGCCATGAGTCGATCGTCGCCCTGATAGCGCTGGCTACCGCGGAACAGCAGGTGCTCAAGTAAATGCGCAAGACCGGCGAAGCGCGGTGGCTCGTGATGGCTTCCGGCACTCACGCGCGCCAGCGCCGCCGCGCGTGTCGCCTGCGGCTGATGCACTAGCGTTGCGCGTAAACCGCCTGCCAGCTCCACGATGCGGGTGGTCATTATCGCTACAGTTCCCGGGTTTTATAGATAAGCTGCGAACGGGTACGGTTACGGAACTGAAGCTGGCCGATTTTCATATCGCTACAGGCTGCTTCGCGTCGCGCGTCCAGAATTTTATGATGATGCGGCGATTTGCTGCACACCGGATCGGCGTTATCCGCATTCCCGGTGAGCATAAAGGCCTGACAGCGGCAGCCGCCGAAGTCCTTCTCCTTTTCATCGCAGGAGCGGCACGGCTCCGGCATCCAGTCAAACCCGCGATAGCGGTTGAAGCCGAAAGAGTCATACCAGATGGATTCCAGACTCTGATCAAGCACCGAGGGGAACTCCACCGGTAGCTGGCGCGCGCTGTGGCAGGGCAGCGCCGTGCCTTCCGGGGTCACGCTGAGGAAAATCGACCCCCAGCCGCCCATACAGCCTTTTGGTCGCTCTTCGTAATAATCAGGGGTGACGAACAGCAGGTTGGTCAGATTGCCGCTGGCGGCCATTTTTTGCCGATAGTCGGCAACCACGCGTTCCGCTCGGGCAATCTGTTCCCGCGTCGGCAGAAGCCCCTGACGATTAAGGAACGCCCAACCGTAGAACTGGCAGGTGGCAAGTTCGACGTCGTCGGCGTCCAGTTCGATGCACAGCTCGATGATTTTATCGATCTGGTCGATGTTGTGCCGGTGCAGGACGAAATTCAGCACCATCGGGTAATCGCGCGCTTTGACCGCTTTGGCCATCGCCAGCTTCTGCTGGAAGGCTTTTTTATTCCCCGCCAGCGCAGCGTTGAGCACTTCATCGCTGGCCTGGAAGCTAATCTGGATATGGTCCAGACCGGCCTCGCTGAACGCGTCGAGCTTGCTTTCCGTCAGGCCAATTCCCGAGGTGATCAGGTTGGTATAAAAACCGAGATCGCGGGCGGCGCGGATCAGCTCCGGCAGATCTTTACGCGTCAACGGTTCGCCGCCGGAAAAACCTATCTGCACGCTGCCCATCGCCCGCGCCTGGCGGAAAACCTCAATCCACTGTTCAGTGGTCAGCTCCTGATCCTGCCGGGCAAAGTCCAGCGGGTTAGAGCAGTAAGGACACTGTAGCGGACAGCGATAGGTCAGCTCCGCCAGCAGCCACAGCGGTGGATTGACGGCGGGTTTATTCTGGCTCACGGAAAATAATCCACTTCTGTTGATAAGCGATTTGCAGGAATTCTACGACGTCGTCATTCACGCCGCCGGCTTCCGGGAACCGTTCGTTGAGTATGGCAATGATGGCCGCCGCGTCGCGTTGGCCATCGACCAGTTCGAGGATTGCGGCCGCGGTCTCATTGAGTTTAGCCATGCCTTCCGGATAAAGGATGACATGGCTGTCCTGAGCGGCTTCCCATTGCAGGCGATAGCCGCGACGAAAGGCGACGATGGAGTTTTTTTGCATGCTTATACCAGTCGGGTTGTGTGCCAGGCCGCTTTGTCGGTGACCGTGTGATAAGGCGGACGCTGTAGGGCGTAGGCCATGGTCATCGCGTCGAGCATCGACCACAGGATATCGAGTTTGAACTGAAGGATCTCCAGCATCCGATTCTGCTTTTCTGCGCTATCGCAGTAACTCTTCGCCAGCTCCAGACCGTGTTCAACGTCGCGGCTGGCCTGGCTGAGGCGGCTGCGAAAATAAAAATAGCCTTCCTCTTTGATCCACGGATAGTGCTGCGGCCAGCTGTCGAGACGCGACTGATGAATTTGCGGGGCAAACAGTTCGGTGAGCGAACTGCATGCCGCCTCCTGCCAGTTGGCGCGGCGGGCGAAGTTAACGTAAGCGTCCACGGCAAAACGAACGCCGGGCAGCACGTGGCGTTCGCTGATTAAGTCGTCGCGGCTAAGCCCTACGGCTTCGCCCAGCTGTAGCCAGGCTTCGATCCCGCCGTCATGACCGTTGCTGCCGTCGTGATCGAGGATCCGCTGCACCCATTTGCGACGCGTGTGCGGATCCGGGCAGTTCGCCATAATGGCCGCATCTTTCAGCGGGATCGTCGTCTGGTAGTAAAACCGGTTCGCCACCCAGCCCTGGATCTGCTCGCGGCTGGCCTCGCCGTTATGCATCGCGATATGGTACGGATGGTGAATATGATAGTAGGCGCCTTTCGCCCGGAGGGCGTGTTCAAACTCTTGCGGCGAGAGCGTTTCGCGAATGTGCATAGTTAGTCCTGAAGCGTGATGGTCATCCCGTCCCAGCTCACTTCAATTCCCTGCTGCGTGAGGGCGTGACGCTGCGGCGACTGCTCGTTAAGGATCGGGTTAGTGTTATTAATGTGAATCAGAATCTTGCGCTTTGCCGGCAGTGAGGCCAGCAGCGCCATCATGCCGTGTTCATCGCCGAGCGCCAGATGGCCCATATCGCGGCCGGTATTGCGCCCGACGCCAGCGGCCTGCAGTTCATCGTCCTGCCAGACTGTGCCGTCAATCAGCAGACAGTCCGCTTTTTTAAGCCACGGCAGGATGTCGTCATCGGGTTCACCGAGACCCGGCGCGTAGAACAGCGTCTGACCGTTGCGGCGGTTTTCGATAAACAGCGCCACGTTATGCCCCGGCAGCGGGCGGTCGCGCCACGGCGAATAGGGCGGTGCGTTACTGGCGATGGGGACAGCGGTAAACTGCAAATCAGGGCAGGCTTCCACGCTAAAGGCGGTGAGCGGTGCGATCGGATGATGAATCAGGCCGCCGTTCCAGTGCCGGAGCATGGTAAAAATCGGGAATCCGCTGGAAAGGTCTTCATGCACCTCCGGCGTACACCATACCTGATGCGGACACCCCTCGCGCAGGCTGAGCAGCCCGGTGGTGTGGTCAATCTGGCTGTCGGTGAGAATAATGCCGCCAATATGCGTGCCGCGCAGAACCTCTTTCTTATTCAGTTCTGGCGTATGGGCAATCTGCTGGCTGATATCGGGCGAGGCGTTACACAGTATCCACTCTTCGCCGTTATCGCTGACGATGATCGACGACTGGGTGCGGGGGGTCGCCTGAAGGGTACCGTTGCGCAAACCCTGACAGTTGGCGCAATTACAGTTCCACTGAGGGAAACCGCCGCCGGCGGCGGAACCGAGGACTTTAATAAACATGAAGATAGGCCAGGTAGTAAAACAAAAATGCCCGCACGGATGGCGGGCTGAGCGATTAGCGGTTGGAAATGTACAGCGTCACTTCCAGGCCAAGACGTAAATCAATAAAAGCAGGTTTCTTCCACATCGTTTTTTCCTCTTTAAAAATGCAGCACCAACACCATTGTTTGTGCCAGTTTTGTGATGGTCATCAAATAATGCGTCACAGTGGGGCAAAGCTCAACCCGAAAGATGTAAGGAATTAACGTAATGTTTACAACGTAACCTATTGTTGCCAAACATTTTGCAATACCTTTTGCCAGTTGCCCCACAGCAGCTTATTCAGCACAAATTGATCATAGCCGCTGTCACGCAACGCGCTGATTAGCCGCGGTAAACCACTCACATCATGCAAATCATCAGGTAACGTGATGCCGTCAAAATCGGAGCCCAGCGCAACATGATCTTCGCCCATGATGTTAATAAGATAGTCGATATGGCGAACGATTGTGCTCAGCGGGGTATCGCTATCGCGTTTACCGTCGGCGCGCAGAAAGGCGTTGCCGAAATTGACCCCTGCCACGCCGCCGCTGTCGCGGATAGCCAGCAGTTGCCGATCGGTCAGATTACGCGGTTGCGGGCACAGCGTATGGGCGTTGGAATGGGTGGCGACCAGCGGTGAAGAGGAATGACGAGCAGTATCCCAGAACGCCTTTTCATTCATGTGAGAAACGTCAATCAGCATGTTCAGGGCGTTAGCGTGCTTGATGAGGGCGATACCCTCTGCGGTAAGCCCTGGGCCGCTGTCCGGGCTGCCGGGAAACGCCCCGTTAACGCCGGTGCCAAAACGGTTAGCAATGTTCCAGAAAAGCCCAATGCTGCGCACGCCAGCGGCATAGAAAGCCTGTAGATCGCCACCCTCGCCGTCAAAACCGCCCGCACCCTCAATATGCGCCAACATCGCCAGCTCCTTATCCTGACGGCAGCGTTCGATATCTGCCGCGCTCAGGCACAATCGCGCCCGTCCATCGGAGTGTGCGACAAGCTGCTTGAGGATCGTCAACTGCTGCCAGAGAATGTCGATCGGTTGCCACGGCTCGCTGGCGTAGTGCGGCGCCATGCGGGCGATATACTCCTGCGGCGGCACGAACAGCGCGAACAGCCCGCCGGAAAATCCGCCTTGCTGCATGCGCGGATAATCGAGGTGTCCGTTCTCAATGCCGGAGAAGAAGGCCGTTACCGGATCCTGGCGATGGTGAAGCCATAAATTAAGCAACAGGTCATTGTGACCATCAAAAATCGCCATAGCGCATCCCACTGTTTTTTATTGCTGAAAAAGTTGCCTGGCACGATAACTGATTTGTCCTGTCCGGCAAGGAGAAACTTACAACTTAGCAGCAATTGTTAATATCACTTAACCGTGAGGAGATCCGCACATCATATTGCGTGGCGATATAAGAGCATTTCCCGTTCCATCTGCGATTGCATCGCGTACGTTCCCTGAGCTACCGGGCTACGCTATACTTCGCCACTTTGAGTTATGCGTGGCAGGTAACGAAATATGCGGGAGAGCATTCATTTTCTTTTCGTGGTGCTGTCTTTCACGGCACTGATTATGCTGATGCGCTTTTTCATCAGGCGTATTCGGCATCCAAAGCGCATCGTTGCCGACAGCCGGGGAATGAAAAAAATCTCTACCCATCCTTCCTGGTTTGGCGGATCGTCAGGTAAAACCTACTTTTATGATGAGCAGTATTTATACGAGGTCATAAATAGCGTCACCCGTAAAATTGAGCTGGCGGCTATCGTAAAAATTAAGCCGGGCTCGACAGTGGTAAATAACAGGCGGATCTGGTCTGTGAGCTATCTTGAGGGAGCCCGTGAAAAACAGGTGCAATTTTATAATAATCTGACGGTGTTTAATCAAAACTTTGCTGCGTTTTTAGAGGCTGTAAAACGCGTGAATCCTGAAGCCGATATTAAGGCCGTCTCCTTGTTCAATCTGTGACTGGAATACATTACCTTTATCTTTCTGACTGCCCATACGGCAGGTATGGGCAGGAAAGCCGCCGATATTACGTCTTCTTGTTCATCATCGCCTTGAGATCGGCAAAGGGGTTAAACGTGGCGACCCCCACGTCTTTTTGCGCATCCTCACCTGCGACAACGGTGGTACCATACTGATCCGCTTCGGTGTACTTTGAGTGTTCGTGGTCATGGCAAAACAGGCACAACAACTCCCAGTTACTGCCATCTTCCGGATTATTGGTGTGATCGTGGTCGATATGGTGGACCGTGAGTTCACGAAGATTCGAATACACAAACTCCCGCGAGCAGCGTCCACAGACCCACGGGTAAATTTTTAGCGCTTTTTCACGGTAGCCGCTTTCCAGCCGTGCGTAGTTTTTGGGGATCAGAGCCATTGCTGATGTTACCTGTTAAAAAAGAGAATAGTTCACACTATATCCCATTTTGAGATGCCAGGAGAATGCCTCCTCTGCGGGAAGGCAGCGTGCGATTTGCGTATTTCTGTCAGTTTATTTGAAGCATTCCGTTAAATAATCACCATTTATTCTCATCGGTTAATGCGTAGAGTAGGGATAACGCAATGCTTTATCAGGATATTCCACTATGAAAAAGATCGGATTTTTGTCGTTTGGTCACTGGACGCCGTCTTCCCAGTCCGGCACGCAAACCGCAGCTGACACGCTGCTACAGTCCATCGATCTGGCTGTCGCCGCTGAAGAGCTGGGCGCGGACGGGGCTTATTTCCGCGTGCACCACTTTGCCCGCCAGCTCAGTTCGCCATTCCCCTTGCTGGCTGCGATAGGCGCGAAAACCAAACGCATCGAAATCGGGACGGGCGTGATCGACATGCGGTACGAGAATCCGCTGTATATGGCGGAAGATGCTGGCGCGGCAGATCTCATCTCCGGCGGGCGATTACAGCTTGGTATCAGCCGGGGCTCCCCGGAGCAGGTGATTGATGGCTGGCGTTATTTTGGTTACGTGCCGCAGGACGGGGAAAACGAATCTGATATGGCGCGCCGTCACACTGAGGTACTGCTTGATGTATTACGCGGTGAAGGGTTTGCGAAGCCTAACCCACAGCCGATGTTCCCAAACCCGCCGGGATTGTTGCGTCTGGAGCCGCATTCAGAGGGCTTACGCGATCGTATCTGGTGGGGGGCTGGCTCCAATGCAACGGCAGTATGGGCGGCAAAACTGGGGATGAACCTGCAAAGCTCAACGCTGAAAGATGATGAAACCGGCGAGCCGTTCCATATTCAGCAGGCAAAACAGATCCGTGCCTACCGACAGGCCTGGGCCGAGGCAGGGCATACCCGTCAGCCACGCGTTTCGGTCAGCCGCAGTATTTTTGCCCTGATGGACGATCGCGACCGGATGTATTTCGGTTCAAGCCGCAATGAGAGCGACAGCGTTGGCTATCTGGATGAGAAAACGCGGGCCATTTTCGGACGCAGCTATGCCGCAGAGCCAGACAAGCTGAATGAACAGTTGAAAAAGGATGAAGCGATCGCGGAAGCGGATACGCTGTTGCTTACCGTGCCGAATCAGCTGGGCGTGGAATACAACGCACATGTGATCGAGTCCATCCTGAAACATGTCGCACCGGAAATGGGATGGCGCGATCGCAATGCGTAATCTGGCCCTCTGGTATCGCCGGTTTGGTGAGCCTGAATCGGTACTGCAAGCGGAAACCACACCATTGTCACCGCGACAGCCGGGAGAGATACGTGTGCGCATGCTTTTTTCTCCGGTGAACGCCTCCGATCTCATCCCCATCACCGGGGCATATCGCCATCGCACGCCGCTGCCCGCAATAGCCGGTTATGAAGGGGTCGGAATAGTGACCGAAACGCCCGCCGCTTACCCGGCGCTGCTGGGCAAGCGGGTCCTGCCGTTACGGGGGCAGGGAACCTGGCAGCGCTATGTCGACTGCCCGGTGGCGTATGCGGTTCCCGTCCCGGACGACATCGACTCGCTTCTTGCCGCGCGGGCGTATATCAACCCGCTTGCCGCTCAGATGATGCTGGACCGCTATCCTCCGGTCGGGAAAACGGTGCTGCTCACCGCTGCCGGTTCTGACTGCGCTGTTCTGCTCGGGCAATGGGCACGCCAGGCGGGTGCAGAGGCGGTTTACGGGATCCATCGCTCGCCCGTGCACGCTCAACGTCTGGCTGAAATGGGGATCGTCCCGATTGCGCAAGATGATACGGCCGCCGTCAACGCTGCCGCCGCGCAAGCGGAGGTGGTGTACGACGCCACGGGCGGCAGCCTGGCGGAGGCGATCCTGAGCGTGATGCCCGAAACCGGTACCTTTGTCTGTTACGGGCTACTCTCCGGGCAGACCTTCCGGCAGCAGCGGCCGTTGCCGCGCGTGGCGTGGTTTCACATTCGTAACTATCTGGACGCGCTGAGCGCTGAGGCGTGGCAGGCGGAGTTTCGGCGCATCTGGCCTAAACTGCGCGCCAGCCAGTGCAGCGATGTTACCCTCTACCCGCTGTCGGAATGGCAGCGGGCAGTGGGCAACTACCGCGAAGCGGGAAGAACGGGCAAGCCTATGCTGTCGATGGACAATTAATCGGCCTTATGACTCATGTCGCTCAGCAGTACAGCGATACTTTGTCCACCGGCGGTCTGCTCCAGGCCAATTTTGACAATAATTGTCAGCGGAACGGAGAGCAGCATGCCGACAGGCCCGAGCAGCCAGCCCCAGAAAATCAGGGACAGGAACACAACAAGAGTTGAAAGTCCCAGCCCGCGTCCCATTATCCGTGGTTCGAGAATGTTCCCGAAGACAAGGTTAATCACCAGATAGCCTGCCAGCAGAATCAGGGCATCATACAAACCGCTGAAAACCAGCACCTGAAGGATAGGGGGGATCGCCGCCAGCACGGAGCCAATGTTAGGAATATAGTTGAGCGCAAAGGCCAGCAGCCCCCAGACGAAGGCAAAACGCACATCCAGCGCGGCGAGCATCCCCCAGACCACTAATCCCGTCACGAGGCTGATGGCCGTTTTCAGCACCAGATAGCGTGAAACGCTGTCGAGCGCGCGCTGAATGGCACCCATTCCCTCAACCGGACGCACCATGATGTGCTGGAGTTTTGCAGGCAGCTGTGGAACTTCCAGCAGCATAAACACAACCGTCAGGAACAGCAGGAAAATCGAGGTCATGGCGTTGGAGAGCTGTGCCAGCAGGCTGGTGACAATCGTCATGGCGGCATTCGGATCGATGTATTTAAGCAGTTCCTCAACCGAGACTTCGATACCCGCGCGTTGCAGCCAGGGTTCAATTTGCAGCAGCGGGGTCGCCAGGGAAGAGCGGTATGTCGGCAGCGTCCGCGCCAGCTCGTTCAGGGAGGTTCCCAGATAGGCGACTAACAGCACCATCGCAACGATAATAATACTGATAAGCAGGCTTATCGCCAGCACACGCGGGATGCGTAGCCGCACCATTCGCTGCACCAGTGGATTGAGGATCACCGCGATAAAAAGCGCCAGGATAAAGGGCACGATGATATCGGCCGCAAAACGAACGCCGGTCAGAATGATCACCAGCATGCCCAGCATGATGACGATCTTAAGCCCGTTGAGGGTGATAATGGGTTTGGCCATGGACGTTCCTGAACAGTTTTTTATTTATAATAGAGGGGAAAGTGGATTAAAAAAACTAACCAAAATCAAACAGACTGGGTAAAGAAATGAAAAGGCTTTGAGTAAATTCCTGGCTTATGATACAAATCAGGCGTGTTCAACTACTGAGGACAATTTTCATCCGCAAAGACGAGAAGCAACACCGCGGATAATTGTAATTTTATGGACAATTTGTTCAGGACGTATTTTTCAAACAACTCTGCTCTGTTTTCTACCTCCCTCTGCACGCTTTCCGGTGAACAACACTGGCGTTCCGCGCTATAGTCACGTCTTCTGCCTGAGCTGGCGCTATGCGCTTAGCTAACTGATTTAATTCCCACTTTTTTGGTTTGCTGTTCGCAGCGAGCCTCGATGGATTATATTCTCAAGCAGGAGAAAAACATGTTTTACTGGATTTTATTAGCTCTGGCTATCGTTGCTGAAATTACCGGCACCTTGTCGATGAAATGGGCGAGCGTGAGTGACGGCAGCACCGGATTTATTTTGATGCTGGTCATGATTACGCTTTCCTATATATTCCTCTCTTTCGCGGTTAAAAAAATCGCGCTGGGCGTGGCATACGCTTTGTGGGAAGGTGTTGGTATTTTATTGATTACGCTGTTCAGCGTCATGATATTTGATGAAACCCTGACGACAATGAAAATTGCCGGGCTGACGACCCTGGTGGCAGGTATCGTGCTGATTAAATCGGGTACGCGCAAACCAGCCAAACAGCAGAAGGAGCAGACCCATGCAGCAGTTTGAATGGATCCACGCGGCCTGGCTGGCTTTCGCCATCGTTCTGGAAATTATTGCGAACGTCTTTTTGAAGTTCTCCGACGGCTTTCGTCGCAAAGCCTACGGCTTGTTATCGATTGCCGCGGTTCTGGGGGCGTTTAGCGCCCTGTCGCAGGCGGTGAAAGGCATCGATCTGTCCGTGGCCTACGCGCTGTGGGGCGGCTTCGGTATTGCCGCCACCCTGGCGGCAGGCTGGATTATGTTCGGGCAGCGTTTAAACCATAAAGGCTGGATAGGGCTGGTATTACTGCTCGCTGGCATGATCATGATTAAACTGGCCTGAGTGACCTACTGCTGCGCCAGGGCTTCCAGCCGGTCGCGAAAACCGGTCACCGCCAACGCTCGGTTATCGGCGCGCCAGCGGTCTTTCGCTGCCGGAGCAGAACTCTGAACGCCAATCAGTTGCCAGCCGTTAACGGTTTTTAACATCAGGGGCGATCCGCTATCACCCGGTAGCGTATCGCACTGATGCGAAAGCACGCTGTTTTGCGCCCAGCCCGTCACCACGCAGTCCGTATGGGTGTACAGCGAATCGAGGTGATCAACAGGGTAGCCTGACTGCGTCACTTTTCGATCGGCGGCTTTCAGGGCGGCGGTGAGCGCGTCTTTGTCACCATCAAAGAGCGGTAGCGGAGCGATCCCGGACGGCGGATAACGTAAAACGATCAGCCCGAAATCCCAGGATGCCGCCCCGGGCGGCACAATCCAGCCATCGCCATCCGGTTTCAGGCGTTTCCCGAGCGACGGATCCACCCGCCCCTCAATACCGTGAATTTCGTAGCGCCAAATCCCTTTCTGCGAAACAAAGCGCAGGGCGATCGCTTTATCCGGTTTGCCTTCGGGCGGCATTAACAGGCAATGACCCGCCGTCAGCGCAAGGCGTGGCGTTATGAGAGTTGCGGTACATAGATTGCCGCTGGCGGTTTCCAGTTGCCCGATGGCATCCCAGGGCGCTTCGGTAGGATCGGTGACACGCGTACGATCGTCATGACCAAAAAACAGCGTCTTTACCTCTTTGGCGCTGATGGCGTCATCGTCGCCCTCATCCGCATGTGAAAAGCCTGCAAAAAGGCTAAACGTTCCCAGTAACAACACAACAGATTTACGCATATCACACTCTGGTGGGGGGAATTATGATTATTAAAAGTGAACCCTATGAAAATACTATAGACGCGACGGCGAGAAAGTGGGAGTAAAATCAGCGTGCTACATTCAGGAAAGATAAAAGTGGCTGGCGATGAGCGCGCATAAAATTAGCAGGATAAGAATGAACTCAAACCGACAGCGCCGCAGCATACGCCCTCCGGATAAAAAACCGGCGCTGACCGCAATCCCGTTCAGCGCCGGTTTACCAACGTGCCCCGAAGGGCACGGTTAAGCTTGTACTCTTACGCTGCTGGCTGTGCAGCAGGTTTAGCCGCTTCGTGTTTTGCCGCTTTTTTGTGATGCTTTTTAGCCGCCTGGGCTTTCTGCTCTACCGCAGGTTTTGCCGCTTTTTTGTGGTGCTTTTTCGCGGCCTGCGCTTTCTGTGCTGCCGCTGGTTTAGCCGCTTTGTGATGTTTTTTATGGTGAACCGTTTTGGCCGGAGCAGCGGTGGATGCCGCAGGCGCTGCGGTGGCGGTAGTTTCAGCCGCGAATGCAGCGGAAGAAAGACCCATAGCAGCGGCAACAACCAGAGCTAATACTTTTTTCATTTTCATACCCTCGAATTTGGTTTTTCATTTAACCCCACTGCGGGGCCGTTGAAATAACTATATCCCTGTAAATTCGGGGTTTCCGTGAGTGATTGGTATCGGCGTGTAACCGTATGTACAACGCCGGGGTGGCCCCCGGCGCGTTCGTTTACAGGTAGCGGGACGTCAGGTGTTCGCGGAAGTAGCGGATATTCAGATCTTCACCTGTGGCCTGGGTGATGAGCTGCGACGTGCTGAAACGGCTGCCGTGCTGCCAGATATTCTGACGCAGCCAGTCAAACAGCGCCGAGAAATCGCCCCCGGCAATGGATGCCTGCAACCCGGGCAGCGCAGTTTTGGCGGCATGGAACAGCTGTGCTGCATACATAGCCCCCAGCGTGTAAGACGGGAAGTAGCCAAAACCGCCGTCGGTCCAGTGGATGTCCTGCATACAGCCGTTGCGGTAGTTATCTTTGGTGGATAATCCAAGCCAGGCCTGCATTTTCTCATCCCATAACGCGGGGATATCATCCACTTCGATTTCGCCATTGATCAGCGCGCGCTCAATCTCATAGCGCAATACCACATGCGCCGGATAGCTCACTTCATCTGCGTCAACGCGGATGTAGCCCGGTTTCACGCGCTGATTCCAGGCAATAAAATTCTCTTCACTGAATGCCGCCTGGCTGCCGAAACGGGCATGGACCGCCGGAAGCAAATGCTTCAGGAAAGCCTCACTGCGGCCCAGCTGCATTTCAAAGAACAAGCTCTGGGATTCATGGATTGCCGTAGAGCGCGCCAGCGCAACGGGCTGGCCGGCCCACGCTCGCGGAAGGTTTTGCTCGTAGCGGGCATGTCCGGTTTCGTGGATCACACCGAAAAGCGCGCTGAGCAGTTCATCTTCATCGTAACGCGTGGTGATACGCACATCTTCCGGAACGCCGCCGCAGAACGGGTGGGCGCTAACGTCCAGACGACCGCCGTTAAAATCGAAGCCAAGCATTTTCATCGCTTCCAGGCCCAGCTCGCGCTGGGTGGCGGTGGGGAAGGGACCCTGTGGCGGAACGAACGATCGTTGAGCCTGTTTTTCCACAACCTTTGCCAGCAGCTCCGGCAGCCAGGACTTCAGATCGCCGAACAGCACATCCAGGCGAGCGCTGGTCATGTCGGGTTCAAAGATATCCAGCAGTGCGTCGTAAGGCGTGCAGCCTTTAGCCTCGGCGCGCAGGCGGGCCTCTTCACGACTGAGTTTCACCACCTCTTTCAGGTTGGCTGAAAAGCCCTGCCAGTCGTTGGCCGGACGCTGAGTACGCCAGGCGTGTTCACACCTGCTGCCCGCCAGCGATTTGGCCTCCACCAGCGATTCCGGAAGTAAAGTGGCCTGCTGGTAGTGGCGCGTCATTTCACGCAGGTTGGCCTGCTCAACGTCGTTCAGATCTTCTTCTGCCGCCGCCGCCAGCCATTCACCCACTTTTTTATCGGTCAGGATCTGATGTTGCAGGACGCTCATCTCCGCCAGCGCTTCACCGCGCGCGGCGCTGCCGCCGGGCGGCATCATGGTAAACATGTCCCAGCTGGCGATGGAGGAGAGGTGAGAGAAGCGGGAGAGACGCTGGAAGGTGCGGGTGAGTTGTTGATAGTTATTGTTTTTCATGAAGTCCTCGTGTCTGAATCAGCCGATGACAAAAATTAGCATCGGCTCGATTTAAACACGAAGAGGGCTGAATGTTAATGCAGTCGTTTATGCAGGCTCGCGCCCACCAGCAGTGCCGCGCACAGCATCAGCGCGATAAATCCGCCCACGCCGTTCCAGCCGTAGTTATGCCAGAACACCCCGCCGAGAGTCCCGGCAATGCTGGAACCGAGATAGTAACTGAACAGATACAGAGACGAAGCCTGACCTTTGGCGCGGCGCGCGCGTGGGCCAATCCAGCTGCTGGCAACAGAATGCGCGGCAAAGAATCCCGCAGAGAAGAGCAGCATTCCGGCAAAAATCAGCCACAGGGAAGAGACAAGCGTCATCAGCAGTCCGAACAACATCACAGCGGTGGACACCAGCATCACCGGACCACGGCCGAAGCGCGCGGTCATGGCGCCCGCTTTTGGCGAACTCCACGTCCCGGTGAGATACGCCACAGAGAGCAAACCCACCAATGCCTGGCTGAGATGCCACGGTGAAAGCATCAGCCGGTAGCCAATATAGTTAAACAGCGTGACAAATGACCCCATCAGCAGGAATCCCATCAGAAACAGTCGCGGCAAACCTTTGTCGCGCCAGTGCAGGCGAAAGTTAATAAACAACGTTTTCGGACGCAGGGAGGTCGGGCGGAAATGGCGCGATTCCGGCAGGATTTTCCAGAACATCAGCGCCGAAGCGAGGGCGAAGCAGCCGATTACGGCCAGCGCAATGCGCCAGTTAAAGAAATCGGTAAACACACCGCTGAGCAGGCGTCCGCTCATCCCGCCGATAGAGTTCCCGCTAATGTACAGCCCCATGGAGAAGGCCACGAAACTCGGGTGGATCTCCTCGCTGAGATAGGTCATCCCGACCGCCGCCACGCCGCTGAGGGATAACCCAATCAGCGCGCGCATGACCAGAATGCCGTGCCAGCTGGTCATCATGGTGGACAGCAAGGTACACACGGAGGCCAGCATTAACGCCGTTACCATGACCTGCTTACGCCCGATGGCATCTGAAAGTGGCCCGGTGAACAGCAGACCGCTCGCCAGCATCCCGGTTGAAATGGAGAGCGAAATACTGCTGCTGGCTGGCGACACGCCAAATTCATGCGACAGGACCGGCAGGATCGGCTGAACGCAGTAGAGCAGGGCGAAAGTGGCGAGACCCGCTGAGAAGAGCGCCAGCGTGACGCGCATAAACTGGGGGGTACCACGTTTTATAAACTGAACCGGCTGCGGTACTGCGGGTAAATCATCAATGTCGCTGGCCGGCGCGATATCAACGGTCGTTGTACGGCTCACACATAATCCTTGCTTAAACTTCCCCGTGGTTTCTGGTGACGGGTATGACCACAAGATTAGGGTAGGAAAATGTAAATAATCTGTCTAATATATTAATAATCTCAAATGATACTTTAAAAATATGAATATCGAGCTGCGCCATCTGCGCTATTTTGTCGCCGTCGCTGAAGAGCTCCATTTTGGTCGTGCTGCGGCAAGGCTGAATATCTCCCAGCCACCGCTGAGCCAACAGATCCAGATCCTTGAGCAGCAGGTTGGGGCGCGTCTGCTGGCGCGAACCAACCGCAGCGTGAGCCTGACGGCGGCGGGAAAACAGTTTCTCGCCGATAGCCGACAGATCCTGAGTATGGTGGTGGACGCCGCCGCCAGAGCGGAACGGCTTCATCTCGGGGAGACGGGAGAGCTGCGCATCGGGTTTACCTCGTCGGCCCCCTTCATCAGCGCTGTTTCACAAACGCTATCCTCGTTTCGCAGTAACTTTCCGGATGTGCATATTCAGACGCGCGAAATCAATACCCGGGAGCAAATATCGCCGCTTAATGAAGGATCGCTCGACCTGGGGCTAATGCGTAACACGCAGTTGCCTGATACCCTGGCGTGGCAGGTGATCCTCCGCGAACCGCTGATGGCGATGATCCCCCGGGATCACCCGCTCGCCGCGCAGCATAGCGTCACGCTGGCTGAACTGGCGAAAGAACCCTTTGTCTTTTTTGACCCACAGGTGGGTACCGGATTGTATGACGATATTCTTGGTCTGATGCGGCGATATGGCCTTGTCCCGACTATCGCGCAGGAAGTGGGGGAAGCCATGACGATCATTGGTCTCGTTGCCGCAGGGCTTGGCGTGTCGATTCTTCCGGCCTCGTTTAAACGGGTACAACTGCCGGAAATGCGCTGGGTGAATATTGCCGAGCAGGATGCGGTCTCGGAGATGTGGCTGGTGTGGTCTAAACATCATGAACAGAGCCATGCGGCACAGCGTTTCAAAGAACAATTAATTACCGCTTCTCACGGGCGTTATTTATAGGGAAAAGCGGGCGAAAATGTGCAGTAAATCACATGGCTAAGTAAAAATTTGACGTCAGCCATTGAAGTGCTTCACCATAGCCCTCAGTTTATTTCGAAGCTCGAAAATAAGGGAGTACGAGGTGGTTGCTGATAGTCAGCCAGGGCATATCGATCAGATCAAGCAGACCAACGCGGGCGCCGTTTATCGCCTGATTGATCAGCTTGGTCCGGTTTCGCGTATCGATCTTTCGCGCCTGGCACAACTGGCACCCGCCAGTATTACCAAGATTGTCCGCGAAATGCTGGAAGCCCATCTGGTTCAGGAGACAGAAATTCAGGAGCCGGGCAGCCGTGGCCGTCCGGCGGTAGGGCTGGTGGTGGAAACGGAAGCCTGGCACTACCTGTCGCTGCGAATTAGCCGCGGGGAAATCTTCCTCGCGCTGCGCGACCTCAGCAGCAAGCTGGTGGTGGAAGACCGGCTGGAACTCCCGCTCGATGCAGAGCAACCACTCCTCGATGCCATTCTGACCCATATCGACCAGTTCTTTATTCGTCACCAGCAGCGCCTTGAACGTTTAACGGCGATTGCGATCACCCTGCCGGGAATTATTGATACCGAAAATGGCATTGTGCACCGCATGCCGTTTTATGAAAACGTCAAAGAGATGCCGCTGGGCGACGTGCTGGAAAACCACACCGGTGTGCCGGTCTACATTCAGCATGATATCAGCGCCTGGACGATGGCGGAGGCGTTGTTTGGCGCTTCCCGGGGCGCGCGCGACGTGATTCAGGTGGTGATTGATCACAACGTTGGCGCAGGTGTGATCACCGACGGGCGTCTGTTGCATGCTGGCAGCAGTAGCCTGGTGGAGATTGGCCATACGCAGGTCGATCCGTACGGAAAACGCTGCTACTGCGGTAATCATGGTTGTCTGGAGACGATTGCCAGCGTCGAAAGCGTGCTGGAGCTGGCGCAGGTGCGGCTCAGCCAGTCAATGAGCTCCACGCTGCACGGTCAACCGTTGAGCGTCGAGGCATTGTGCACAGCGGCAAGACAGGGCGATCTGCTGGCGAAGGACATCATTACCGGCGTGGGCAATAATGTCGGGCGCATTCTGGCCATTATGGTGAACCTGTTTAACCCGCAAAAAATACTGATCGGCTCCCCGCTCAGCCAGGCGGCGGATATCCTCTTTCCGGCGATTTCCGCCTGCATCAACCAGCAGGCGCTTCCCGCGTACAGTAAAAACATCGTGGTGGAAAGTACGCAATTTTCCAACCAGGGTACGATGGCTGGCGCCGCGCTGGTAAAAGATGCGATGTACAACGGCTCGTTACTGATTCGTTTGCTTCAGGGCTAACTCTTTTCCATAGATGTACGAAAAATTGCGCTATCTCAAGCCGGGTAGCGCACGCTTCCCGTAGACTTTCCCCACTGAATTATTTACCTGGTTTATATTTTTTGAAGCATACCCAAGAGGTGGAATGAGTCATGCTTAAGCGTTTCTTTATTACTGGTACGGATACGTCTGTCGGGAAGACCGTCGTATCCCGCGCGTTACTTCAGGCCCTGGCGGCAAGCGGTAAACGCGTTGCAGGATACAAGCCGGTAGCAAAAGGCAGTAAAGAGACGCCAGAAGGGCTGCGCAATAAGGACGCCCTGGTTCTGCAAAGCGTCTCGTCTCTGGAACTGCCTTATGATGCCGTCAATCCCATCGCGTTAAGCGAAGAGGAAAGCAGCGTCGCTCACAGTGGGCTTATCAACTACAGTCTGCTTTCTGATGGCCTGGCAAATCTGAGTGAAAAGGTTGATCACGTTGTCGTTGAAGGGACCGGTGGCTGGCGCAGCCTGATGAACGATTTACGTCCCCTTTCCGAGTGGGTGGTGCAGGAGCAGCTGCCGGTGATTATGGTCGTGGGCATTCAGGAAGGGTGTATCAACCATGCCTTGCTGACGGCGCAGGCTATCGCTAATGACGGCCTGCCACTGATTGGTTGGGTGGCGAACCGTATTAACCCGGGCCTTGCGCACTACGCAGAAATCATCGACGTGCTGAGCAAAAAGCTACCTGGCCCGTTGGTAGGCGAACTGCCTTATCTGCCCCGCGCCGAGCAGCGCGAATTAGCGCACTATATCGATCTCTCGGCTTTCGGCGGTATGCTGGCCGTAGATCGAGTCGTGGCGTAGCGTTCTCGACAATACCGACGCCACAACACAGGCAACCAGCAAACCGGGAAGTAAAAAATACTGCCCGGTCATCTCACATACCATCAAGGCCGACATGATTGGCGCATGCGTTGTGGCAGCGAGCAGCGTCGCCATTCCTGCCAGCCCAAGCAGGATCGCCGTCTCAGAGCCAGGAAACCACAGCGCAAAGATCTGCGCAAACAGCATTCCCGTTGCCATACCAACGAACAAGGTTGGCGTAAACACGCCTCCCGGTGCGCCGGACCCGCTGCTTGCCAGCACCGCCAGGAGCTTGCAGATAAAGACGCCGGCAATTACCGACAGCAGCGGCGGCGACTGCAAAAACGCCTGAACCACGCTGTAGCCATTCCCCCATACCTTCGGCGTCAGCAGCGACAGCAGCCCGACGATCAGCCCCCCCAGCGCCAGCTGCCACGGCGGTGAAAGTTTGAGACGCAGAAACAGAGAATGACTGAAAGCCATTAGCCACATCAAAAGCGGGCCGCACAGCCCAGCCAGCAGACCCACGCCAACGATCAGGAAATAATCCACCGCCGTAAGCATCTCGCTGAGATGGACATCATAAAGTGTATTCGCGCCGGGACTTAACAGGCGCGTGGTTAGCAGGGCCACCACAGCGGCAATCACCACCGGGCCGAGGGAGGCCAGCATAAGTGTGCCAAACAGGATCTCTGCGATAAACAGGCTGCCCGCCAGCGGCGCATGATAGGCGCTGGCCATCCCGGCGGCGGCACCGCAGGCGATCCACAGTTTCCATTCGGATTTCGGCGTACAACGTTGTGCAAAAAAGGAGGCAGCGAGGGCGGCAAGCAGGATCATGGCGCCTTCCCGGCCGATGGCGCTGCCGCTGGCGACCACCAGCAACGAGGCGAGGGATTTCACCAGGCTGGCGCCGTAATCAAACTGGCCATCACCCGTTTCCAGCGCCTCCATATAATCGGTCGGGGCGTGGGGACGTTGTGCCGTCATGCGCTGCCATCCCCACAGTAGCACTCCCGCGGCCAGACCACCCAGCGCAGGCGTGAGCGCCCGCCGCCAGGGCGATAACGCGGCAGCGGCGTTCACCAGGCTTCCGCTTTCGTTGCTGAGAAACAACCACTCCAGCAGATACATGCTGTGGCGGAACACCGCAACGGCCAGCGCTGCCAGCACGCCGGTGACGGTAGCAATCAGGAGACGGCGAAACATCGCGCGGATGTCGGGGTATGCGTGAAGACGTTGCATGAAGTCGTGATTAACGGGGACGATACGATATTGTGGCGGGAAAACGTGGGGTTAGCAAAAGGTATGCGTGCGGAAAAAGGCCGGGCAGTACCCGGCCTGAATGCTTAACTCTCGCTATGAATATTCAATGCCCGGCGCGTACGCCCGGAACTCAAATACTCCGCAATATAATCCTGGGATATCTCGCCGTTATAGCGTCCGTCCTCGTCCACAATCGGCATCCAGCTGGTGTTGCTCTCATACAGGCGAGAAAGCACCACGCGCAGGTTATCCTCGGCCTTACCTGTCATGCGGAACGGATGCAGAATATCACCGCAGCTGCCGCTGGCATTACGCGCTTCGCGGCGCTTCACAAAGCCCAGCGGTTTGCCGAGATCATCAACCACGGTAATGGCGCGAATATCGTTGTCATCCATGGTGGCGAAGGCCTCTGGCAGCGGCGTCGATTCGCGTACCGTAATCGTCGGCTGCTGGTCGGTGACGTCGCCCGCGGATACCAGCAGCAGGCGTTTCAACGTCCGGTCCTGACCAACAAACGAGCCGACAAACTCATTGGCGGGTTTCGCCAGCAGCTCGTCCGGGCTGGCGCACTGAACAATACGCCCCTGACGGAAGACGGCAATACGGTCGCCCAGCTTCAGCGCTTCGTCAATATCGTGGCTCACCAGCATCACGGTCTTTTTCAGCTTGCGCTGCATCTCCAGGAACTGGTTCTGGATCACCTCACGGTTAATCGGGTCAACCGCGCCGAATGGTTCATCCATCAGCAGGACCGGAGGATCCGCTGCCAGCGCGCGGATGACGCCGATACGCTGCTGCTGACCGCCGGACATTTCGCGCGGATAGCGGTGAAGGAATTTATGTGGATCCATTGCCACCATATCCATCAGCTCCTCGGCACGGGAGTTACAGCGCGCTTTGTCCCAGCCCAGCATGCGCGGCACGACGGTAATGTTCTCTTCGATAGTCATGTTCGGGAACAGGCCAATCTGCTGGATCACGTAGCCAATGTTGCGGCGCAGGGTCACGGTGTCCATCCCGCTGGTGTCTTCGCCGTTAATCAGGATCGTCCCGCTGCTTGGCGTAATGAGACGGTTAATCATCTTCAGGGTAGTGGTTTTCCCGCAGCCGGACGGGCCGAGCAGCACGCACATTTCCCCTTCAGGCACGTTCAGGTTGACGTTGTCGACGGCCTTAAACGTCTGGCCGTGCTTCTGTGAAAATTGTTTGGTGAGGTTTTCCAGTTTTATCATTATCGAATCCCCTTCGGAGTCAGTACCACCTGCAAACGGTGCAGCAACCAGTCGAGCACAATCGCTAAAAGACAAATCATCAGCGCGCCCGCAATTAACATACGAATATCACTCCCGCCAATACCGTTAAGCAGCAGCAGGCCCAGACCGCCCGCGCCAATCACGGCAGCAATCGCCATGACGCCGATGTTCATCACCACGGCGGTTCGGATGCCGCCAAAAATGACCGGCAGCGCCATTGGGATTTCCACCCAGCGCAGACGCTGCCAGAAGGTCATGCCGATGCCGCGTCCCGCTTCGCGCAGGCCGGGTGGCAGGCTGTCGAGCGCCGTGTGGGTGTTGCGCACAATCGGCAGCAGTGAATAGAGGAACACCGCCGTAATCGCGGGCAGGGCGCCAATGCCCTGACCGATCAGCGAAAAGAGCGGGATCATCAGGCCGAAAAGCGCAATTGACGGGATGGTGAGCACAATGGTGGCAATCCCCAGCACCGGCGTTGCCAGCCATTTATGGCGGACAATTAAAATACCCAGCGGCACGCCAATAACAATCGCCATGCCCACGGCGAGTGCCACCAGCCAGAGGTGTTGCAGCGTCAGGGTTAAGAGATAGTCCCAATTGTCGAGAATATAGTGAATCGTCTCCATAGCGCCTCCTACAGCAACTGTTTGCTACGCAGGAAATCACGGGCGACCTGCTGCGGTGACTGATGGTCGATATCCACCTTTTTATTCAGTTCGGTGATAACGTCGTTGTTGAGCTGGGCTGAGAGGGTGTTCAGCGCCTCCTCCAGCCCCGGGTTAGCCTCCAGCGTGTCTTTTCGAACAACTGGCGTCACGGCGTAACTCGGGAAGAAGCCTTTATCGTCTTCCAGCACTTTAAGATCGAAGCCCTTCACGCGCCCGTCGGTGGTGTAGATCAGCCCGGCATCGACAAACCCGTCGCGCACCGCGTTATAGACCAGCCCCGGATCCATCTGGCGGATCTGCGGGCGGTCCAGCTCCATGTTGTAGGCCGCCTGCAACGGTTTCATCCCGTCGCTACGCCCGGCAAATTCCAGGTCAAGGCCCAGCAGCCAGTTGTTATCTGGATCGGTTTTACGGATCTGCTCAATCTTTGCCACCATCTCAGACATGGTATTGATATGTTCAGCCTCGGCGCGCTTGCGCTGCATGGCAAAGGCATAGGTATTGTTCATATCGGCAGGTTTAAGCCACACCAGACCGTGCTTTGCGTCGAGGCGTTTCACCGTCTCGTATGACTCCTGCGGCGACATGCGTTTGTTGATATGGTTGAAGATGATCAGCGACGTGCCGGTGTACTCCCAGGTCATATCAATCTGCTTGTTAATCATCGCGTTACGGGAAATCACCGTCGCAATATTAGTCTGCGGCTGCACCTGAAATCCTTTCTTTTGCAGATACTGTACGGTCATGGCCGAGAGAATGTGCTGCTCGGTAAAGCTCTTTGTTGCCAGGATCAGCGGCGCGGCGAGCGCCTGGCTGGTGAAGAGCGCGGCGGCGCACAGCGCCGTCAGGCCGGAAAACAGTCTCATAGAAGCTCCTTGTTATAATTATCGCGCGAGATGCGGGCTCAGTAGTCGACCCAGTGCCGCCAGCAGCGTATCCAGAATCAGGGCGAACAGGGCGGTGGCCGCCGCGCCCAGGATCAGCGTCGGGAAGTCATTCAGATAGATCCCCGGGAAAATCAGCTCGCCGTAGCTGCTGGCGCCAATCAGGAATGCCAGCGGTGCGGTACCGACGTTAATCGCAGTGGCAATGCGAATACCGGAAAGCATCACCGGCCAGGCGTTAGGAATTTCGACCTGATGCAGGCGCTGCCATTTGGTCATGCCGATGCCGTTTGCCGCTTCCAGCAACGACGCGGGAACAGAGCACAGCCCGGCATAGGTGTTACGCACAATTGGCAGCAAAGAAGCGAGAAAGAGGGCGATTATGGCCGGTTTATCACCGATGCCAATCACCACCATCGCCAGCGCCAGAACGGCCAGCGGCGGCAGGGTGTTGCCCACGTTAAAGATTTGCATCACGTATTCGGCGATACCCCGTGCCGCCGGACGGCTCAGCAGAATACCGCTTGGAATGCCCACCAGCAGGGCAAAGAACATTGATGAAAAGACCAGAATCAGGTGCTGTTGACCGAGGTAGAGCAGGTCAACCTGGCGCGCCTTAATCGTCTCCAGTCCAATTCCCCAGGTGAGGAGAGCGAGGACCACGATAATCGCGCCGACAAAAAGCAGCGAACGTTTAAGTAATGGGTGCATTGCGGTGTGTCTCCCTGTGCGCATGCGTTATAGCAACCACCTGTTGCGGTTGCCTGTTGTTATGCCATGTTTCGGCAGGGGTACTTCACCTATAGCAAGCGAAACGGAAGGGTTCCAGCAAAGGGGGTAAAACAGTAACCCTATGAAATTAGTGACAACCTGAGTTAAGCCTTATGGCGTAAGGGCTGTCAGTGGGAAGGCAGAATAGTCTTAAAGAAGCACGCCTCAAGTGACAACGTCACTTGAGGCGTGCTGATCACCCTATCGACTAAGCGCGGCGCGTACCTTTCGAACGCGCCACGAGATACGAACGATTGAAAAGGCGGCGATAAACACCAGCATCAGGCCCAGTGCCAGCATCGCGTGGAATCCAAACTCTCTGAAGAGGATCAGCCCCGCAATCCCGCCGGTAATAAACGAGAAAAGGGTGGTTAAATGGGTTTTGAGCTGGCTCTTTTGCGCGGCCGTGTCTTTGGAATAATCCCGGCGCAGCATGGCGACCATAACGGAGGCCAGCGAAATGCCGGCATCGGTCAGCGTGCCGGTAATGTGCGTGGATCTCACCCGACCGCCGGAAAGCTGAGTTGAGGTGGAGTTATGAATTCCCATCAAACCGCACAGGAAAAGAATAATCTCCTGATTCGTGGCGAAGGAGTGAAAATACATTTCATAAAGGGATACCCCCGCAAGTAATAGCCCTTCAACAAATAAAACCTGGCTGAATATCAGCCTGACGTTATGGATAATTCCCCAGATAACAATAATCCGCGCAACAATGGCGCCAGTGACAAACGACAGAATAATGGCACCAAAAAAAAGAATATCACTGAGATCGGTGGAGGAAACTTCGCTGGATAACTGCGATGTATTACCCGTCATATGAGAGGGGAAAAAGCCGAACGCGCCCAGCGCAATGGCATTCAGCAGTCCCGCGGAGGTCGCCAGCCAGAGTGCAAGACGACGATCCTCCTGATGCGTTCGTTCTTTCTTTAATTTAATCAGCAAAGAATACCTCCAGTTTGAGCTTTGCCTGACTTCTCAAGCTAACAAAGCGATGTCGCCGACTGACCAGGATATTGCTTAATTATTATTTCAACGGGAGGTATTCGAGGTTTTGTAATTAAATAAAATAACCCTGTTAATATAATGCCTTATTGCTGATGCCACGAGCAGACTGACGGGCAAAAATACCGTCCCAGTGTGCATGCTCGCTGTAGCGGGATGGGATTTGATTCAGTGTAGACATAGGTGTCATTCACGACGATGAGAAGAGATGCCCCCGTGATTTCCGGGGGCTTAGAGTGTTATTTCAGACTGGTTTTGAAGAACTGCTCAAACTGCGCGAACGGGATTTTTCCTGCGACGTTATCGTAGAGATCAACATGGTTTGCACCGGGAACAATCACCAGCTCTTTCTCTTTGCTGCCGACGGCCTTGAACGCATCCTCCGCAAAATAACGAGAGTGTGCGTTTTCACCGGTCACAATCAGCGTTGGGATAGTGATCTCCCCGGCATAGCTCAGCAGCGGCATATTCATAAAGGATAACGGCATGGTCGCAGTCCACGCGCCGGTGGAGTTTACGGAACGGGCATGGAAACCGCGCGGCATACGGTAGTAATCATAGAACTCTTTCAGTACCGGATGCGGATCGGTGGGCAGTGCTTCCGGCAGAATGCGCTCGGCCGCCGTCACCTTGCCATTCTCATCGACATTAATATCGTGGCCGCCATGGGCGAAAGTGCCGCTTTCAGCATCTTTCCAGCGCTGCGCGTTCAGATACTGCAACACGGCCCGACGATCGGCCGCTGAATAGCGATCTTTCCCGTTGCCCACGCCGTGACCCATCGCGCGGCTCATATCGTACATTACGCTGGTGGCGACCGCCTTCACGCGGGTATCCATGGATGCCGCGTTCAGCGCCATACCGCCCCAGCCGCAGATACCAAGAATGCCGATACGGTTACGGTCGACCTCTTTCTGTAACCCCAGGAAATCCACAGCGGCGCTAAAGTCTTCGGTGTTGATGTCAGGCGAGGCAACGTTACGCGGCTGGCCGCCACTTTCCCCCGTGTAGGATGGGTCGAAGGCCAGGGCCACGAACCCCTGCTCAGCCAGAGTCTGGGCGTACAGACCGCTGGATTGTTCTTTAACCGCGCCGAACGGCCCACTGACAGCTATCGCCGCCAGTTTCTGGTCGCCGTTGTTCCTGGGAATGTACAGATCGCCCACCAGGGTGATCCCGTACCGGTTCTGGAACGTCACTTTGCGGTGGTTGACTTTATTGCTCTCGGCGAAGGTTTTATCCCAAGTTGTCACCATCGAAACGGGGGCGTTGGGATTTAGCGTTTCTGCATAACTCATTGTTGTCACTCCATATAATGATGCGCATAACAGCAGCGCAACGGACAGTTTTTGGGTGAATGTTTTCATAAGAGGTACCGTGTGTTGTTGTAATGAGGCCATTATAGTTAGCAGAAATAATGCTGATTAGAGGCCGAAAGCTGCTAGGATTAATATCATTTTGTTATGAATTGACGAGGCATGATGGCGAAGCGGGAAAACTATAATGAGCTGTATCTCTTTATCCAGGTGGTGCGGGAGGGAAGCTTCACGGCAGCCGCACAGCGGCTCGGGCTGGCGCAATCCGGGATCAGCCGATCGGTTCGCGAGCTGGAAGAGCGGCTGGGCGTTCAGCTTCTGGTGCGCACTACGCGCAAGCTGTCGCTGACACACGCCGGGGAACAGCTTTACCAGACCGCCGGCTCCGCCTTTGATGCGCTTGATACCGGGTTGACCAGACTGGCGCATTACCGTCAGACGCCGTCCGGCACGGTGCGCATTAATGCCAGCCAGCACGCCATCGAGAAATGTCTGCTGCCAAAGCTCGCTATCTTCAAACAGCGTTACCCGGATATCCGTCTGGAATTGATGAATGAGAGCCGGTTCGTGGATATCATTGCCGAGCGATTCGACGCGGGCGTCCGGCTGGGGCCGGAGGTGGGACAAGGAATGATTGCGGTGCGCATCACGCCCGATATGGAGATGGCTGTGGTTGCCGCCCCGGCGCATTTTCGGCGCTATGGTTTCCCGCAGACGCCCGCCGATCTGGATGCTCATCCCTGCATTGCCTACCAGTTTGCAGACGGTAACCACTATCAATGGGAGCTTGTTCAGGACGGGAAACGAGTTACGCACCGGCCTGAGGGGCAATGGGCCTTTTCCGACAGCTACATGGAGGCCGAAGCGGCCCGGCTGGAACTCGGGCTGGCCTATGTCCCGGTTGAGCTGGTGGCTGACGATCTGGAGCGTGGCACGCTTATACGCGTCTTACAGCGCTACAGCCTGCGGATGGACGGGCTTTACCTCTATTATCCGCACCGCAACGTGTCCCCGGCGCTGAGAGCGGTTATTGATACGTTGAAAATTTAAGGCAGCCTCTGCTCGACGGTCTATACAGCTCCTGGGTTTGTGGTACGCTACTATTTTATATAGCGCTGCTTAATTAAGGCAAAGAAATGACAAAAATAACGCCAGAATATACGGCTGTAGACTTATCGAGTTGGGCAAGGAAAGAACATTTTGAAGTCTTTCAGAGCTTTGCTCAATGCACGATTAACCAAACGGTTCAGCTGGATATCACTGCGCTGCTGAAACATATCAAACAGGTTGGCTGGAAATTTTATCCTTCGATTATTTCCCTTATTTCGACAGTCGTTAACCGCCATTCTGAGTTCCGTATGGCTATGAAGGATAATGAGCTTGTAATATGGAATGAGGTGCATCCCAGCTATACCCTTTTCCATAAAGAGACGGAGACGTTTTCATCATTATGGAGTCACTTCGACGGGAATATTCATCACTTTCAGAACGTTTATGCAGAAGACGTTTCTCGCTATGGTGATAATCTTGCCTACTGGCCCAAAGAAGAGTACCGGGAAAATATATTCTTCATATCGGATATTCCGTGGGTCAGTTTTACCAGTTTTAATATCAACGTGGCTAACATGCAGAACTTTTTTGCGCCCATGTTCACGTTTGGAAAATACTTTAACCAGGATGGAAAAGTCTTGTTGCCTTTCGCCGTTCAGGTTCATCATTCTGTCTGTGATGGTTTCCATGTGGCCAGACTAATCAACGAGTTGCAAGAGTTGTGTGATAATTTACCGCACTATTAAGCCGCGAGCCGTTTCCGGCCCGCGGCAGCAGGACAGGTGATGAGTCGTTCTGACGATCAGGCGGCTTTGACGGCCCGGATTTTTTTGCTGCTATCCGCCTCTGGCGCTGTTTTATCCGTTGCAGCATTGAGCTCGGGAAGCTTGCTGGTACGCAGGATATGCTGCACGGACTCTTTCTGCTCGGCAAGATACAGACCAAGGTTTTCCGCCTGCGTTTCATCCATCTGCATTCCGCTTTGCAGCAGCCAGTCGGTGAACGCTTCTGCCATGTCGAGCAGTTTGTCGTGAGCGTCAGCCTCTTTCTTACTGGCAAAAGTCATTTTCTCTTCACCTTTTCTTACGACCACGAATTTTGTTTCAACAGCCATTTTGCACCTCCAACACTGTAATTATATACAGTATAGCAGTTCCGGATCTGCGTTGCAGCAAAAATGTCCGAACCTGGCTTACACAACGGATGTACAAGCCAGGAGCTGCTATCGGTACAGCGTTTTTTCTGCAATCGGGATCAGCAAAGTGGACTGCCATTCTGCCAGCGTCAGCTGGGCAAGTTTACCCAGCGCCGTATAGAACGGATGGGCCGCGTTTTCAACGAATACGCTAAGGAAACGCGTGCTCCACGGCAGCAGATGCCAGGCCATAAGCTGGTCGCGTTCTGTGTCGCGACCGTTCTCGGCAAGCCATGCCGCCAGCATCAGCAACGTTCCGAAGTGATCTTCTGGCTCATTCTGCTGCATCTCAAAGGCGATATGGTTTTCACGCATCCACTGGCGCAATGCAAGGGTCGAATCGCCAAACAGCACGGACTCGCGATCGAGCCAGACGGAGCCCCACGGGGGGGCGGGCAGGGCATACGGGCCAATAAACAGACGCTGCCAGGCGTCTTTCAACGCTTCGTCCGACGGGTTCTTAAACATACTGGCCACGGGCTGCAGGCTTTCCTGCGCCAGCGGCCAGTCCTGCACCCAGTCACCTGCGGTCAGGGCACTCACCAGCGGTGCGGTCTGCTCGCTGTCAGGGGCAAAATAAAACAGCGCGCCCAGTACCCGGGCGCTGAACGCGAACGATTCGCGGTGTGAGACGTCATTCATTACAACTTTCCTTACTTGTGCGCGGGGGTTGCCCGCGCACCTGTGTTAACCTGCAATTGCTAACCCTGCGGTCATATGCAAACCATAAAATAGCCCACGGCCAATCAGTTCACCCACCGCCACCAGCACGAAACCTGCAAACAGGCCGAGCGTTTTCGGTTCCTGGCGACGAATAAGCGGACAGATCCAGCAGCCTAAACCCGCCGCCAGCAGCGCGATGCGCCATACCTGAAGCGAACCATAATCCGGCAGCAGGGCGTTAGCCTGCTGGATAGAACTCTGGATCGTCCCCAGCGTATTGCTTTGCAACACGACGACCGCCACGCAGGCGATGAGTGCCAGTACGCTGACAGACGCGGCAAGGGTACCTTTGTATGTCACGTTTGCGACCCGCAGAAGCAGCGCGGCCAGCATCGGGCCAGTAAGAGCCATCGTCAGGAAGAAGGCCAACGTGGTGTAGCCCGTATACCAGGTCGGAACGGTATCGATCTGATAGACCCGGGTCATCGCCCAGACAAAAACGACACCCAGGAGCTGGCTGACAACCAGCCAGATTTTGCCCAGAGCTGGGGGCATTTTACCGATAACCGACACCAGCCACCAGAAACCGCCCACGGCAAAGAAGATCGAACCCGCCGCGATCTCATTACTCAGCGCTGACGCTCCCACGCGGTTAAGCGAGTTGAAGGCGCGCAGCGGGGAGCCAAGATGCAGTACCGAGGCCATAAACCCAATACCCATTACCAGCCAGAGAAAAAACAGGCTGCGCACGATGCGTATTCTGGCCTTGTCATCACGTTCATTCAGCCAGGCGAAGCCCATCACGATTAATGCGCCAGCCACGCACTGCCCGAAAACGGTGAAGATCACCAGCGGCCATTCATGCCATCCACTTCCCATCTCACACCTCCTTCGGGTTTGCCAGGTAGCCGGTGGTGTCACCCGTCGGACGGCTGTTGGCGTTAGGTTTAATCACAATACTCGGCTTCGTGAAGTGCGCAGACGGCAGCGGCGCGACCGCAGCAAGCTGGCCGTGTTTTTTGCGCAGCTCTTCAATCGGGCCAAAGTCCAGCGCGCGCAGCGGGCAGGACTCGACGCAGATGGGCTTTTTGCCGTCCGCCACGCGGCTGTGGCAGCCGTCGCACTTGGTCATGTGGCCTTTAGCCGCGTTATACTGCGGCGCGCCGTACGGGCAGGCCATGTGGCAGTAGCGACAGCCGATGCAGACATCCTCGTCCACCACCACAAAACCATCGTCGCGCTTGTGCATTGCCCCGCTCGGGCAGACCTTAGTGCAGGCCGGATCTTCGCAGTGGTTGCAGGCAATCGACAGGTAATAGGCGAAGACGTTCTGATGCCAGACGCCGTTATCCTCCTGCCAGTCGCCGCCCGCGTATTCATAAATACGACGGAAGCTGACGTCTGGGGTCAGGTCTTTGTAATCCTTGCAGGCCAGCTCGCAGGTTTTACACCCGGTGCAGCGGCTGGAATCAATAAAAAATCCATACTGGGTTGTCATCGGTTAATCCTTATGCCTTCTCGATCTGCACCAGGTTCGTGTGCTGCGGATTGCCTTTCGCCAGCGGTGACGGGCGGTGTGTGGTCAGGGTATTGATGCAGGAGCCGTGATCGACACGATCGCCGTTCATGTTGGCGTCATGCCAGGCGCCCTGGCCCATCGCGCTCACACCAGGCATGATGCGCGGGGTGACTTTGGCGGCAATGCGCACTTCGCCGCGATCGTTAAACACGCGCACCGTGTCACCGTTTTTAATGCCGCGCTTCTCGGCGTCTACAGGGTTAAGCCACACCTCCTGGCGACAGGCGGCCTGGAGCACATCACGTTGCCGTAGCTGGAGTGGGTACGGGCTTTAAAGTGGAAACCGAACAGTTGCAACGGGAATTTGCTGCGCTCGGGCGCGTCCCAGCCTTCAAAGGTTGAGGTATAGACCGGTAGCGGGGTGATGGTTTCGTCTTTTTGCAGTTCCCAGGTTGCTGCAATATTCGCCAGCTTGCTGGAGTAGATCTCGATTTTCCCCGACGGTGTTTTCAGCGGATTGGCATCCGGATCGTCACGGAATTTTTTATAGGCCACAAAATGTCCATTTGGATCTTTGCGCTTATAAATACCCATTTTTTTCAGCGCGTCGTAGGACGGCAGCAGCGGATCTTTGGCAACCATTTTGGCGTAAAGATAGCGCAGCCACTGCTCCTGCGTACGGCCTTCGGTGAATTTCTGATAGACATCCGGTCCGAGACGTTTCGCCACTTCGCTCATGATCCAGTAGATGGGCTTGCGCTCGAACTTCGGGGCGGTTACCGGCTGGAGGAAAATCAGGTATCCCATGTTGCCGGCGTAATCGTTGGGGATGATATCTTCCTGCTCAACGGTCATCAGGTCCGGCAGGACAATATCGGCATACTTCGCGGACGAGGTCATGAAGTTGTCGATAACGACGATCGTTTCGCACTTACTCTCATCCTGCAAAATGTCGTGAGTTTTGTTGATATCAGAGTGCTGGTTGATGATGGTATTACCCGCATAGTTCCAGATGAACTTGATCGGCACATCCAGCTTATCCTTGCCGCGTACGCCGTCGCGCAGGGCGGTCATCTCCGGTCCACGCACGATGGCATCCGTCCAGCTGAAGCAGGAGATTTGCGTTTTCACAGGATTTTCCGGCAGCGGCATACGTTCGATGGTGATGGTGTAGGTCGATTCGCGCGCGCCGCTGTTGCCGCCGTTAATGCCGACGTTGCCAGTCAGGATCGGCAGCATGGCGATGGCGCGGGATGTTTGCTCGCCGTTGGCCTGACGCTGCGGGCCCCAACCCTGGCAAATGTAGGCCGGTTTTGCCGAACCGATTTCACGGGCCAGCTTAATAATGCGATCGGCAGGAATGCCTGTAATGCGCGACGCCCACTCCGGGGTTTTCGCGGTTTTGTCATCACCCTGGCCGAGAATATAGGCTTTGTAATGACCATTAGCAGGTGCGCCTTCCGGCAGGGTTTTTTCGTCATAACCTACGCAGTATTTATCGAGGAAGGGCTGATCGACGAGGTTTTCATTAATCAGCACCCACGCAATACCTGCCACCAGTGCGGCATCGGTGCCCGGACGAATCGGGATCCACTCGTCTTCGCGGCCTGCGGCGGTGTCGGTGTAGCGCGGATCGATAACGATCATCCGTGCGTTAGACCGTTCACGTGCCTGTTCAAGGTAGTAAGTGATCCCGCCGCCGCTCATGCGCGTTTCTGCCGGATTATTGCCGAACATCACCACCAGTTTGGTGTTTTCGATATCTGATGTACTGTTGCCGTCGTTGCTGCCGTAGGTGTAGGGCATTGCGCAGGCGATCTGCGCGGTGCTGTAGGTGCCGTAGTGGCTGAGGAAGCCGCCGTAGCAGTTCATCAGGCGTGCCACCAGCGAGGCGTAAGGGGAGGAGCGGGTGATATTGCCGCCGACAATTCCGGAGGAGTAGTTAATGTAGACCGCTTCGTTGCCGTATTTTTCGACCACGCTTTTCAGGCTCGCGGCGATGGTGTCCAGCGCTTCTTCCCAGGTGATACGTTCAAACTTGCCTTCTCCGCGTTTGCCCACGCGTTTCATCGGATAGTTCAGACGGTCTGGATGATTAATGCGACGGCGAATTGAACGGCCTCGCAGGCAGGCGCGAACCTGATGGTTGCCGTAAACATCCTCGCCGGTATTATCCGTTTCAACCCAATAGACTTCGTCATCGCGAACGTGCAGACGCAGCGCGCAGCGGCTACCGCAGTTTACCGAGCAGGCGCCCCAGACGACTTTATCTTCCGCTGGCTGAATAGCGGTCTGCACTGCGGCGGCGGCGCTTTTCAGACCAAAAGGCAATGCGATCCCACCGGCGGCAAGCGCCAGAGATCCTATGGCAGTAGATTTAACCAGAGTTCGACGGCTTATCCCGTCGTGATGTTCAACTTCGGACATAACTCACCCCATCATTGTTAATAATTATTTTCACCCGTGACTACAACCGGGCTAATGATAGGGGGAGTGTTACTTATTTAGAGGTATTAAATATTAATCCTCGTCAACTCAGGGGAATTGAGTGGGAAAATCATTGCGGCTCAGCGGGTGCATTCTCCTGCGTACCTGCACCGCTTACCGGGTAGTTTCCGCTACTGGTACGAGTGTACAAAATTTTGAAAGTATCGTTGGCGCAATGCCCAACGACCTGCGCATCCGGCTGGTCGGCCTGATCGTTCGGCACGATGTTCAGGGTAAAGCCAGACTCCGGTACGCCGTTGTTGATAATCTTCTGCTGAATGTCGCTTTTCACGCGCTCGCAGGAGTCCGGGGCCGCAAGAATAGCAGGTGAAGCACTCATTAACAGCAGGGCGGTAATCCAGGGTAACCGTTTCATCTGTAGCTCCTTTTCACTGTGTAGACTGTAAGCATAGCAGGGTTAGGGTAAGCTTTTGTTTTTGTGTCTCTCTTTCTGAATTGTCCTGGAGCCCCACCTGCGTCATAAAATAAATTGCGAATAATGGTGCTGATTGTCTACCAGATAAGAAGGCAGGGTGCGTTTTGATACCTCTTGCCTGACCAGTTTTCGGTCTCGTCCCCAGATATCTTCGGCGTTGGTGATAACCTTCATAATATGTTCCGGGTTATTAAATTCCGGCAGATCGTATTCGGTATGAGAAATGGTAGACATTTTTTCGGAAATTCTTTCTGGGGTCATTACCCAGGAGAAATGCCAGCCGCCATCTTTCACAACCTTATTATTGATTTTTAGCCAGTTCCATTTAAACCATGACCAGTTTTTATCTTTGCGTGCACGCTTCCAGTTTCTGAAAGATTCAGGCTCACCGTGGAAGAAATGCTTAAGGTTGTAATAGGACGTCGCGCGGGGCAAGGTACATTTTCTCGGCGTACCATCCATGTTGTGAACCTGAAGATTAAACTGATAGTTGAACACGTTTTGATGAATAGTCGTGCAGAGCGCGCGTGGATTAATGGCCCTGACCGTCTCGGGAGAGAAAATTTCATCAACGTCTGACACCAGAATCAGATCGTCGTCTGCCGCGTTTTTTAACCCATTCATAATGGAGTTGCGAAGCGCTGCTTCATTTGCCCAGGCATCAACCTGGTTATTGTCAGCACTGTTTAAAATAGGCTGCGCGTCAAAAGGCACGTAAATAATTTTGTCTCTGAATTTGGCAAACTTCGTAATATCGAAATGTAATTCTCGCGGTATGCCCGTAAAAGAGTGTGTTGCTTCTACAATGACAAAACGGTCAACGACATCAGCGAGCGTATGTAATCTGATGTCGAGCAACATATCTTCGTCATAGTACAAAAAACAGTCGTAAATCATGATGTTAACCCGAAAATTTAAGAATCTAATTTTATAATAATGTGGAATTCTCCGCGCCCAAAGTAGCCACTTTGGCAGGTCTCGTCAATGCAAATGACGGATTTATACAGCGTAAAGAGTCAAATGAAGTGCTGTTATGTAAGTTGCTGTATTTGCTAATATGATTGTATCTCTCTCTGAACGGTAAATGATGTGAATAAATACGCAGCGATAACGCTACTGGCAACGGTACTGGTGGGATGTGACAACAACACCGCGCCGCTGTCATTTACGCCGGAGATGGCGAGCTTTTCGAACGAGTTTGACTTTGACCCTCTGCGCGGGCCGGTGAAAGATTTTACCCAGACGCTGTTGAACGATAAGGGTGAAGTCTCTAAACGCGTGACCGGAACGATGTCGTCGGAGGGGTGTTTCGATACCCTTGAACTGCACGATCTGGAGGCTAACACGGGCGTTGCGCTGGTGCTGGATGCTAACTACTACGTCGATGCGGAAACCCAGCAGCAGAAGGTGAAGTTGCAGGGAAAATGTCAGCTGGCGGAACTGCCGTCTGCCGGCCTGACGTGGGACACCGACGATAACGGGTTTGTGGTTGCCGCGCACAGCAAAGAGATGGAAGTGAAGTACCAGTATGATACCGACGGCTACCCGCTGGGTAAAACCACGGTCTCCGGCGACCAGCGTTTATCGGTCAAATCGATGCCGTCGAAAGATCTGCGTAAGCGCATGGATTATACGGCGGTAAGCCTGTTGAACGATAAACCGATGGGCAATGTTAAGCAGAGTTGCGATTACGATCGCCACAACAACCCGGTGAGCTGCGAGCTGGTTATCGTCGATGACAGCGTTAAACCTGCCATTGAGCGCAAGTACACCATCAAAAACAGCATTGAATATTATTAAGAATAAAACCGCGCAGGTTACTGCGCGGTGGGTTTAAGCAGGTTGGCGGAGGAGGATTTATGCCCGGCCAGATGCTGATGCTGGAAAATGCACATGCGGATGGTGTTACGGTATTCGCCATTAATAAAGAACTCATGGATCAGTTCACCTTCCACCATAAAGCCGAGCTTACGGTAGATATGAATCGCTTTTTCGTTCTCTTTGTCGACGATAAGGTAAAGCTTGTAGAGATTCAGGACGTTAAACCCATAATCCATCGCCAGCTTTGCCGCCCGCGACGCAAGACCTTTCCCCTGGTGCTCCGGTGAAATAATGATCTGAAATTCCGCCCGACGGTGAACATGGTTGATCTCAACCAGCTCAACCAGCCCGGCTTTCTCACCTTCGCACTCCACCACAAACCGGCGTTCACTCTGATCGTGGATATGCTTATCGTAGAGATCGGACAGCTCGACGAAGGCCTCGTAAGGCTCTTCAAACCAGTAGCGCATTACGCTGGCATTGTTGTCGAGCTGGTGGACAAAGCGTAAATCTTCGCGCTCCAGCGGACGGAGCTTTACGTCACACGGCATCGACATTACGGTGCTACCGTGCGGCCAGTGCGACGATCCAGACAGCGCAGGGTGTTAGGCTCCCAGTAAGCGTTGACGTTGGCACTTTGCTGGCATTTGTCGCGGGCATCAAACGCGACGTCTTCTTTATCCCACTCTTTTTCCACGCGCTTATTCACTTTCTGACGCAGGCTGCGGGTGTCATTCCATTGTTCTTTGTCCATGGCGGCGTTCTGACGGCTTTGCGCGCTGTCACCAGACTCAATGATGAGTTTGCTGGTTTCGGCTGATGCCGTTGCGGTGAAGGCGAACGAGGACAGCGCCAGTGCGGCTGTCAGACAAAGGCGTTTGCTTAATGTAGTCATAGCGTTTCCTTTAAACGGGTGCAGACAATCGGATTACCCCGTTGGATTCTACACCAATCCGAAAGGGTGTCATACCCGCGCGGCAGGTATGGGAACGATGAGAGCATTATCGCGTATGATGTCTAAATCAATCCTCACGAAACGAGAAAAATGTTCAAAACGACGCTGCTTTTTTTCGCGACCGCGCTGTGTGAAATCATCGGATGCTTTTTGCCGTGGCTCTGGCTAAAGCGGGGCGCTTCCGCGCTGCTGCTGATCCCGGCGGGTGTGTCCCTGGTTCTTTTCGTCTGGCTGCTCACCCTGCATCCGGCCGCCAGCGGGCGGGTTTATGCGGCCTACGGAGGGGTGTACGTCTGTACTGCGCTGCTGTGGCTGCGCTTTGTCGATGGCATCAGGCTAAGCCTGTATGACTGGGCAGGCGCGCTGGTTGCCCTGTGCGGCATGTTGATCATCGTGGCCGGCTGGGGACGCGCATAGTCGTCCTCATAGTGTGATCGCCCGCTGATTTTTCGATCGTTATACTTGTATGGTAGTAGTGTAGTTGCGTAAATTTCCTGCATCACAACGAGCGATGTAAGGAAATGGATTATGAAGATTGTCGGGGCTGAAGTATTTGTCACCTGCCCGGGGCGTAACTTTGTCACCCTTAAAATCACCACCGATGAGGGCATTGTCGGCCTGGGTGATGCCACGCTTAACGGACGTGAACTTTCCGTTGCCTCCTACCTGAAAGATCACCTGTGCCCTCAGCTGATTGGCCGCGATGCGCACCGCATCGAAGATATCTGGCAATTCTTCTATAAAGGCGCGTACTGGCGTCGTGGCCCGGTCACCATGTCAGCGATTTCTGCCGTGGATATGGCGCTGTGGGACATCAAAGCGAAAGCCGCGAACATGCCGCTCTATCAACTTCTTGGCGGAGCCTCCCGGGAAGGGGTGATGGTTTATTGTCATACCACCGGGCACACCATTGACGACGTACTGGACGATTATGCCCGTCATAAAGAGATGGGCTTCAAGGCTATTCGCGTGCAGTGCGGCGTGCCGGGGATGAAAACCACCTATGGTATGTCTAAAGGAAAAGGGCTGGCGTATGAGCCTGCAACCAAGGGCGACTGGCCGGACGAGCAGCTTTGGTCCACCGAGAAATACCTCGACTTCACGCCGAAACTGTTCGACGCAGTGCGCAGTCAGTTCGGCTTCAACGAACATCTCCTTCACGACATGCACCACCGTCTGACGCCCATCGAAGCGGCGCGATTCGGCAAAAGCATTGAAGAGTACCGCCTGTTCTGGATGGAAGACCCGACTCCCGCTGAAAACCAGGAGTGTTTCCGCCTGATCCGCCAGCACACCGTCACGCCCATTGCGGTGGGGGAAGTGTTCAACAGCATCTGGGACTGCAAGCAGCTGATTGAAGAGCAGCTCATTGACTATATCCGCGCCACCATAACCCATGCGGGCGGCATTACCGGGATGCGTCGCATTGCTGACTTTGCCTCACTCTACCAGGTGCGTACCGGCTCACACGGCCCGTCGGATCTGTCGCCGATTTGCCACGCCGCGGCGCTGCATTTTGACCTTTGGGTACCGAACTTTGGCGTGCAGGAGTATATGGGGTATTCAGAGCAGATGCTGGAAGTGTTCCCGCACAGCTGGCGCTTCGATAACGGCTATATGCACCCGGGCGACAAGCCAGGGCTGGGCATTGAGTTTGATGAGAAGCTGGCAGCGAAATACCCGTACGAACCGGCCTGTCTGCCGGTGGCCCGTCTGGAAGACGGCACCCTCTGGAACTGGTAAACGAGGAGCGAATAATGAAAAGCGTAGTGATCCAACAGCCGAATGCGCTGGTGATTGAGGAGCGTCCTCTCCCGTTGCCGGGCGCAGGCGACGTCCGCGTCAGAATTAAACTCGCCGGTATCTGCGGTTCAGACAGCCATATCTATCGCGGGCATAACCCGTTTGCGAAATACCCGCGGGTAATCGGTCACGAGTTCTTTGGCGAAATAGACGCGGTTGGCGAAGGCGTGGAGAGCACCCGACTGGGCCAGCGCGTGTCTGTGGATCCGGTGATCAACTGCGGACACTGCTACCCGTGTTCCGTCGGAAAACCGAACGTTTGTACCTCGCTGGTGGTGCTGGGAGTCCGCCGTGACGGCGGCTTCAGCGAATACGCCGTCGTGCCAGCGAAAAATGCCTGGCACATTCCGGATGCGATCCCTGACAAACACGCGGTGATGGTTGAGCCTTTCACCATTGCCGCCAACGTGACGGGGCAGGCGAAACCCACCGAACAGGACGTGGCGCTGATCTACGGCGCAGGCCCGATGGGGCTGGTCACCGTGCAGGCGCTAAAGGGCGTTTACAAGGTGAAGCAGGTCATCGTGGTGGATCGCATTGATGAGCGGCTGGGGATGGCGCAACGCAGCGGCGCAGACTGGGTCTTCAACAACAGCGAGCACTCGTTACAGGCCGCGCTGGATGAAAAAGGCATCAAGCCGACGTTAATCATCGATGCTGCCTGTCATCCGTCCATTTTGCAGGAAGCGATTACGCTGGCGTCTCCGGCGGCGCGCATCGTGCTGATGGGCTTCTCCAGCGACCCGAGTCAGATCGTGCAGCAGGGGATCACCGGCAAAGAGCTGTCGATCTTCTCTTCGCGCCTGAATGCCAACAAATTCCCGGTGGTCATTGACTGGCTGGAAAAAGGGCTGATCGACCCTGAAAAACTGGTCACCCATACATTTGACTATCACCACGTTACAGACGCCATCGAACTGTTTGAAAAAGACCAGCGGCAGTGCTGCAAAGTCTTGCTCACGTTCGACCAATAATAATTCACGCGGTTAAGAGCCTGCGAAGACAGGCTCTCAGTGGTACGCATCTTACCTTGCAGAGATAGCCATTATGACTCAAGCACAACCTCAAAGAAGTACGTCAGACCTGGTGAAAGCCGCCGTATCCGGCTGGCTGGGCACCGCCCTGGAGTTTATGGATTTTCAGCTTTACTCCCTTGGCGCCGCGCTGGTATTCCATGAAATTTTCTTCCCTGAACAATCCGCGGCCATGGCGCTGATCCTGGCGATGGGGACCTATGGGGCAGGCTACATCGCGCGTATCGTCGGGGCATTTATCTTCGGCAGAATGGGCGACAGAATTGGCCGCAAAAAGGTGCTGTTTATCACCATCACCATGATGGGGATCTGCACCACCTTAATCGGCGTCCTGCCAACCTACGCGCAGATCGGGATTTTCGCACCGGTGCTGCTGGTGACGCTGCGTATTATTCAGGGGCTGGGCGCGGGGGCAGAAATCTCAGGCGCAGGTACCATGCTGGCGGAGTACGCGCCGAAGGGTAAACGCGGCATCATCTCCTCGCTGGTGGCCATGGGAACCAACTGCGGGACGCTGAGCGCCACGGCGATCTGGGCCGTGATGTTCTTTGCCCTCGATCGTGAAGAACTTATTGCCTGGGGCTGGCGCGTGCCGTTCCTCGCCAGCGTGGTGGTGATGATCTTCGCCATCTGGCTGCGTATGAACCTTAAAGAGAGCCCGGTGTTTGAGAAGGTTAACGACGCTGAAACCATTGCGCCGGTTGCTGCGCAGGATACCTCATTAGGCGCGATGTTTAAGAGCAAATCGTTCTGGCTGGCGACGGGGCTGCGCTTTGGTCAGGCCGGCAACTCAGGTTTGATTCAGACTTTCCTTGCCGGATATCTGGTGCAGACGCTGTTGTTTGATAAGGCGATCCCAACCGATGCGCTGATGATCAGTTCGATTCTCGGCTTCCTCTCCATCCCGCTGCTGGGCTGGCTGTCCGATAAAGTGGGGCGCCGTCTGCCGTATATCCTCCTTAACATTTCAGCCATTATTCTGGCTTACCCGATGCTGTCGATTATCGTCGATAAGAGTTACGCGCCGGGCGTGATTATGCTCTCTATCATCGTTATTCATAACTTTGCGGTGCTCGGGCTGTTCGCGCTGGAAAACATCACCATGGCAGAGATGTTTGGTTCGCGGAACCGCTTTACCCGCATGGCCATTTCGAAAGAGGCGGGCGGGCTGGTAGCCGTAGGCTTTGGTCCGGTGCTGGCGGGGATCTTCTGCAACATGACCGGGTCCTGGTGGCCAATTGTGGCGATGCTGGTGGCGTACTCGCTGATTGGGCTGGTCTCCGCTTTGCTGATGCCGGAAGTGCGCGACCGCGATCTGAGTGAAGCCGAAGATGCAGCCGAAGCGCCGCGTAAAGAAGCGGTAGCCTACGGCGCGCTCTCTTCACGGCGTTAATGGTTTATATCTTGCGCTACCTGTCACACAACTTTTCACTGATGTCACACCACATGGCGAAAAGTTAATGTAAATCAAGATCTGAAAACGACGTATCAGTATGGTTAATGGCAGCGTTTTTGACTCCGACTGCCATTCTAGTTGGTGTAGTCAGCAGGCGCTGCCGCTCTGAAAAGGAAGCGGCAGCGGATCACAGCGTTCATTAATTAACGAGTCTCAATCATGGAAAACCAGTTATTACAGGCGAAGGCAACGCGTCCTCAGTACGATCGCGACAGCCTCAAGGCACGCATTGTTCATTTAGGGTTTGGCGCGTTTCACCGCGCGCACCAGGCGGTGTACACCGATATACTCGCCGCAGAACAGGGCAGCGACTGGGGTTACTGCGAAGTTAACCTGATTGGCGGCGAACAGCAGATCGCCGATCTGAAGGCACAGGATAATCTTTATACCGTGGCAGAGATGTCTGCCGATGCGTGGACGGCGCGCGTGATCGGCGTCGTCAAAAACGCGCTGCATGCGCAGATCGACGGGCTGGAAACCGTGCTGGCGGCGCTGTGTGAGCCGCAGGTCGCCATTGTTTCCCTGACCATCACCGAGAAAGGGTATTGCCACTCCCCGGCAACAGGACAACTGATGTTCGATCATCCGTTAATTGTTGCCGACCTGAAAAACCCGCATCAGCCGAAATCGGCGCCGGGCGTGGTGGTTGAAGCGTTGGCGCGGCGTAAGGCGGCCGGGCTGCCAGCATTCAGCGTAATGTCATGCGATAACATGCCGGAGAACGGCCACGTGATGCGCAATGTCACCTGCGCCTACGCGCGCGCTGTTGACGGCGAACTGGCAGACTGGATTGAAGCGAACGTCACCTTCCCGTCAACCATGGTGGACCGTATTGTGCCCGCCGTCACGGCTGATACGCTGGATAAAATCGAACAGCTGACCGGCGTACGCGATCCGGCAGGTGTCGCCTGCGAGCCGTTCCGTCAGTGGGTGGTGGAAGATAATTTTGTCGCCGGACGTCCCCAGTGGGAAAAGGCCGGTGCGGAACTGGTTTCTGATGTCATTCCGTTTGAAGAGATGAAGCTGCGTATGCTTAACGGCAGCCACTCGTTCCTGGCCTATCTCGGCTACCTGGCCGGTTATCAGCACATTAACGACTGCATGGAAGATGAACATTATCGCGCAGCCGCGCATGCGCTGATGCTGATAGAGCAGGCGCCGACGTTGAAAGTGCGGGGCGTGGATTTGGGTCGTTATGCCGACCAGCTGATTGCGCGTTACAGCAATCCGGCCCTGCGTCACCGCACCTGGCAAATCGCCATGGACGGTAGCCAGAAATTGCCGCAGCGCATGCTCGATTCCGTGCGCTGGCACCTTGTCCACCAGAAACCCTTCCCGCTGCTGGCCCTCGGCGTGGCGGGCTGGATGCGTTATGTCGGCGGTGTGGATGAGCAGGGTAACGCGATTGAGGTGAGCGATCCGCAGCTGGCGGTGATTCAGGCGGCGGTAAACGGTAGCGCTGAAGGTGAAAGCCGCGTTAGCGCGCTGTTGGGCATTGAGGCTATTTTCGGTAACGAGCTGCCGAAGGACACGGTATTCGTGGCTGCCGTCATGCAGGCCTATCAAACGTTGCTGCAAAAAGGCGCGAAGGCCACGGTTGCTGAGTACGCAGCCCGGCTTTAACGCTTTGACATGCCGCCGTTCGCGGCGGCATGTCGGGGCACAGCTTAGTGCATCCCCAGGCGAATCAGCTCAATCGGTTCGAACTTACCTTCGCATCCTTCCACTTCAACCGTTTTACCACGACGCACCTGCTCGGCATTAAGGCCGTCGCTGTGGATCGCTTTAATCACGCCGAACTGACCTGTGCCGCTAATCATGACGCGGCTGCCAGTGGTGATTGCATTTCGGTTACGGTCGTATGTCATCATGGTATTTTCTCCTCTCGCACTTATCCGTTACGGCGCTAATTCAACGGCTGCCGTTCACGGGGCACTATTAATACGCCTCTCTTAAACGAAATTATTTGCTTTTGATCAAGCTCACACTTTTTTCTTATTTCCTGATGGCGTTGACGGTTCAGGACACCGCTTTACAAAGCGGACAGTTATTTTCCTTAATTGATAGTTTCCAGACGCAAGTGTTTAGGCTTTGTTTATATCCACAATGCCATTCTGGAGGCAGAAAATAACCCTTCATCGGAAAAGGAGTCAGGCTTATGTATAAGAAAATTTTGATGCCTGTTGACGTGTTTGAAATGGATCTAAGCGATAAAGCGGTACGCCACGCGGTCAACCTCGCGAAATCGGAAGGCGCGACGATCACCCTGGTCAACATTCTCCCTAACAGCAGCCGTTCGTTACTGCGGGGGTTCAATGCCGATATTAAGAAGTTCGAAGAGTATATGACCGCCGAGTCGGATAAGAAGATGAAGGCACTGAAACGGCTCTTTGATATGTCCCCGGAAAATATTGATTGTGAAGTACGTTTCGGCAACGTACGCGATGAAATCATCCAGCTCAGCAAAGAGGGGAAATATGACGTTATTGTTATTGGATCAAGAAACCCGAGCATGACAACTCATCTGCTGGGCTCGAATGCTGAAACTATCCTGCGCTACGCCACTATTCCGGTATTAGTGGTCCGCTAATCACTTCGCCGCAACCGAAAGGGGGCGGCGAGGTTTTATTCTTCGCTGAACCACTCGCGGTTTTCCTGACGAATTAACTGAACTGACTCGCTAATTTCCTGAAGGTGAAGCGTCATCGCTTTATCTACGGCTTCCACGTCGCGTTTTTCCAGTGCGCTGAAAATATCGTGATGCTGGCGCAGCAACATCTCTGGCGGAGAAACATGGTCGAGGCTCATGTAGCGCACGCGGTCGATGGTAGCTTTGATGTTTTCGACGGTATCCCACGCGAGCTGGCACTCGGCGATCTGCGCCAGTTTCTGGTGAAATTCGTCGTCCAGCTGGAAAAAGTCGTTTAGCTGTTTGCGGTCGATGGCAATGCGTTGCTGATGCAGGTTTTGCTCCAGCAGGTAGCACTGGTTATCGTTGATGAGCGACGCGGCGCGACGCACAACGGCGCACTCAATGGCCTGGCGAACAAAACAGCCATTCCGTACCTGCGAAAGCGAAATTTTATTTACATAGCTGCCGCGCTGAGGGCGGATCTGGATAAGGCCGTTTTCTGCGAGCTTAATAAACGCCTCGCGCACGGGCTGACGGGAAACGTCAAAACGTACCGAAACCTCTTTTTCTGAGAGTGGCGTTCCCGGTGGGATCAGGCAGCGAACGATATCACGGCGTAAGATGCGATAAATTTGCTGATTTACAGGCTGGGTAGGATTAAGTTGCGATTCAGCGGCCATGGGTTGTGATTTCTCAGAGAGTTAACCTGAACATACTACCATTCTTTTACCCGTCATCACATACCCGGCCCGCAGGCCGGGAAGGGTGAATTACCCGCGATGCACGCTGAGTCCGGCATAGGTCTGGCTGACGGGCATCATCTCAACCGTGTTGATGTTGACATGCTTCGGCAGCGTCGCGACCCACCAGACGGTTTCGGTGATATCTTCCGGCGTCAGCGCATTCGCATTTTCATAGGTTTTATCCGCTTTCGCGTCGTCACCCTTGAAGCGCACGTTGGAGAATTCCGTTCCACCGACCAGACCCGGCTCAACATCGGTCACGCGGATCGCGGTACCGTGCAGGTCGGTGCGCAGGTTCAGGCTAAACTGGCGTACAAAGGCCTTGGTTGCGCCATAGACGTTGCCGCCCGCGTAAGGCCAGCTGCCTGCGGTGGAACCGATATTAATGATATGACCACGGTTACGTTCAACCATGCCCGGCAGCACGGCGCGGGTCATGTACACCAGGCCTTTGTTGTTGGTGTCGATCATGTTCTCCCAGTCTTCCACGCTGGCTTTGTGGGCAGGCTCCATGCCCAGCGCCAGGCCAGCGTTATTGACCAGCACGTCGATTTCACGCCATTCGGCAGGCAGGTTGGCAATCATCTCTTCAATGGCGGCGCGGTTGCGCACGTCCAGCTGTGCGGTCAGGATGCTGTCGCCCAGCTCGTCTTTCAACTCCTGGAGACGCTCCTGACGACGACCCGTTGCAATCACCTTATGTCCGTTGGCGACGAAGCGACGCGTGATGCTTTCACCAAAACCTGCTGTCGCCCCGGTAACTAATATAATCATCTCACTGTTCCTCAACGCTTTTTGTGTTGTACTACCATAGCACGCACTCGGGCACATCGTTAAGGCAACATTTGTATGACGCCATTGCAGGCCGGAGCAGGCTGGCCTACTCTGGTGAGAAATACCGTGCTCAGGAGTAAACGATGTCGGTCAACAACCCTTTCTTTGACGTTAGCCTGCTGCCTTATCAGGCTCCGCGTTTTGATGTGATAGAAGACAGCCACTATCGCCCGGCGTTTGATGAAGCAATGCGCCTCAAGCGTGCAGATATTGACGCGATTATCGCGCAGAGCGCCGTGCCGGACTTCAACAACACCGTGCTGGCGCTGGAAAAGAGCGGGGCCATGCTGTCGCGCGTCAGCAGCGTGTTCTTCGCCATGACGTCCGCACACACCAACGATTATCTTCAGGCACTGGACGAGCAGTTCTCCACCGAACTGGCCGGGCTGGCGAACGATATCTGGCTAAACGATACGCTTTTCGCCCGCGTGGAAGCCGTCTGGCAGGATCGCGACACGCTGGATGCCGAATCCCGCCGACTGACGGAGGTGACGTATCAGCACTTTGTTCTTGCGGGCGCGCGTCTGAACGCCGATGAAAAAGCCGAGCTGAAATCTCTGAATACCGAAGCCGCCACCCTGACCAGCCAGTTCAACCAGCGCCTGCTGGCGGCGAATAAGGCGGGAGGGCTGGTGGTGGATGATGTTCACCAGCTTGACGGACTCAGTGCGGAGGAGATGGCTGCCGCGGCTCATGCTGCCGCAGAAAAAGGGCTGACGGATCGCTGGCTGATCCCGCTTCTGAATACCACGCAACAGCCCGCGCTGGCGGCGCTGTCTTTGCGCGAGACCCGTAAAAAGCTGTTTAGCGCGGGCTGGGAACGCACTCAAAAAGGCGACGAAAACGATACGCGCGACCTGATCCGTCGGCTTACCGCGTTGCGGGCAAGACAGGCGCAACTGCTCGGCTTTGACAACTATGCCAGCTGGAGCATTGCCGATCAGATGGCGAAAACGCCGGATGCCGCGCTCGAATTCATGCGCGGGATAGTTCCTGCGGCGCGCAGCAGGGCCGCGCTGGAGCAGGCGGATATTCAGAAGGTCATTGACGGCGAGCAGGGCGGTTTTACGGTACAGGCCTGGGACTGGGCGTTTTATGCCGAACGCGTGCGTTCAGCGAAATACGCGCTGGATGAGTCGCAGATCAAACCCTATTTCGCGCTCAATACCGTGCTGGAAGATGGCGTATTCTGGACCGCCACGCAGCTGTTCGGTATCCGCTTTGTCGAGCGTTTCGATATTCCGGTTTATCACCCGGACGTTCGCGTGTGGGAGATTTTCGACCACACGGGTGAAGGCATGGCGCTGTTCTACGGCGACTTTTTCGCGCGTGATTCCAAAGCGGGCGGGGCGTGGATGGGGAATTTTGTTGAGCAGTCTTACGAGTTTGCCGCGCGTCCGGTGATTTATAACGTCTGCAACTATCAAAAACCAGCGAACGGGCAGACCGCGCTGATCTCCTGGGATGATGTGATTACCCTGTTCCACGAGTTTGGCCATACGCTGCATGGCCTGTTTGCCAGCCAGCGCTATGCCACGCTTTCAGGCACCAACACGCCGCGTGATTTCGTTGAATTCCCGTCGCAGATCAATGAACACTGGGCCAGCCATCCGCAGGTGTTTGCGCACTTTGCCCGCCATTATCAAACCGGCGAGCCGATGCCGGATGCGCTGCGGGAAAAAATGCTCAATGCGACCCAGTTTAATAAGGGTTATGACATGACGGAACTGCTGAGCGCCGCGCTGCTGGATATGAACTGGCACGGCATTCATGAGCCCGTTGAAGACGTGGAAGCCTTTGAAGCCGCCGCGTTGAAAAAAGAAGGGCTGGATCTTCCAGCCGTACCGCCGCGCTATCGCAGCAGCTATTTTGCCCATATCTTCGGCGGCGGCTACGCGGCGGGCTATTACGCCTATCTCTGGACACAGATGCTGGCGGACGATGGCTATCAGTGGTTTGTCGAGCAGGGTGGTTTAACGCGCGAAAACGGACAGAAATTCCGCGAGGCGATTTTGTCGCGCGGCAACAGCACTGATTTAGCTGAACTTTACCGGAACTGGCGCGGGCACGATCCGAGGATCGAACCGATGCTGGAGAATCGTGGATTGAGTGCTTAAGGGCTTTTTAGTGTGGAAACAGAACCGGGCGCGATGCCCGGTTTTTTGTTCGATTTTTTCTTCCCCGAAACTCCTCCAAATTCCTCCCCAAAATGAATCCTTAAATTCTGCGAAATTTGCAGGATAACTTTCTTATGGCTGACCCTATATATCAGGGCGAACGACTGGGCAGCTTCCTGCTGCGCCAATGGAGAGGGAATTAATTGTGGAACGTACCCGGGGCTGGAGTGGCGCTGCCTGCGAGGAAAGGTGAATAGGCTGCCCAGTAAATAAAGAGGTTATGGAAACTTGAATACATTACAGTTCATCAGGATTGTTCGATACGCTGATCCCGATCTTGATCAGACTTAAAATCATCAATGCCAGTACCATTGCCACGATAGTAGAGATGATAAGCGTTGTCATAAAGGCCCCCTTTGTGAGTATATCTTTTAGACTGTTTGAATCAAAAAATGTTCCGAGTCCTAAAAAATATATGACATTAGACAGGAATGTATCGTCTGCTAAATGAAAAAAAAGCCTACGCCAGGTAGGCAATACTGATAATTCCTAATTGTTTTAATAATGCTTGTTACTGAAGGTTATCCGCAGTGTTGAGTGTTGGTAGAAGATATTGAAGCTTATAGATACTTCCTGGCTGCATCTAATATTTCCTGAGATGTAAGCTCTCGATCTGATGCAACATAGACAACTTCATGGTCACCTGTTAAAGAGGGAAAACCGGCTGACATTATCGGAAGGTTTATCCCTTCTCCATTAGGGTATTGTTCGCGTATTGATGTCACGCCCTTAAGTACGGTGATTACTTTACCTGGTTTACCATTAAAGAAAATAATTACTTTTTTCATGTATCACCATGTATTTCAGGGAGTTTTATGGCCCAGGGTTGTTCGAAAGGGGGTTGATTTATTGACGTTTAGTTACCTCTTTCGAAATTAAAACAAGCAATATTCTGCCTTAACGTGTACTGTAGCAGTCCATTTGTACTGGAGAAGCTTATGTCTGCACGTAAAAACACGCAATTCCGCCGAAATTATTTAGTCAAATGCCCTTGTCCAAACTGCACAAGAGACTCGGAGCATAGTTACAATCGTGTACAAAAGGGAGCTCAACTGGTTTGCCCTTACTGCAACGCGTTGTTCAAATCCCCTCAACATTACTAAAAAATCTCATATAATAACTAAGAAGTGATGCTTTTGGAGGCTGCCTAACCTCTTACGCACTTTAATATTTTATAAGCAGTTAGTTTCTGCTTTGAGACTATTCATGCAGCAGTCCTGCATTTCATCACATCGGTCAGCAAATTTGACGGTGCTGTAAATATGCTGGCCTGTTGTAATGATATTCGCAAACGATAAATGACGCTTCTGATTATTTAATTCACAGAAGCTTAAGCGGTCATTGAGGGGGTTATTTATCGCAAAGCGTAACATTTGCAGCTGTCGGACCTTTGGTACCGGCAATGACAGCAAATTTAACTTTTTGGCCTTCAAAAAGAGTTTTGAATGTCTCTCCCTGTAGAGAAGAAGAGTGAACAAGGATATCTTTACTTCCATCGAGTGGGGAGATGAAGCCAAAGCCCTTATCATCGTTAAACCACTTAACAAGACGTATCATTTTTGATGACATAAAAACTCCACTTGAACACTTAAAAGTTACAAGTTCATGAAAAGAAACGCATGATGGCATACGTATGGACTCAAGAGGAGGGGATATCAGAGATAGCACCTGGTTATGAGGACTACTTTGGAAAAGTCAGATTCACATTGCATCGAACCAACCGCATCATTAAGGCACGTGTAGATCTTTTAAGCAAATCTTATTTTAGCCATCTGGGAGGCCATACAGATTAGATTAGCCAATCCAAATTTTTCCTGTGTCGTCAAATTTGATTTACAGCAAGGAAATAATTTGTCCCGTAAAATGACAGGAGTTGTCAAAGGTTTTGACTTCAATAGAGGGAAGGGTTTTATTATCCCATCTAAAAAGTGCAGGTCTAACTAAGATCAGATTTGATTTCTATTTGCTCTATCAAATCCCTCCCCTGGTTTTTTACATTTCCTACTGTACGCGTTACCGCATGCCAGACGAACTTATCGGCGGGCACTGCACCATCTGAAGCTATCTCTTCAGCTTCTTTCCCGCCAACATGCTGTCGCATCCACTCGCGTGCCGCTTCTGGTGACAAAACCAGTGGCCTGCGGTCATGAATGTCGACGAGGCCTTTATCAGCCGCAGACGTCACAATCAGAAATCCCTCGGCTTCATCGCCGCGCTCAAACGGTGTGCTTCCGATCGCCGCCATAAAGATTGGCTGACCGTCGGCCCGGTGGATGAAGTAGGGTTGTTTCTTGTCACCTGACTTCTTCCATTCGAACCATCCATCGGCAAAGCAGATCGCCCGGCCATGTTGCCACAGAGGTTTAAACATTCTGCTGGTGGCCGCGGTTTCTACACGTGCGTTAATCAGTGGTGCTTTGTCCCACCATCCAGGTGCGTAGCCCCAGAACACCGGATCGAGGTGCAGTAGTTCGTCGCGTTCGCTCAGCAGCAGGACTTTGGTACCGGGCGCGACGTTGTACCGGCCAATGGGGGCCGGGTCATACGCGATGTCGCGATCGCCTTCGTCGGCAAGGTAGGCCAGGTATTCTTCACGGGTTTGGGCTTGTGCAAAGCGTCCACACATAGAAACCTCCAGTCGGATGTCATACTCAAAGTATAGGGCAGGGATAAGATGACTTGATCGACATGCAAAAGCTGTATTTTGTACAAGATAACGCGAGAAAATGGGCAGAAATTCCGGGAGGCGTTTTTATCTTGCGGGCACGATCCGAGAAATGAACCGATGCTGGAGAACCGCGGGTGAGTGATTAAAGGCATTACTGGCTGAAAACAGAACCGGGCATTGCGCCCGGTTTTTCCCCGGTGGGCTGGTATTTGTTAACCTTGTTACTCTTGCGTCAGCCACATGTCCGACTCTTCAAACATTTCCTCAAGCATACGGTTCAGCTTTTCCCGGTCGCTTTTGCTGGCATCGCTATTCAGGCCATTCGCCTGCATTGGCTTAACCGTCACGCTGGCATCAGGAAAAATCCGGTGCACACGTTTTGTCAGTTCAGCCAGAATTATCTCCCTGGCTCCCTCCAGCCCCTGTACGTTTCGCTTGTCATAAACCAGTTCAACAAACATTATTTTTTCCCTATGAATATTAATTGTGCGATTCTGTCTGCACGTAAAAATACTACTGTATATGGGTACAGTCAAACGGCATTCCGGCTAAAGAAATGCCATGCCGCCCTTCACCTTGTTTATGTTGATGACAATCTATTCATTTAGCCTTTAAAACGAGCAGTCGAAGCGTTTAATCGTAAAATTTACAAAAACCATAATTTGAAGCCAGAGAGAAACTTACAAACGAAACGGTGAAGGTTTAAACAGTCGCTACGGTTCAGCTGCCTTGCGCGTGCTTCAAAACAAAACTACTGTATATAAAAACAGTATTAGAGGTATGCGTAATGGAATTTATCAGACCTACAGAACTGCGTGAGATTATCGCGCTTCCACTTTTCAGCGATTTAGTTCAGTGCGGATTCCCAAGCCCGGCTGCCGATTATGTGGAGCAGCGCATTGATCTTAATGAACTTCTGGTTGCCCACCCCAGCTCGACGTATTTCGTTAAAGCCGCGGGTGATTCAATGATTGAAGGGGGAATAAGCGACGGCGATTTACTGGTGGTCGATAGTTCCCGAACGGCTGAGCACGGCGATATCGTCATCGCCGCGGTGGAAGGGGAATTCACCGTTAAGCGCCTGCAACTGCGGCCTAATGTTCAACTCAATCCGATGAACAGCGCTTATTCACCGATTATCGTTGGCAGTGAAGACACGCTGGACGTTTTTGGTGTGGTCACTTTTATTGTTAAATCGGCCAGCTGATATGTTTGCGCTCTGTGATGTGAATTCATTCTATGCATCATGCGAGACGGTATTCAGGCCAGATTTGAGAGGCCGACCGGTGGTTGTCCTCTCAAATAACGACGGTTGCGTGATAGCGCGCAGCGCAGAGGCCAAAGCCGCTGGCGTTACCATGGGGGCGCCATACTTTAAGCAGAAAGACCTGTTCCGGCGCGCCGGCGTGGTTTGCTTCAGCAGTAACTACGAACTTTACGCTGACATGTCCAGCCGGGTAATGACCACGCTGGAAGAAATAAGCCCTCGCGTCGAAATATATTCCATTGATGAGGCCTTTTGTGATCTCACCGGGGTTCGTAATTGCCGGGACCTGACTGATTTTGGCAAGGAGATCCGCGAAACGGTTTTGAAGCGTACGCACCTGAGGGTCGGCGTTGGCATAGCCCAGACGAAGACGCTGGCGAAGCTGGCAAATCACGCGGCGAAGAAATGGCAGCAGCAGACGGGTGGGGTGGTTGATTTATCCAATATCGACCGCCAGCGCCGGTTGTTGGCTATCGTGCCTGTAGAGGACGTATGGGGCGTGGGCAGGCGCATCAGCAAGAAGCTCAATGCGATGGGTATCAAAACGGCGCTGGATCTCTCAGAGCAGAGCACGTGGATTATCCGCAAGCACTTCAATGTAGTGCTGGAGCGAACGGTCCGGGAGCTGCGCGGCGAGCCGTGCCTCGATCTGGAAGAGTTTGCACCGACAAAGCAGGAGATCGTCTGTAGTCGGTCATTCGGTGAGCGCGTGACAGAATACGAGCAGGTGCGCCAGGCTATATGCAGCTATGCGGCCCGTGGCGCTGAGAAGTTACGTGGCGAGCACCAGTATTGCCGCTTTATCTCGGCGTTCGTAAAGACCTCTCCGTTCGCTCTGAACGAACCCTATTACGGCAACAGTGCCTCAATGACGCTTCTCACACCCACTCAGGACTCCCGCGACATTATCAACGCCGCGGTAAAGTGCCTCGACAAAATCTGGAAGGAGGGCCACCGCTACCAGAAAGCCGGCATTATGCTCGGGGACTTCTTCAGCCAGGGCGTTGCCCAGCTCAATTTGTTTGACAACAGCGCGCCGCGTGCCGGAAGTGAAAAGCTGATGGAAGTGCTGGATCGTCTGAACGCGAAAGATGGAAAGGGTACGCTTTATTTTGCCGGGCAGGGCATACAGCAGCAATGGCAGATGAAGCGTGAAATGCTTTCACCGCGGTATACGACCCGGTATTCAGATTTACTGAGAATTCGATGAATGTTAATGGCTGTTTTGTGCCAGAAGCGGGCACTGATATAAATGGCAATTGATCAAACGCCAGCCCCTTTACTTTGTCCTACAGGATCTCAACCACTTCAAACTCTTCTGCGATCAACTCCATATCTTCAGAAAAATGGCCTTCGCGGCTGAAAAATCTCTGATGCTCTTTCTGCCAGTATTTAAATGGTGTTCTTAAACGGAACGTACGCCAGTTTGCCGGATGGTTTAATAAAAACTCTCCTGGCGTGTCTGCGCGAATGTACTACTTTCAGTAAAGTGACTTTTACAGGGAGGGTCAATGAAACCATTATCGCTTTTATTATTGTCGAGCCTGACGTTAGTGGGTTGTGGCGCGAACAATACCCCTTCAAATACGCCTGTTCCGGGTGTAAAAACCTCCGTCGGGACGAGCACGCTTGAAGCCGGTGCTCAGCTTATCCAGTCCCGTCCGCCCATTGATGCAATGAGTGCCTACCTTGACGGTTTCCATTTTTATAGCGGGGATAAAAATGGCCAGATGGAAGCCCATCATTATGTAACCGTGTTGAATGAAGACGTGATGCAGGCGGTGATCTACGACGGTAACACCAAAGATGCCCGTTTAATGGGCGTTGAGTACATCATTAGTGAGCGTTTGTTTAACACACTGCCGCCGGAAGAAAAAAAATTGTGGCACAGCCATCAATATGAAGTGAAATCCGGCAGCCTGATTGCTCCAGGTTTACCTGCAGTGGCTGACAAAGCATTGATGAGCAAAATTGTGAATACCTACGGCAAGACCTGGCATACCTGGCACACCGACCGCGATAAAAAGCTGCCGCTCGGCATTCCGGCACTGATGATGGGCTTTACCGGGGAAGGGCAGTTAGACCCTAAACTTCTGGCGGACAGAGATCGACGCTTTGACGTGAGCACGCAAGCCATCAAAGAAGAACGTAAGGATATTGTGGCGCACCCAGTTGCTAAGGGAGCGGATGCCTGGCAACGTGGTGAAGAGATCCAGCTTAAGCGGGTTAAAGGTTCAGGTGAGCATGGCCAGGGCGACACAAGCCATTTTTGATATCAAAAGCCTTCAGGAATACCCCGGCAACGCCGGGGACAGGGCCAGTCCTATTATTTTCTCGTCCTCAGACATCAGAAACGCCAGGTGGCTGAAAGATTACCTGCAATCGAGTCATAGCCAGAACGAAACATTTCGCTTTCAACCCCGATGCCCAATTCGACATCAGCGTTGATTTTATAGCTCATACCTGCCTTAACACCCAGAGTGTCACGACCAGTCACCTGATTCCTGGAACTAAACCCTGTGCTTCGATAGTTGGCGAAAGAGGCTTGTTGCACTACGTTGCCATCAAGCAGTTCATGATCCCAGCTGAGCTGCAGCTCAGCTGCGAACGATGCCCCTGAAGCGAGGGGTACATTCCAGTTACCATTCACCCCGATACTTGATCTCAGAGAATCGAAGGTCTGCGAACCCAGCATCAGTCGGCTGCCGTCATTGCCGCTTTCCTTCACGCCGGGACGATGTAATGTGGTGTAATTCAATGACGTTACCGGTCCGGCGTTCACATTATTATTCAGCGCCCATCGATAGCCTCCGCCGGCCGTAACAGAACCTGACAATCCGGTCCAGGTGGCATGGTGGCTTGCTCCGTAAGTTTCTACATTAATGTTTCTGTCCAGCCAGCTGTCTTCAATACCCAATCGGCCAGTGCCGAATAAATACATTCCTTCGGACCTTTCAGCGCCGTAACGAGCATGAACACCCAGATCGAAAGCAGTGGTTTTCCCGGTTGTGGTTTCTGGTGATTTCACCGTCACCGACTGACCGCTGACCGCACCATGAAAGCCATAAATCCAGTTGTGATTCTCATCGTTTTGTTTTTCAGCACCGAATACAATGCCATAACTGCTGGCGTCGTACCCTACACTGTCACCCTGACGCTGTTGCCAGAAGCCGCCGCCAAAGGGTATGGCAAAGCTGCGCCATTCGCCTTCCGTCAGTTGCTTCGGCATAACCACAGGATTTGGCCCGCCAACGATCCGCGCTATCTGCTGTTCACGCTGCAGGGAACTTGCGAACATGGCGCTGTAGGCGCCCGCAGAAAGTTGCGGCAAGGCATTGCTGATACTCCCGCCATCAGTGGCTGAGAAATCCAGAGTACGGTACAGCGGTTGTATATCCGACTTAGCTTCCGCCACAATTTTATCCAGCGCTTGCCCTACCTGCCGCGCATTAGCGTCCTGCGCATACCGGCTGTATGCGTTTGAAGCGCGCAGCATTGAGAGCTGCCAGCCATTCTTTCCCTGTGGCGTTGTTTGCAGCGTTAGCGTGGGTGAACGGAGCACACTGTTCACCGCACTGAAATTGCCGTCGGAAGCGTCCGTTTTTAGCAAATCTTGCGTATTCAGACGCCAGTTTGTTGCGTACCAGTCCGGCTGCGGCGCAAACGTCAGTTGACCGTCAAATTGTGCGTGACCGTCCACTCGCAGAGTATCATGCCTGCCGCGCCCGTCGACTTCCAACAACAACTGCCCGGTATTCCCCTGTTGATAAGCACCGGATATATTGATTTGCCCAAGTGAATTACCCGGAGCAAGGATCCCGTTATTTACAAAGCGGCCTTCCTCATTAAGCGTATAGCTGGCGTTGCCGGACAGGCTGGCACCTGGCGCGATAGTCATGCTGTAAATCTGGAAATCGCCATTAAGCGAGGTTTTCCCTCCGTGCGCGTCCAGTGCCAGATTATTGATACCTTCAATGTTTCCGCGGTACGTAAAGCTGAAATCAGCATCGGCAGCTTCCGTCGCTTGCCCGTACGCATTGGCCTTCCGACCGAAGGTAAGCAGCGTTAACCGCTGTTGGCCATAGTCATCCCGCTGGGCGTAGTCCGAATAAATATCACCCTCCAGCCGGGCACCCGTTAATATATTTATATTACCGACCAGCGCGTTCGGTGATATATAAATCGCCGCGCCTTTACCGGCAACCCGTCCGCTGATGTCGGCATTGTCTACCAGCGCTCCCTGCAACTCGGGTAATAACGCATCGTAATAGCCGTCCACGATATGAAGCCAGGATCCGCGATAGTCCACCTCGTTACCCAGGAGGTTATTGCCAAAATCAAAACTGATACCGACGCCACTGGCTCCCAGTGCCTGAACGTCGCCACGTTGAATAAGGCTGTGCTGTTTACCGTAGGCAAACATCACTCCACGGCCATTAACGCCATCGGCGTATATCCGTACACCGGGATCGATGCTCAGGGTGTTATTTTGCCCATCTATACGGATGCCCGCGCCGCCAGCCCCTGACGTCAACAGGTCCGCTTGTTGAAAGATATGGTTATTACTGCCATACACATGCAGGCCAACTCCCAGATTAGCGGTATTGTATTGACCAGCCAGATAGCCATCCGCCTGCTGATTACGCTGAAAATAGCCATTGCGGTTAACGAGCATTTGCCCGTTGCCATATAGCGAAAAACCGAAAAAGTTACGCCGGTCAATCTGATAACCCATATCCTGCAGCAACGCCAGTTCCGCTTCCATAAACGTGGTGTAATTGCGGTAGTTCTGATGGCTCATCATGCTGTTTTTCAGCTCGATATGGCTCATGTAGTTATCATCGACCGAGCCGTCGTCTGCTAACATTTTCACCGGCACGCCAGGCATGGCGCCTGCAAGGACTTCATCCACATGCCTGCCGGTGAAATAGCCTTTATCAAGCCGTACATCAAAGCCTTGTGGATCCCATCTGTTATTGCATCCATTACACAATATTACTTGCCCTGGCCGGGCAGGATTGCCACGGTCATCGCGCAGATGGCTGGTCCAGGAGCCAAAAGGCACGGTATCGAAAGCGGGCGTGAATGTGCCACTTCCTTGCAGATCGGTAACCATATTGGATATTCCCAGTCCATGTGCCAGCTCATGAACAGCGACGCTGACCAGATCGGCCTTTCCAGTGCGCGGCAATTGCGCGGGCACATAGGGAACGTTATCAAAATCCAGTTTGCCCATGATGAACTGGGCGTGGGAACCAAAGGTCAGCTCTCCGGTATCAATGCCGTTCAATGCGCCTTGCAACTGCGTCAGACTTATAATGCCGTCGGTAACTGAATCGCTGGAACCTGCGGCATTCTCGTCGTTAAACGTCCCCACATTGATAATGGCAGGCAGTTGCCCCGGGCTGGGGGTAATAACCTCAGCCCAGTAACGCATAGCATCGAGTATTTTTTCTTTTTGTTGCTGGCCAAGATCCCAGGTTGACTCAGACGCATTCGGCCAGTCCGGCATAAAGGGGCCGTCGCCAACATTAAAGAAACGCACTTCAAATACCGCAATATTATGTGGGTTATAGACCAGATAGCTTTCTCCTGCATACGGATTATTACTGACAAATAAACCCGTTAATGCAGCCGTCATAAAAACCCTTTTCATATTAACCATCCATGTGTGAAAAAATAATGTTTACGTCCGTCAATATAAATTCACATCTGAGCTCAATGAATCATAAACAAATATAATAATTATCGATGTGGTTTGATAATTTAGAATAACGAGTGACCTTGCCCTGTGATAGCCTCGTTTTTCAGGATTTTATAAACGGTGGAGCGGGCGATCCCTGATTGAGAAACCGGGGCCCGGTGAACAGGAATGTACCGACATATGCAGGGGAAATAACGGATAGGGTATGGTGTCGTGGCATAATCGGCATAAGCGTGAGGCTTTACTGTACTTCACGACACCAAAAACTATCAGATCGCTTATCAATCAAAGCCAGCGAGAGCGTTTGAGCCGAAGCCACAGTAATACACAGGCTCCCAGCGTGACAGCGACCGTAGCCGGATAACCAAAAAGCGTCTTCAGTTCCGGCATATGTTCGAAGTTCATACCATACATGCTAAAGACTACCGTCGGGATCACGAGGATGGCCCCCCAACCGGCCAGTTTCTTCACGACTTCGTTTTGCTGCACTGAAACCAGTGCCAGGTTAACGTGCATCGCGCTGCTTAGCAGCTCACGCATGTCATTTACATCCGTTACTACATGGCTTGCGTGATCCTGAATATCTCTGAAATACGCCCTGAGGGGTTTTGGAATAAGTTCTTCATGAATGCGGATAAGCTCTGTACAGATTTCTTCTACTGGCTGAGCGGCGTTGCGAAGCCCGAGTAGATTACGGCGGAGGGAATACACGTCCTGAATAGCTTCACGGTCAAATTCACTGTGAAAAAGTGTCGCTTCTATATCACCAATTTTGGTGTTGAGCCGCGCAGTCAGCTCTGCATAACTGTCAACAATAAAATCCAGAATACAGTAAAGAGGATAAGCCGGACCGTACGAAAGCATGTCCGGGGCCTCAGCAGCACGGGCGCGTATAGGTGCATAGCTCACTGAAGCACCATGGCGCACCGTAATAAGGAAGTTTCGGCCCACAAACAAATGCGTTTCGCCAAACTCAATATTGTCGTCCTGTCCACTGACGGTTTTTACAACGATAAATGCCGAGCTGCCATAACGCTCTATTTTAGGCCGCTGATGTGCATTAAGCGCATCCTCAACGGCCAGATCGTGCAGACCGAACTCCTCCTGGACTTTGTACATAAACGCAGGTTCAGGCTGCCAAAGCCCCAGCCAGATAAACGCATCGGTATCCTGGATGACTTCACTGATATCCTCAATATCTACGGTTTCGGCGGGGTGGCCTGAACGGTAGACCATACAGTTAACAATCATTTCCTGACTATCCCTTAAGCATGTGTCTAAGAAGCTTAACCATTTCCGTTAAATTTCCAAATTTTTATGCCGGCAGGTTTTAATATGTTGAATACTCAGAAAGGTCATGTTCACGCGTCGTTCAATCCGGGCACTGACTCTCCAGCCATTGACCGACGACGGGCCATAATTTCTCCGCACATCGCGTACGAAAAAATCCCATATGCCCAATGGACGAAAGACCAAACTCTGCGTGCCGTATCTCGCAGCGTTCTATTTTTGCTTGTTGCACCGGCTCCATCAGCCGCGCAATAGCTTCACGGTTAGCCCAGGGATCGTCATCAAATCCCATTACCAGCACGGGTAGGGTGATCTCACTTGCCCGTTGGCGTGCATTCCAGTGTGGATCATCGTAAAAATATCCAGGCATTGCGCTCCAGCGCCCCCATTGAAGCATGACTGGTGCCGGTAAATCTTCACCCAGCCCCAGGCGCCTGGCAGGCATGTAACCGAAGATACGGCACAGAATCGGAGCCAGAACACGCAATACGCACCAGACACGCACCTTTTCTGTGGTGCGTTTGATGGTGCTCGTCACCCCGGCATGTGAGGCTACAATGACCGCAGCTTGCAGGGCGTGGGTGGCTGTTGAAAGCAGAACGGCATGCCCGCCCACACTGTGTCCTACCGCCAACAGGCTAAGCCCTGGAAAATGTGCTTTAGCCCAGGCGGTTATACATCCGACGTCCTGGTCGATCCAGTCAGACATCGAAACGCGGTAAGTACGGACCAGCCCGGATTTAGAGAGGCCGGTGCCGCGATAATCGTATGTGAGGACGTTGAATCCTCTGTTAAAAAGATATTCTGCGAATCCCTTATAAAACCCCTGTACAACCGCCGTTGCCGGATGAAGGAGCACTATCGCTTTGGCATCGCTTCTTTCCCAAATTGTGGCTGCCAGAAATCCACCTTCATTGACGGGTATTATGACTGAACGCATTCATAGAGCCTTATTTATGTGGTCATACCAGTTATGCCTGAATTAAATCTAGCCTTTACTACCCCATCTGGCGATTTTTTTTTACACCCCAGCGTTCGTCCCTCGCTCAAAGCAGACAATAAACCTCGCCCGAGCGTTTTTAGCGAAACACACTGCCTTATGGGCTCAACGTGAGGAAGGGGACTCGCCGGATAAACGCCCCTTTAAAAAATCCTCTTCTATACTCAGTTACGTTTAGGGAAATATGCCGCCGTTTTTCACGTCGCGTTGTTTTAATAGCCATTGCACGCGCGAACAGCAGGGACATATATCCACGAAAACGCCTTAATGTTGGTCCATTTTGCATTTTTTAGAGGGGGATTCCTGGTATGTTGCATTCTCAATCTTCGCGCGTCGGCACTATTTTGCTGCTGTTGGCCGCGGTTATAGGCTTCGCGGTGGCGCTATACGCCTGGTGGACGCCGCTTACCGGCGTCACAGGCACCATTGGCGCACTGGGCGTGGCCATTGCCAGCGCGGTGCTGGCGATACTGATCTTTGTGTTACGTGCGGCATCGGGGCGCGGGGCGCGTGTTTTCCTGATTATTGTCACCCTGGTGGTGTTGGCGGGTATTGGTTTTGCCGCCGCGCTGCTGCACCAGTACATCATAACGGCAGCCATGGTGGTCGGCCTGATTGGTCTGATTATGCTGAGCAGCCATTCCGCCCGTTACAACCATTCCGTCAGAACCTGAGGAGCCGCCCGTGCATAACGATAAGCATTATCCCTTCATAAAAGTCAGCATGACGGCGCTGGCGCTGCTGGTCACCCCGTTCGCGCTGCAGGCGCAGGATAAAGCCGCTGAGGCCTCTCAGGGGACCCAGGAATCACTGAATATTGATGCGGCCGATCAGCAGGCGCCTGGAACCACAAAAACCACAGACGATGCCTCAACCGGTAGCGGTGACGGAAAGAAAGTCGCCTCGGCCAGCCAGCCAGCGACGCCGCTGGTGCCCGGCACGCCAACCTGGGACAGCTTCCACGGCCAGCTTAACGCGCAGAAATACAGCCCGCTTACCCAGATCACGGCGGATAACGTCAGTAAATTAACGAAAGTCTGGGAGTTCCATACCGGCGACGTCTCGGATGGTAAAGGTGATACGCCAGCGACCGTGTGGTCCGCAACGCCCATTTTCGCTAACGACACGCTCTACATCGGCACCCCTTTCGATCGCCTGATTGCGCTGGAGCCGGGCACGGGTAAAGAGAAGTGGCACTATGACACCAAATCGTCGCGCAAGGCACTGACCCAACCGGTGCTGAAAAACCGCGGCGTTTCCTACTGGCAGGCCAAAAATCCGGTGAAGGGAGAGGCGTGCCAGAAGATGGTCTATATGGGCACCGTTGACGGCAAGCTCTTTGCGCTGGACGCCGATTCAGGCAAACCGTGCAGCGGCTTTGCGGACAATGGGGTGCTGGATCTGAATCAGTGGAACACCGTTAACGCCAAGTATCCGCTCTCTGTCCTGCAACCGCCAACCGTCGTCGGCAACCATCTGCTGGTGGGTTGGGCCGGGAAAGACTGGGCCTATGCCGAAGCGCCTCCGGGTACCGTATTTTCTGTCAACGCCCAGACCGGCATGCTTGAATGGACCTTTGAGGCGATACCGGCAGAGATCCGCAAGCGTACCGGTACCGCCAACGTCTGGACGCACATGTCCGCCGATGAGGCCAATGGGCTGGTCTATCTCCCGGTCTCATCGCCGTCTCCCAACTATTGGGGCGGCAACCGCGTCGACGCAATTCCGCTTGGCACCTCCACCACCGCGCTGGACATCAACACCGGTAAAGTGGTCTGGTCCCGTCAGTGGGTACACCACGACGTCTGGGATTACGACATCAACTCTGCCCCGACGCTGATGGATATCACCGTAGACGGCAAGCAGATCCCGGCGCTGGTTCAGGCCACCAAGCAGGGCTTCCTGTTTGTGGTTAACCGCCTGACCGGGGAGGACGTATGGCCAATCGAAGAGCGTCCGGTTCCGCAGGGTGATGGTTCGGTCCAGGGCGAAGTTCTCTCGCCTACACAGCCGTTCCCGACCAAACCTGCGCCGCTGCTCGACCAGTCGAAAAAGCCGGAAATCTGGAAGCTGGCGGATATCGTCGGTGGCGGCCAGTGCTCTCGCCTGTGGGATAACCTGACCTATGAGGGAATGTATACTCCGCCTACCACCAAAGGCGAAGGCACGCTCACCTATCCCGATAGCGCTGGCGGCGTGCAGTGGGGCGGGGTGGCGTTCGATCCGCAAAAACAGATCGCCATCGTCAACACCTCGCATATCGTTCAGTACGTGAAGCTCTACAGCCGTGAGGATTACGATAACGCGGACAAAGACTCCGGCAACGAAAGCGGCTTTGCCCCACAGGAAGGCGCCCCGTACGGTATGCGTCTGCTGGTGGCGAGCAACTGGCTGGGCATGCCGTGCTGGCAACCGCCGTTTGGTGAAATCGTGGCGATAGACATGCACACGGGCGATGTGAAATGGCGTCGTCCGGTTGGCGCCTCACAGCAGTATGGCTTCTTCATGCCGGAAAGCTGGGGTTCGCCTACCATTGGTGGCCCTGCAGTGACGGCGGGTGGCGTGATCTTCATCGGTGCTTCAATGGATGCCAAAGTGCGTGCCTACTCGGTAGAGAGCGGTGAAGAGCTGTGGTCCGATCAGGCAGAAGCTCCAGCGGTAGCGAACCCGTCCGTGTATGAATATAAGGGTCGGCAGTATGTGGCCTTCGTGGCTGGCGGGAACACGATCCTGAAGGATCAGGTAGGCGATCAGGTAGTTGTCTACGCGTTGCCGGAATAATTCATCAGGAAGGTGAAATAAGCGTGGGGCCTGCGGGCCCCACTTTATTTTGCAGTAGTCGTTTCACCGACGCACTTATTTATCGGCTGATGCGCCAGCACGCGTTGACATCTGCTCGGCGGACTTCAGATGCTGCTCAACGACTGGCGTGTGCTCGTTGGCCAGAGCTTTCACATCCGGATCGTCGATTTTACTGGCGTCGCTCTTAAGCTTCGACAGCACCTTCTCGTGGTCCTTCACGCCAGCATATTCCATATACATTTTGTCAAAAGCGTCACCGCGCTGGTTTTCAAGCCTTGAGTTCAGGGCTTTATGGGCGGCGTCTGGCTCGGTCGGCAGCTCTACGCCCTTTTTCTGGGCAACGGCCTGCACTTTGGTCAGGGCGGCGCCGTGGTCGTCGACCATTTTCTGGGCGAATGTTTTCACTTCACTGGTCTGGGCCTTGTCCAGGGCGAGCCTGGCGGCGGCGACTTCGTTGATATTGGCCTGCGCCATGTCCTTTAACGCTTTCTCGTCGCCGGAGCTGAGTCTGGCGTCCGGTTGAGCCTGGCCCGCAGCGTTAGTTTGCGCGGCGCTTGTCGTCTGGGCTTGTACGCCAACGGTGCTGAACATTGCTGCAACTGCTGATACGGCTAGCAGCCTTTTCAGGGTTTTACTCGTGTGCATATTGTTCTCCTGATGGTCATGGTACAGGTAAGTTTCGGTTACCTAACGCGCAACCGGGCAGATAAATGCTAACTGCACAGGTCAGTATAGTAGATGAACCTGCTGTAATCGCAGGTTGCGTCAGAGAGGGCAGGTAATAATGCTCAATAAGGCGACGCTTATCGCTCAGTCTCTCTACGACATTGGCACGGATCATTCCCATATTTGATGCTAATGTTAAATAGATAGATTTATTAACAGGAGGAATGATATGAAAAAAGCACTATTAGGGAGTGTATTGGCTTTAACAGTTGCAAGCTTTGGCGCATCTGCGGCAGATATGATTTCCAAAGATGAAGCGCACCACTTCAAACTTGAATACCTGGGCAATGTATCTGTAGGGGCTTCAGGTGGACAAATTTCTTCACCTTCAGATCTTCATCAAAAACTCTCGAAACTGGCAGATGAGAAGGGCGGGAAATACTATGTCATCATCGCTGCTCGAGAGCATGGCCCTAACTTCCAGGCCGTAGCAGAAGTCTTCAAATAATCTTTCCGAATAACGCAGAAACCCGCTCATGGCGGGTTTTTTGCTTATAGGGAGCAAAAAAAATGCCCCTGGTGCGGGGCGAGTTTGAGTCAAATCTTTTCTTATGTTTATGTGCTCTAAGGCGTTGGCACAATAACAGCTTATTCAAATAATGCAATCTAAATGCATATTTAAATGCAATGGCCCCATCTGCCCCTCATCTCAAGGTGAAGGCAGCATACGTAACGCAGATAGTCTACGCTTTACATAGGGTTATGGTTAAAACCAGTTAGATACTGGAAACAGTAAACGGCCGCAAGAGGTAAATATGAAAGTTGACGCAATGACGCAAAAGGCAGAGGAAGAAATTTCAGCGCTTATCGCCAAAAAAATTGCAGAATTACGAAAAAAAACAGGGCAGGAAGTATCTGAAATTGAGTTTATCGCTCGTGAGGCCATGACAGGCCTGGAGGGGTATGAAGTAAAAATCAAACTCCTGTAAGCGTTTCTTCCTGAAATGGTCGCTCAATTCTTGCCGCAAAAGAGAACCGGGCGTGGTGCCCGGTTGTTTTATGGATAATCAACGTCTTTATGAGCGAATAAACGTCAGGATATCGGCATTTATGGTATCTGCATGCGTGGGATGCATCCCATGCGGGAAGCCTGGATAGATTTTAAGCTCGCTGTTTGCGAGCAGCTTATCCTGAAGAAGGGAGGCATTTTTATACGGGACGACCTGATCGTCATCACCCTGCAACACAAGCACGGGAACGGTGATAGCTTTGAGATCGTCCGTCTGGTCGGTTTCTGAAAATGCCTTAATGCCATCATAGTGGGCTTTGGCGCTACCGATCATACCCTGACGCCACCAGTTCTGGATTGTTCCCTGCGAAACCTCTGCTCCGTCTCGGTTAAATCCATAGAAAGGACCGCTGGCGACGTCGAGGTAAAACTGGGCGCGGTTAGCGGCCAGCGCCTGGCGGAAGCCGTCGAACACTTCAATGGGCGTACCGCCGGGGTTCGTGTCTGATTTTACCATCAGCGGAGGAACGGCGCTGACCAGTACCGCTTTGGCCACCCGCCCCTGAGGCTGGCCGTACTTCGCAACGTATCTGGCGACCTGGCCTCCGCCGGTGGAGTGGCCGACGTGCACGGCATTACGCAAATCAAGGCTTTCGACCACGGCTGATGCGTCGGAGGCATAATGATCCATATCATGACCTTCACTTACCTGATCGGAACGACCATGACCACGACGGTCGAGGGCGATGACGCGGAAGCCTTCTGCAAGGAAAAAGAGCATCTGGTTATCCCAGTCATCGGCGCTCAGCGGCCAGCCGTGATGGAAAACGATCGGCTGCGCATCCTTCGGACCCCAGTCTTTGTAATAAATACTGACACCATCTTTCGTTGTTACGAATGCCATATTTCAGACTCCTCTGCTAATGGCAACATGTGTGAAGGCTAAGTAAATAGCCCAGCATTTAGGGACGTAATAAAACTGACTTATATTAATCTTATTACTGATATATCCGCTTAAAGTGTAGAAGGGTTCCTGAAAACAGTTATAGATTAATTTTGTATGGTCATTATTTATTTTTAAACGAAATATCCCCTAAACCAGCCGGGGCACTGTGTTATTTTTCTCGCGTGGTGAATCCCCCTGTGCGGAGGGGCTAAACAGCACGTGTAGCTTAGGCAATCAGTAGCGGGTCAAGGTGGCTGACCAACGACTCACCGGGAGGCACCCGGCACCACACATACGTTAAAGCTTGTATCTCGCTAAATTTATTAGGGATGGTGTATGAAGTTGGGCTTTTTGGCTGGAGCAGTGCTGGCAACCTGGTTGTCTTTAACCTACCCGACGCAAATGAGAGCTGTTTTTGAACAACTGGTTACGATAGTGCAGCAAATCACGCAGCCTTCAGCAGAGCCTCATTCTGATATGGTCACACCGGAACAGTCATATCCTTGATTGTTATATTTACGATGAACGTTAGCCATCTTAATAGTTAACCTGTGCTTATTTTTCTGATGGGCTTATTATTGGCCGGGCAGAGGTTACCGCCACCCGGCCTGACGGTCTTAAACGATCGCGTTAGGGCACGCTTCGCCCTTTTCAAGCTGCTGTAAATTCCCCAGCGTGGTTTCCGAAATACTGATCAGCGCTTCGGCGGTCAGAAACGCCTGGTGGCCGGTGAACAACACGTTGTGGCAGGCCGACAGGCGACGGAACACGTCGTCCTGAATCACGTCGTTAGATTTATCCTCAAAGAACAGATCGCGTTCGTTCTCATACACGTCCATACCCAACGCGCCGATTTTTTGCGTTTTCAACGCTTCGATAGCGGCCTGAGAGTCGATCAGTCCGCCGCGGCTGGTATTAATGATCATCACGCCGTCTTTCATCTGGTCGAACGCCGACTGGTTAAGCAGGTGATAGTTTTCCGGGGTCAACGGGCAGTGCAGGGAGATAACATCAGACTGCGAGAAGAGCGTTTTCAGATCGACATACTCCACGCCCAGCTCCAGCGCAGCGGCGCTTGGGTACGGATCAAACGCCAGCAGGCGCATGCCAAATCCTTTCAGGATGCGTAGGGCGGCCACACCAATTTTGCCGGTACCGATCACGCCTGCGGTTTTACCGTACATGGTAAAGCCAGTCAGCCCTTCAAGAGAGAAGTTGGCATCACGGGTACGCTGATAGGCACGGTGAATACGACGGTTGAGCGACATCATCATCCCGACGGCATGTTCTGCCACGGCTTCCGGAGAATAGGCCGGAACGCGAACAACCTTCAGACCCAGCTCTTTGGCGGCATCGAGATCGACGTTGTTAAAGCCCGCGCAGCGCAGGGCAATATATTTCACGCCCTGTTTTTTCAACTCTTCCAGTACCGGTCGGCTACCGTCATCGTTAACGAAGATACACACGCCTTCGCAGCCGTGGGCGGTTTTAGCCGTCTTTTCAGTCAGCAGAAAGTCGAAAAATTCAAGATCGAAACCGTACGTCTCGTTAACATGTTGCAGATACTTTTTGTCGTACTGCTTTGTGCTATATACCGCGAGTTTCATAAGACTTTCTCCAGTGATTTTGGAACCACGTTAGCATGTTTAAAATTATCTTACAATTTTTCAAAATTCATTGAAATCAATAAGTTCTATGAATTATTGTAGAGCATCTACTCTTAAAAATGGCATTACCTTCAACTGACTGGCTAAACATGCGACAATGAGCGGCAAGAACGGCTTATTTATTTCGCAAAATCAGGATATTAACTGCCCATGAAGGGTAAATACAAAGCCGCAATCGCGCTTTTACTGCTGCTATTTCTTGTGCCGCTGACGCTGCTGATGACGCTCGCCCAGTGGGTGCCCACGCTCGCCGGGATCTGGCTTCCCGTTGGAACACGCATCGCGTTTGAAAAAAGCCCACGGCTCACGCGCCACGCCCTGATCATCCCCGATCTCCGTTATCTGGTAGAAGAGTGCGAAATTGCCCGCATGGAAAACGTGACCCTGTCACACCCCAGCCGCTGGGATCTGGATATTGGCGCACTTGAACTTAACTCTGTCTGCCTGAGCAAATTACCGCAATCGGCGCCGTCTACGGTGGCGCCGAAAACGCTGGCGCAGTGGCAGACCATCCTGCCCAACACCTGGCTGACCATCCACCGTTTTACCCTTTCTCCCTGGCAGCAGTGGGAGGGTGAGCTGCATGCCTCACTCACGCCAGCCCGCCAGGACATCACCTATAAAGGCGAGCAGGTGAGCATTAAGGGGCAGTTGCGCGGCCAGACGCTCTCCATCAGCCAGTTCGATGTGCAGCTTCCGGACCAGTCGCAGCCCGTGAAGCTGGTCGGTGAATTTACCCTGCCGCTGGTGCCGGACGGCGTACCGGTGAAAGGGCATACGGTCGCGACCTTTAACGTGCCACAGTTATCCTCGCTGGTCGATGCCGATCTGGACTGGGAGGATAATCAGGGCCAGCTGGTGGTTATGGCGCGGGACAACCCCGATCCGCTGCTCGATTTACCGTGGCAGATCACCGCTCAGCAGTTGACCATCAGCGACGGGCGCTGGAACTGGTCAGCCTCCGGTATGCCGATGAGCGGTCGCATCGGCCTGAAGGTGGATAACTGGCAGCAGGGGCTGGAGAAAGCCACCTTCACGGGGCGGCTCAACGTGCTGACCCAGGGGGACGCGGGTAAGGGCAACGCGGTGCTGAATATCGGTCCCGGCTCGCTCAGTATGGAAAACAGCGCTATGCCGCTGCACCTGAGCGGGGAAGCCAAGCAAAACGATCTGATCCTGTATGCCAGACTCCCGGCGAAGCTGACCGGCAGCCTTTACGATCCGCAGCTTACGTTTGAACCCGGCGCACTATTGCGCTCGCGCGGACGCATCATTGACTCGCTGGATATCGATGAGATCCGCTGGCCGCTGGCGGGCGTGAAGCTCACGCAAAAGGGCGTGGACGGCCGCCTGCAAGCCATTCTGCGGGCGCATGAAAACGAGATGGGCAATTTTGAGCTGCATCTGGACGGCCAGGCTAACGACTTTTTACCGGACAACGGTTTGTGGCAGTGGCGCTACTGGGGTAAAGGGAACTTCACGCCGATGAACGCGCGCTGGGATGTCCGGGGAACCGGGGAGTGGCGCGACAACGTTATCGAACTGACCGATCTTTCCACGGGGTTCGACAAATTGCAGTACGGCACGATGCTGGTCAGCAAACCGCGCCTGGTGCTGGATCACCCGGTGCGCTGGTCGCGGGACCCGGATAACCCCTCCTTTAGCGGTGCGCTCGCGCTCAATGCCGGGCAAACAAGCTTTTCAGGCGGAAGCGTGCTGCCGCCGTCCGTTTTGACCTTCAGCGTTGACGGGACAGATCCGACGGTGTTCCAGTTTAAAGGGAACCTTCATGCGGACGACATCGGCCCGGTCCAGGTGAATGGACGCTGGGACGGCGAACGCCTCCGCGGTCAGGCCTGGTGGCCAAAACAGTCTCTTACAGTGTTCCAGCCGCTGATCCCGCCAGACTGGAAAATGACCCTGCGCGGCGGCGAAATGTACGCGCAGGTGGCTTTCTCAGCGGCCCCCGACCAGGGGTTTGAGGCCGGGGGGCACGGGGTGCTGAAAGCGGGCAGCGCGTGGATGCCGGATAACGAAATCAACGGCGTTGATTTTGTTCTGCCGTTCCGCTTAAGCCAGGGCACCTGGTCACTGGGCACGCGCGGACCGGTAACGTTACGAATCGACGAGGTGAAAAACCTGGTCACAGCCCGAAATATCACCGCGGATCTCCAGGGCGATTATCCCTGGACCGAAGCGAACCCGCTCCTGCTCACCAACGTGAAGGTGGAAGCGCTCGGCGGGAAAATCACCATGCAGCAGTTGAGAATGCCGCAGCACGATCCGGCTTTACTGCGCGTGGATAATATTTCCTCCAGCGAACTGATAAGCGCGGTAAATCCGAAGCAGTTTGCCATGTCCGGCCCGGTGAGCGGCGCGCTGCCGTTCTGGCTGGACAATGAGAAATGGATCATTAAAGATGGCTGGCTGACCAACCCGGGGCCGATGACGCTGCGCATCGACCAGGACACGGCGGATGCCATTGTGAAAGACAACGTGGTTGCCGGGGCGGCGATCAACTGGCTCCGCTATATGGAAATTTCGCAGTCGTGGACAAAACTCAATGTGGATAATCTGGGTGTGTTAACCATGCAGGCGGCCATTAAAGGCACCAGCCGCGTCGAGGGCAAAAGCAGCTTCGTTAACCTGAATTACACCCATGAAGAGAACATTTTTACCCTCTGGCGCAGCCTGCGCTTTGGGGACAATCTGCAAACATGGTTTGAGCAACATGCGGCGATACCCCTTCTCCGCGGTTCGACAGGCAAGGAAAGTGAGGAACAACAATGAAAAAGAGGGCGGGTGTACTCACCGTGGCCGTCGTCGCGCTGCTGTCAGGCTGCACGCCGCGCATTGAAGTGGCGGCGCCCAAAGAGCCGATCACCATCAACATGAACGTGAAAATCGAGCATGAAATCCATATCAAGGTGGATAAAGACGTCGAAGCCCTGCTGAAATCCCGCAGCGATCTGTTCTGAGGATGCCATGAAACGATTAGCTCTGATGTTACTGGCGCTGGGGATGAACGTTCACGCCGCCACGCTTACGCTCAACGATGCGCGCACCCAGGGGCGCGTAGGGGAAACCCTGAGCGGCTATCTTGCGCCCGTTCAGCACGACGCTGAAACCCTGGCGCTGGTGAACCGTATCAACGCCGCACGCACGGAAAGTTACCAGCAGCTTGCTGACAGCAATAATTTGCCCGTCGACGAGGTGGCGAAAATGGCGGGGCAAAAGCTGGTGGCCCGCGCGCAGCCGGGTGAGTACGTGAAGGGGATTAACGGCAAATGGCTGAAAAAGTAACTAGCGGTAACGCTTACGGTATTCGCCCGGCGAAACCCCGAAACGCTGCTTAAAGGCGGTGGAAAAATGGCTATGGTCGGTAAAGCCCCAGCTGTAGCCAATGCCCGCCAGCTTTTCGTCATCGCCGATGGAACGCAGCGCCTGAGCGCATAAATCGAGGCGACGGTTCTTAATATACTGCGCCACCACCAGCCCTTTCCCGGCAAACATGCGGTACAAGCTACGCACGGACATGCCGCTCTCTGAGGCTATCCACTCCGGTCTTAACGCCTCCGACTGAATATGATCGTCAATCAGGGACAGAACGTGGCGGAACTGACGCTCCTTGCGCGGCAGCACCTCGTCATGCTGCTGGAAGGCCGGACGCAGCAGACACACCATCGCCTCCAGCGCCGCTTCGCTTTCACTGGCGCTGAGATCGGCATTGCCCATGCTCTCCTGTAACAGTCGGTAGCTCAGCTGTACGGTAGGCAGACTGCGGGAGAGGGGCAACGCGCACCTCACTTCCTGAAAACGCGCGTGTTGCTCAATGATTTGTCGCGGGAGCAGCAGCGAAATCTGGCGGGAACGCTCCTGCCAGTAAATGGAGCACGGGCGGGAGGCGTCAATCAGCGTGATATCCCCGGCTTTCAGCAGCGCGCGCTGGTCGTCCTGTTCGATTCCGGCGCTGCCTTCCAGCTGAAACACGGTGTAGAACCAGGCGTCGTTGCCGTTTTTGATCTCCTGACGGGTGCGAAACAGGTTAACGCCTGCGGCGGTCACCGTGCTCAGCTTCAGACTTTGGGTATAGCTGGTTTCCAGTTCGCCGAGAAACGCCCCCTCTAACGGACGTGCCGCAAAGCGCCCACAAACCTGGTTAATTTGCGCCAGCCACTGCTGAAAATTGTCCTGTTCGCTTGCACATGCCATTGATTTTCTCGCTGCACCGTCACTGTTTTCGCATTGTTGCATTTATGTTGCATTTTGTCAGGGCTACGAGGCTGACTATAGGAAAGAACACTCAACGGTTACAGCGATATAAGCGGGAATTATCACGATTTGCGGAGCCTGTCACAGCTGGCAAAGCGAATGTCACACAGACAAAAGCAGGAATGCGAATCCCCTCTTAGACTGCATACACACCCTGCGAAGCATAACGAAGGAGTATCCTATGTCCGAATCACACGTCGCCGTCCTGCCTGGCGTGCAGCAGTTTTTAGATCGCCAGCACGGCCTGTGGATCGAAGGGCGTCAGGCGGCATCCGATAGCGAAAAGCGTCTGAACGTCTACAACCCGGCGACCGGAGAGGTCATTGCCTCCACCGCCGATGCCAGCGTTGATGATGTCGATCGTGCGGTGATGTCTGGCTGGCGCGCCTTTGTCGCCCGAAGCTGGGCCGGGCGGCTTCCGGCAGAGCGGGAACGCATCCTGCTGCGGTTTGCGGATCTGGTGGAACAGCATGGCGAAGAGCTGGCACAGCTCGAAACCCTGGAGCAGGGGAAATCGATTAACATTTCCCGCGCCTTCGAGGTGGGCTGCACCCTGAACTGGATGCGCTACACGGCAGGGCTGACCACCAAAATTGCCGGTAAAACCCTCGATCTCTCGATTCCACTGCCGCAGGGCGCGCGTTATCAGGCGTGGACGCGTAAAGAGCCGGTTGGGGTCGTGGCGGGGATTGTGCCGTGGAACTTCCCGCTGATGATTGGCATGTGGAAAGTGATGCCCGCGCTGGCGGCAGGTTGCTCCATCGTGATCAAACCCTCGGAAACCACGCCGCTCACCCTGTTACGGGTGGCGGAACTGGCGAGCGAGGCGGGGATCCCGGATGGCGTATTCAACGTGGTGACCGGCAGTGGCGCCGTCTGTGGCGCGGCACTGACCTCGCACCCGCGCATTGCCAAAGTGAGCTTTACCGGATCGACGGCGACGGGCAAGCAGATTGCCCGCGCGGCGGCGGATACGCTAACGGGCGTGACGCTGGAACTGGGCGGCAAAAACCCGGCCATCGTGCTGAAAGATGCCGATCCGGCGTGGGTGATTGAAGGGCTGATGACCGGCAGCTTCCTGAATCAGGGGCAGGTCTGCGCGGCCAGTTCACGTATATATATTGAAGCTCCGCTGTTCGACACGCTGGTCAGCGGCTTTGAACAGGCCGTGAAATCCCTGAGCGTCGGGCCGGGCATGTCGCCGGATGCGTTTATCAACCCGCTGGTGTCGCGCGCCCACTGCGATAAGGTCCAGGCGTTTCTGGATGAGGCGAAGGCGCACAATGCGGAGCTGATCGCCGGGAACCGGGGGCCAGACGGCAAAGGCTATTACGTTTCGCCAACGCTGGTGGTCAACCCGGATAATCATCTGCGACTGACGCGTGAAGAGGTCTTCGGGCCGGTGGTAAATCTGGTCCGTGTAGCTGACGGGGAAGAGGCGCTTCAGCTGGCGAACGACACTGAATACGGCTTAACGGCCAGCGTCTGGACGCAGAACATCAGTAAAGCGCTGGAGTACACCGACAGGCTACAGGCCGGAACCGTGTGGGTGAACAGCCACACGCTGATAGATGCCAACCTGCCGTTCGGCGGCATGAAGCAGTCTGGCACCGGGCGCGATTTCGGCCCCGACTGGCTGGATGGCTGGTGTGAAACCAAGTCGGTGTGTGTGCGGTATTAATAAAACGCCGGGTAAGGCGTAGCCGCCACCCGGCATTATTTAACGCGACCACCTATCCCGCCCGGACTCCTTCGCCCGATACAACGCCGCATCGGCGCGGGCGATGATTTCCGGGCCAGCCAGTCCTGGGGTATAGCCGGCAATGCCCATACTCACCGTCACACATTCACTCACCTTCGACGCGCTGTGCGCAATGGCTGCGGTGCGCAGGCCAGCCTGGATCCGCGCGGCGACTTTCTCAGCAACGCTTTCTTCACAGTCAAAGAGGATCACGACGAACTCCTCACCACCGTAGCGCGAAACCACATCCTCTGGCGTGCGCACCGAGGTGTTCAGCACCTCCGCGACCCGCGCGAGACACGCGTCTCCCGCCTGGTGACCATAGGTGTCGTTATACAGTTTGAAGTAGTCGACATCCAGCATCAGGACCGTGAAGCGTTTGCCTTGCTCCACCGCGTTTTCCAGCACCAGCTCCATCGCCCGGCGGTTGGCCGTTTTCGTCAGCGGATCCTGATGGGCCAGCGCATCTAGCCGCGAAATTAAACGCTGATTCTGCTGGTTGCGACGCCAGGCCTCTTCAAACCAGCTCAAGAGGATGTAGCGTCCGCAAACGAGAATGAACGTGAACACCACCCACAGCCCGGCAAAGCGAAGGTTCATCTCCTGATTCAGCAGCATGCTGGCAACGGGCATGGTGATCCACAGCGGCGCGATAAAGCACACCAGCCCCACCGGATGAAAATAGAGCGCGGTCATACCGGCCATCAGCAGGGTAACGAATATCGGCCAGGGATGAGGAAGCTGAATCACGTTGATAAACCAGTAACAACTTATCGACCATAGCAGGCTACACATTAACAGCACGGCGCTGACGCCGCGGATGTGGCGCCAGGCCATTATTACCAACGCCACGGAAAGGATGACTACCCCCAGCATGGAAGCGTCAATCATCTGTGTGAGAGGTGGGCTGACGTGTAAGAGGGTATCAATTTGGCCGAACAGGGAATTGCGCAGCAGGATCATTAGCGCAAAGCTCGCGTTGACGAAGGCGAGCCACGGCAGGTTCATGGCCAGCCCGTGGACAACCATGGCGTTACGGGTCGGCCAGGTCGCGGGCTCCGGAGTGGCGTTGTGTCTTTTTTCCATGAGAGAGAATGTCCCTGTGGCGGGCGGAAAGACCGCCCGCGAGTGCATGCCTTTACGGGGTCACAATGTTAAACCAGAATTCAAATTTATCCATGTAACCGAGCATGGCATCGAGTTTTGCGGCATCGCCCGTCACTTTGATATCGCCATTATCCTGAGCCTGTTTAAGCGTCACTTCTTTCAGGATGATTTTATTCAGCGTATCGCGGTTGAGGGTCACGGTCGCGTCAGCATCCTTCGCTTCGGCGTTCGCCGTGTGGTTCAGCACGCCATTTTCCAGCTCCAGCTTGTATTTGCCGCCGTCGCTGCCGAGGTCGATGTTAAACACCGATTTTGCATCCGCTGCTTTTTCACCGTTGATATGCACCGCCAGATAGTCAAAGAACATTTCTGGCGTCATTGCGCGCACGGTATCCGGGCTGGCGGTATTCGGGGTCGGACCTTTCACCACGCCGTTACGCAACTCCTGCGCGCCGGTCAGGTAGAAGTTACGCCATGGGCCGGATTCAGCCTGATAACCCAACTGCTCCAGGGCATCCGCTTCAAGGTTACGTGCGGCCTGGTTGTTTGGATCGGCGAATACCACTTTGCTGACCACCTGAGCCACCCAGCGATAGTTGCCCTGGTCAAAATCGGTTTTAGCTTTACTCAGGATGGCATCCGCGCCTCCCATATACTCCACAAATTTCTTCGCGGCTTCTTCAGGCGGCAGTTCATCCAGGGTCGCGTGGTTGCCGTCAAACCAGCCTAAATAGAGCACGTAGGTGGCTTTGACGTCATGACTGACTGAACCGTAATAGCCTCGGTTGGCCCAGGTATTGGCCAGGGAGTTCGGCAGCTTGAAGTTGGCGGCGATCTCGTCACGCGTCAGCCCTTCATTCGCCATGCGCAGGGTCTGGTCGTTGATGTAGCGGTAGAGGTCGCGCTGGCTTTTCAGCAGGTTAACCACATTCTCGTTGCCCCAGGTCGGCCAGTGGTGCTGCGCCATGATAACTTCGGCCTTATCACCCCAGCGTACAATTGCCTGGTTGATGTATTTCGACCATGGCAGCGGTTCACGAATTTTCGCACCGCGCAGGGAGTAGGTGTTGTGCAGGGTATGGGTAACATCTTCCGCAGACTCGATCAGCTTTTTCTCTTCGATATACCAGAGCATCTCAGAAGGCGCTTCGGAGCCCGGCGCGAGCATAAAATCATAGGTCAGGCCATCGATCACCTCTTTCTGACCATCTTTCTCGATGATATTGGTCGGGGCAATCAGGGTCACCGTCCCGGCGGAGGTGGTGGTGCCGAGCCCCGCACCCACCTGGCCTTTCGCATCCGGCTTCAGCAGGTTGCCGTACATATAGCTGGCGCGGCGGCTCATGACATTACCCGCCATGATATTTTCCGCGACGGCGGCCTCCATAAATCCGGCTGGCGCGTAGACTTTAACCTTGCCGGACTTCACGTCGGCTTCGTCCACCACGCCGCGCACGCCGCCATAGTGGTCAACGTGGCTGTGGGTGTAAATAACAGCGACGACAGGTTTCTTGCCGCGATTTTTATAGTAAAGATCCATCCCGACTTTGGCCGTCTACGCCGACACCAGCGGGTCGACCACGGTAATGCCTTCTTTACCTTCAATAATGGTCATGTTTGACAGGTCGAGGTTACGGATCTGGTACACGCCCTCGGTGACTTCAAACAGGCCGCTGATGTTAATCAGCTGGGACTGACGCCATAAGCTCGGGTTAACCGAATCGGGCGCTTTATCGCCTTCCTTGATAAAGGCGTACTGCTGTGGATCCCAGACGGTGTTGCCTTGCTCCCCTTTGATAATTTCCTGAGGTAGCGGGGCGATAAACCCTTTGTGGGCATTGGTAAAATCGGTGTTATCGGAGAAAGGAAGCTGGTTGAAGAGTGCGTTGTTGGCCTGCTGAGTTGCTGCGGTTGCATCCTTAGGGGCTTCTGCGGCCCAGGCTGAACTGGCGGAAATGAAAAAACCGGCCAGCGCAAGGCTTCTTGCTATCTCATTGACTTTCATCCTAAAACCTCTCGGTTATGTATAGCGTTGTTCATGGACACTTCGATATCTACAAAATGTTTCAGATGTTGCAAAAGCATTAAGCGAAGTAACATTAACTATAATCGGGGAGTGGTATTCAGCAAGAAAGCGAATGAAAAACCGGGCATCGTGCCCGGTCAACGTGTTATTTCTGCTCTTTTTTCTTACCGAGCGTTGGCGTCTCGTCAAAGAAGTTCCACGGCTTGAGTAACGTGTGCACCCATTCCGTCGGCATTATCGGCCACTCCTCGGCGCGGGCGACATGGGTGGTGCCGGTGGTCATCCAGATGACGTTATCCTGGTCGTTCAGCGACTCGTTATCTTTGCTGTACTGGCCGAGGCCCGTATCATGCGTGGAACGGTTCGGGTATTTTCCCTCCGGGTACATCTCGTCGGGATGGTAACGCGTCACCCACAGCTGTTTATCCATAAAGCTCAGGCGGTGATAAATCCACTCGTCCGGGGCAAACCTCGCGCCCGTCGCCACCGGGTGTGTGCCCCCCGCGTAAGGGATGATCTGATACGAGACCGGGTTGCCCATGCGGTTCTCTTTGCTGGTGTTGCTCAACAGGCGGATGGTGCCCGGATCAAACTTCTGCGCCGCCTGCAGTTCGGTATCAATATCATACTGATTAACCTGCATGGTGCTGGTGCGCGGTCCGCCAGCGGTGTTCGGTTTGACGTCCGGATCCATGGCCACCAGCTTGTTGTTGATGCCGTCCACGTCCATATCCAGACGGAAGTTGTAGATGTGCTAGTGGGTGGTGCCGACAATATTATGGTCGATCAGCGTACCGTATCGGGTGTCATCCTTCGCGGTGGCATCATGCATGGTTTTCGTCTGCACGCCTTTCACCGCTTCAATGCCCGTGGCCCCTGCATCAATGCCGATGGTGCCGTTTTCGTGGAATACCCAGTCGAAGATATAATCGTAGTTACCCACGGTGCTGACCCAGCGCACCACCAGCTCGCGGCGCTCGGTGCTGACGTTGGGTTTACCTAACTCCTGATGCTTATACTCCGGCCCGGCGTAACGCTCGAAAATGGCGATCGCCCGGGGGATCTCCATTGGCGCACCGGTATAGTCCGGGATGGTTTCGTTGAGCATCACGGCGTTAGACGGAACATCCTTGCCGCGCACCAGCGGGGAGGTCAGGGTACCCATGCCGTAATCACCGGAGTCCAGGTAGGCCTTAAAGTACCAGCCGATATCCGGGTCGCCGTACGGCACAATCATGCCCCCGAGCGATCCCTGATACATCACCTGTCGCTTTTTGCCGTTGTCGTTATAGGTCACGGTGGAGATCATCGGGCCGACGCGCGAGTCCAGGCTCAGATGAAAATCCCAGTTCTGCCAGTGCACCATATCCCCGGTAATGGTGTAGTTCTTGCCTTCCGGCTCGATAATCTCCAGCGGTTTTTTCACCGTTTCAACGCGGTCACGGCCATCATAAGGACGCGGGGTGAGCGGCACCGGCACGACCGGGCCTTCCTCAATGTTCTGGATTTTCTTCTGCTCAAGATCCACCACCGCAACCAGGTTTTCGATCGGGTGCGCCCAGTAGTTACCGTCGCCCACGTCGAGATAGCTGATCACTTTCAGCAGGCGGTCTTCCTGTTTCAGCCCATCCTTGCCGTCAAAAAAGCCGACGGTAAGCGGGGTGGTGATCACTTTCTTCGGATCGGTAATGCCGCGCTTTTTCAGCACGGCGGCAAACTCCGGGCTTTCATTGATGATCTGCTGCACGGTATTGAAGTCATCCAGCAGCACCATGCCGTGCGCGTCTTTGATCGGCTCCCAGCGGAGGATCTTTTTGTCCTTCAGATCCACCCGGCTTTCGATGATGCGTTTGCCGTCAAGCATAATGATATTGGCCTGGCGGGGCGCATCCACCGCCGTGCCGTTAAGCACGAAGTCCCAGACTTTGGCTTTTTCTGGCTCCGCCAGCGCAATCTGGGTAAAGCGGGTATTGGGTTTAAAATCCGCAGAGGCTTTCACGATTGCTACGGCCTGGTTGATTTCATCAGCGGTCAGCGCGTTTAACGGATGGGGGCGTTTTTCAACCTGGAATGTCTGATCAAGACCGGACTGAAAGACATCGTTGATAAAAGTCTCCGGGATATAGGCCTTATTGTTCTTCATCACCACGGGCACCTGGAGCGTCAGCGGTTTGCCGTTAACGATGGCGGTGTTGGCGCCGGGTTTGACCTTCACAAAGGCACCGTCTTTAACGATGGTGAACATCTGGGCGTAATCATCCCACTGCACGTCCGCGCCAAACGCCTGAAGCGTTTTGTCCATCGGGACCATATGCGCCTCGCTGCCGTGAGCGTAAACAGGGGATTGCCAGGCGCAACAGAGCGCAACGGCCATGGCCAGTGCCGTTCTACGGGCAAAAAAAGAAGAATTGCTTCCCATCGCAGACCTCATCTTGTTGTGTTTATTGTGTTGTGTCAGCCTTATCCTGACAGGCGCGCACGAAAAGCGTTTGCCTGCATCTGCCAGGTTGTTTGTCAGTCTTGCCAGGTTAAAAAAAGACCGGGGGTGCATCACACCCCGTGAAAGTGAAAGTGTGCTTCAGTAAGGTGAACTGTCGAGATGAATGCAGACATCGAAACCTACCGTCGTGAACGAATAAACCGTACCGCGAACGCGAAGATAAATGTCTCCATTTTTAATTGCCACTGAAGCTTTATCATCATCGGTGATCATGACGGGATTGATATTCTTAATGTTAGACATGAATTCTTCCGGACTTTTTTTCGCATCAAAGAGATAAATATGAGACCTGTTTTTAGACAGTGAGCCCGTCTCAACCTGGGTGATGTAAAGAGTTAAACGATCGTTAACCTTAATTTTTTCCTGCAAATTTTCATACACGGTAAAAAGATCGCGGAAAGGGTATGCAATGAATATGAGAAAACTAAAGATAATAATTCCAGCTCGCCAGTTAAAAACCCGAACGTCGCGCATAATCTATTCCTGCCCTTATCCATAACTGATCGACTGGATCATCACCGTAATTATTATTGTTCTGGAATTTTGCAAATTCGGCAGGATCGCTTGTCCCGGCAAGAATCTGTGCAGTGCCTGCCCCCCGGAGCAGAATTCCCTCAGGAATGCCTGCTGCCGCACCAACGGCACCGTAATGAAAATTGCCAAAATTGGCATACTCTGCACGGCCTTGTTTATAATCCCAGGGACCATGGTTTCTGACCATTTGATAAAACCATATGTAGGTCATTAATGAGGGGCCACCATGAAATCGCGCTATTATCATGTGGCTAACGACGTCCACGCCAGGTGGTGCAAAGGATGCAATATTATAGGGTGTTGAATAGGAAGGATTTCGCATATTTAACGCTCAGCCCAACAGTCTGCAAACTGTATATTACCATCGCAATATGTCCATGTTATTTTATCATAGCGTAGTTCCACGACTTCAAGATGATTATGTTTTTCTTTCGTCGGGTCTTTAATGTCATGCATCAATGGCGTAACGGAAACGACGCGAATATTATCGAGACGCATATTGTAATATTCTACTTCCTGTCCGGCGTCATTAATGCGATACCACCTGAACTCGGCCGTTTTAAGGGTTTGGCCAGTCGCAACCGCTTTCATCAGGTAAGGGGAGGAGGAATCGATTTCTTTTTGAAATACGACTGGGGCATGGTTACGTTTACTGGTAATTTTCCCGGTCAATGGATCGGTTGGGAGGCGAAGATTGTGTGTAAAGCCAGTGACTTCAATGCTTCCCTCACGGTAACAAACATCCACCGAGCCTGTAATTTTTGTACCACCATCGTCAGTCAAGAAAAGGTAAACAGGAATTGCCATAGTCTGTTAATCATCCATGTAATTTAACGCGGGAATATTCCCGGCGATAAATAATAACTATGCTAACTATACGGTCAATTTGCTTAGTGTTTCCGGTTGTAACTTATCCAAACCAGGCAGACTGGATGGTTCGATTAATCAAAGCCAACCAGCCCCTGTATTACCTTCCGTTTATTTTGATGCGCTCAAACACTCGAGGCAGCAAGGTTAATGCCATTGCTTTGATTAAAAGTCACCCTGCTGGCGCGCCACCAGCGTCAGGATGGAGTAGAGCGCCACGGCCTGCTGGTGCTGGTTGAAGATCTCCACCGCCCATTCCACCACGCCGGTGGGTTTTTCCTCGGCAGTGCGCTGTTTCTTCAGCGTTTTACGTTTACAGGTCAGGCGCACCTGAATGGTATCACCCGGCTTAACCGGCTCGATAAAGCGCAGGTTTTCCATGCCGTAGTTGGCAATAACCGGCCCAACCCCGGCATCGACAAACAGCCCCGCCGCAGCGGAAATCAGGAAATAACCGTGTACCACGCGCTCGCCAAAAATCGACTCCGCCGCGCCAATTTTGTCCATATGAGCGTAGAAATGATCCCCGCTCAGGCAGGCAAAATTCACGATATCCGCTTCCGTCATGGTACGACGCGGGGTCAGCAGGCTGTCGCCCGGCTGTAACTCCTCGAAGTATTTACGGAACGGATGAACGCGATCTTCCTGCACCTCCGCGCCACGGACCCACTGTTTACCGATCGCGGCGAGCATGGACGGGCTGCCCTGAATGGCCGTGCGCTGAAGGTAGTGCTTCACCGCGCGCAGGCCGCCCAGCTCCTCCCCGCCGCCCGCACGTCCCGGACCACCGTGCACCAGCTGCGGCAGCGGTGAACCGTGGCCGGTAGATTCTTTCGAGGATTCCTGGTTGAGGATCTGAATGCGTCCGTGGGCGCGCGCGGCACCGGCAATAAACTGCCGCGCCACGCGGGTATCTGCCGTAACCAGCGTTCCCGCCAGGCTGCCGCCGCCCGCCCGCGCCAGCTGCATGGCGTGTTCGATGTTACGGTACGGCATCAGGGTTGCGACGGGGCCAAAGGCTTCGGTGGCGTGAACGGCCGGAGTTTCATCCGGCTGCGGGCAGAACAGCAGGGTGGGCGGGAAGAATGCGCCAGCCGCCTGCATATCGGCTTTACCACCCAGACGGATCTGGCAGCCCGAGGCAAGCAGATGATCGACTTTTTCCTGCACGTCAGCACGTTGCTCACTGTTGACGAGAGCCCCCATCTTCACCCCTTCCTGGGCCGGATCGCCGACGACCACGTTCTCCAGCCGCGCAATCAGCGCCTGGCTGACGGCTTCAACCTGCGCTTCCGGCACGATGATGCGGCGGATGGCGGTACATTTTTGCCCGGCTTTGGCGGTCATCTCGCGCACCACTTCGCGAATAAACAGCGCAAACTCCGGCTGCTCCGGCGTCACGTCCTCACCCAGCACGCAGCAGTTAAGGGAATCTGCTTCCATGGTAAACGGAATGGAATGCGCGACGATATTCGGATGTACGCGCAGGCTCTGCCCGGTGCTGGCCGACCCGGTAAACGTCACCACGTCCTGGCTGTCGAGCTGGTTCAGCAGATCGCCCGCGCCACCACAGATCAGGCTGATGGCACCGTCCGGCACCAGTCCGCTCTCGACGATCGCTTTCACCATTGCCTGAGTCACCTGCGCGGTGGCGGTGGCGGGCTTGATGATGGCGGGCATCCCGGCAAGCCAGGTGGGTGCGAGCTTTTCCAGCATCCCCCAGCACGGGAAGTTGAACGCGTTGATATGCACCGCCACGCCGGATTTCGACGTTAACACGTGACGTGCCGCAAAGCCGCCTTCCTTCGACAGCGGGATCAGCTCATCCTCCGGCCACAGGGTATCGTCCGGCAGCTCACGGCTGCCGAGGCTTGCGTAGGTGAAGAGGGTGCCGATACCGCCTTCAATATCTACCCAGCTGTCGGCCTTCGTCGCGCCGGTCTGGGCTGACAGGGCATAAAACCGATCCTTCTGGCTCAGAAGATGTTTGGCCACCGCCTTCAGCATGGCGGCGCGCTCGATAAAGCTCATTGCGCGGAGCGCTTCTCCGCCGTGTTCAATGGCGTAACGGCGCGCGGCCGCCATATCCAGCCCTTCGCTGGTGACTTCAAATAGCGTTTCCCCGCTGATGGCGTGGGTGATGGTGCGCTCGCGGCCCCGGCCTGATTGCCAGGTGCCGGACAAGAAGCTGGCTAACTGCTGCATTTCTTCTCTCCAGGTGTTTCGTGATTTCACTATAAATAGTTTGATCGCGAATCATAAAAAGCAAGCTGAGTTTTAATGAATTGTTAACGTTGTGATCTCTATTGCTTAGCCTGACCCCCCGAAAGCCTTGTATCATCGGCCTTTCATGAAAAGGCTTGCGAGCGTCGTCACAAAATAAACAAACGCTTCTTGGGGTTACATTTAACCTTTGTGTAACTTTTAAGAAACCAAATGATTCACCATTATGCTGTTTTTGGTGATTTAACGAATCACAAAGGTGGTTATGTGACGCAAGAACAACGCTTTGAGCAACGCATCGCACAGGAGACGGCCATCGAGCCGCAGGACTGGATGCCGGATGCCTATCGCAAGACGCTGATCCGCCAGATTGGACAGCACGCCCACTCTGAGATTGTCGGCATGCTGCCGGAAGGAAACTGGATCACCCGCGCGCCGACGCTGCGCCGGAAAGCCATTCTGCTGGCGAAGGTTCAGGACGAAGCCGGACACGGCCTGTACCTCTACAGCGCGGCGGAAACGCTGGGCTGCGCCCGGGAGGACATCTATCAAAAGATGCTCGACGGCAAGATGAAATACTCCTCCATCTTCAACTATCCGACCCTGAGCTGGGCCGATATCGGCGTCATTGGCTGGCTGGTGGACGGCGCGGCCATTGTGAACCAGGTGGCGCTGTGCCGTACGTCTTACGGCCCGTATGCCCGGGCGATGGTGAAAATCTGTAAAGAAGAGAGTTTCCACCAGCGTCAGGGTTTTGAGGCCTGCATGGCGCTGGCGCAGGGCAGCGAAGCCCAGCGGCAGATGTTGCAGGACGCCATCAACCGTTTCTGGTGGCCCGCGCTGATGATGTTCGGACCCAACGACGACAACTCCCCAAACAGCGCCCGCAGTCTTGCCTGGAAGATCAAACGCTTTGGCAACGATGAGCTTCGCCAGCGCTTCGTGGACAACACGGTGCCTCAGGTGGAGATGCTCGGCATGACCGTGCCGGATCCCGACCTGCGTTTCGATGAAGAGAGCGGCCACTACCGCTTCGGCGAAATCGACTGGCACGAATTTGACGAGGTGATCAACGGGCGCGGGATCTGCAACCACGAACGTCTGGCCGCAAAACGTAAAGCCTGGGACGACGGCGCATGGGTGCGTGAAGCCGCTCTGGCCCACGCGGAAAAACAACGCGCCCGCCAGGCCGCATAAGAGGAATCAACCATGAGCAATGTTTACTGGCCGTTATACGAAGTTTTTGTCCGTTCGAAGCAGGGGCTGTCGCACCGCCATGTGGGCAGCCTTCACGCTGCCGACGACCGCATGGCGCTGGAAAACGCGCGCGATGCCTATACCCGCCGCAGCGAAGGCTGTTCCATCTGGGTGGTGAAGGCGAGTGAAATCGTCGCCTCCCAGCCGGAAGAGAGCGGGGAGTTTTTCGATCCGGCGGAAAGCAAGGTCTACCGCCATCCGACGTTTTACACCATCCCTGATGGCATTGAGCATATGTGAGGTTGGGGATGAACAACGTATCTGCTTATGCCCTGCGTCTGGGCGACAACGGTCTGGTGCTCTCACAGCGTCTGGGCGCCTGGTGCGGCCATGCGCCGGAGCTGGAAATTGACCTGGCGCTCGCCAATATCGGCCTTGATCTGCTCGGGCAGGCGCGCAATTTCCTGACCTACGCCGCTGAACGGGAGGGTAAGGGTGATGAAGACACCCTGGCCTATGGCCGCGATGAGCGTCAGTTCCGCAATCTGCTGCTGGTGGAACAGCCAAACGGCAGCTTCGCCGACACCATTGCCCGTCAGTATCTGATGGATGCGTGGAACGTAGCGCTGTACGAACGGTTGATCCACAGCAGCGACAGTCAGCTTGCCGCCATCGCGGCAAAAGCCATTAAAGAGGTGCGCTATCACCTGCGTTTTAGCCGCGGCTGGCTGGTGCGGCTGGGGGACGGGACAGAAACCTCCTCACAGAAAATGCAGCAGGCGGTGGATAGCCTGTGGCGCTTTACGGCTGAATTGTTTGACGCCGACGACGTCGAGCTGGCGCTGGTTGACACCGACGTGGCGGTTGATCCGCGCGCCCTGCGGGAACCGTGGGAGCGCGAAGTGTTTGCCGGGCTGGCGGAAGCTACCCTCCGCGTACCCGAGGAAGTGGCGTATCGCACGGGCGGCAAGAAGGGGCTACATACTGAACACCTCGGACCGATGCTGGCTGAGATGCAGTATCTCCAGCGCGTTTACCCCGACCAGCAGTGGTAAAGGAGAACGCTATGCAACGCCTCGTCGACATTGCGTCTGCCCAAATCCCGCAGATTTGGGCGCTGTTAAACCAGATCCCCGACCCGGAAGTGCCGGTGCTGACCATCACCGACTTAGGCATGGTGCGCAGCGTGAAGGCGCAGGGGGAAGGCTGGGTTATAGGCTTCACGCCAACCTATTCGGGCTGTCCGGCAACGGAGCATCTGCTGGGGGCGATCCGCGAAACTCTGACCGGGAACGGCTTTTCCCCGGTACATATTGTGCTGCAACTGGAGCCCGCCTGGACCACCGACTGGATGACCGACGATGCCCGCAGGCGCCTGCGGGAATATGGCATCAGCCCGCCTGTCGGCCATAGCTGCCATGCCCACGTTCCCGCGGAGGTGAGCTGCCCGCGCTGTGCGAGCACCGATACCTCGCTCATCAGTGAATTTGGTTCCACGGCCTGCAAAGCGCTCTACCGCTGCAATACCTGCCGTGAGCCCTTCGACTATTTCAAATGTATTTGAGGCTGCCATGACAACGTTTCATTCATTAACAGTGGCAAAAGTGGAACCCGAAACCCGCGACGCGGTGACCATTACCTTCGCGGTGCCGCAGGCGTTACAGGAGGCGTACCGCTTCCGTCCCGGTCAGCATTTGACCCTGAAAGCCAGTCCTGGCGGGGATGAACTGCGCCGCTGCTACTCCATCTGCCGGAGCACCGCGTGCGGTGAGATCAGCGTGGCGGTCAAAGCCATCGAGGGCGGACGTTTTTCCCGCTATGCCCGGGACGAGATCAAACCTGGCATGGCACTGGAGGTGATGGTGCCCCAGGGGCATTTTGGCTACCAGCCGCAGGCCGAACGCGAAGGCCACTATCTGGCGATTGCCGCCGGGTCCGGGATCACCCCGATGCTGGCGATTATGTCCGCTACGCTGGCCACTGAAGCCCACAGCCACTTCACCCTGATTTACGGTAACCGCAGCAGCCAGAGCATGATGTTCCGCCGGGCGCTGGCGGACCTGAAAGATAAATACCCGCAGCGTTTGCAGCTGATCTCTATCTTCAGCCAGGAGACGCTCGACAGCGATCTGCTCCATGGCCGTATTGACGGGGAAAAGCTCCATGCGCTGGCAAAAACGCTGGTGAATTTCCGCCAGTACGATGAAGCCTTCATCTGCGGCCCGTCGGCGATGATGGACGAGGCTGAGGCGGCGCTGAAAGCGCTGGGTATGCCGGAAAAAGCGATCCATTTTGAACGCTTTAACACGCCGGGAACCCCCGTTAAACGGACAGTCAGCGTGCAGGCCGACGGGCAGAAGGTCACCGTCCGTCAGGACGGGCGCGACAGGGAGATCACCCTGACGGCGGACGACGAGAGCATTCTTGACGCGGCCCTGCGTCAGGGGGCGGATCTGCCTTACGCCTGCAAGGGCGGCGTGTGCGCCACCTGCAAATGCAAAGTGCTTCGCGGGAAGGTGGACATGGCGACCAACTACAGCCTGGAGCCGGACGAGCTGGCCGCAGGCTATGTGCTGAGCTGTCAGGCGCTGCCGTTAACCGCTGACGTTATCGTCGATTTTGATGCGAAGGGGATGGCATGAGCGAACTGATTGTCACCCGTCATGGCCGCGTGTTGCAGCTGACGCTTCACCGTCCGGCGGCGCGCAACGCGCTCAACAATGCGCTGCTCACGCAAATCGCGGAGCAGCTTGAAGCCGCCGCCGCGGATGCGGAGATCGCCGTCTGTGTGATTTACGGCAACGAACGCTGCTTTGCCGCCGGGGCCGATCTCAACGAAATGGCGGAGAAAGACCTGCCCGCCACACTGAACGATATCCGCCCGCAGCTGTGGGCGCGGATAAACGCCTTCACCAAACCGCTGATTGCCGCCGTGAACGGCTACGCGCTGGGGGCAGGCTGTGAGCTGGCGCTGCTCTGCGACGTGGTGATTGCCGGTGATAACGCCCGCTTTGGCCTGCCGGAAATCACCCTCGGGATCATGCCGGGCGCAGGCGGCACACAGCGGCTAATCCGTAGCGTGGGCAAATCGCTGGCCAACAAAATGGTGCTGACGGGCGAAAGCATCACGGCGGTTCAGGCGCACAGCGCCGGGCTGGTCAGCGACGTCTACCCGGCCTCGCTGACGCTGGAGTACGCCCTGAAGCAGGCGGGGCTGATGGCGCGCCACTCGCCGCTGGCGTTACAGGCGGCGAAGCAGGCGCTTCGCCAGTCGCAGGAAGTGCCGCTTCAGGCCGGGCTGGCGCAGGAGCGTCAGCTGTTTGCGCTGCTCGCGGCCACAGACGATCGCCGGGAAGGTATCAACGCCTTTTTACAAAAACGCACCCCAGACTTTAAAGGACGCTAATTGTGGAATTTATTCTGAGCCATGTTGAGCAGGGCGTAATGACCATTACGCTGAACCGCCCGGAGCGCCTGAACAGCTTTAACGACGTCATGCACCAGCAGCTTTCCGAATGCCTGAAGCAGGCCGAGCGCGATGACGCTATCCGCTGCCTGCTGATCACCGGGGCAGGACGCGGTTTCTGCGCCGGGCAGGATCTCAACGACCGTAACGTGGACCCGACCGGCCCCGCGCCGGATCTGGGCATGTCCGTTGAGACTTTTTACAACCCGCTGGTGCGCCGCCTGGCAAAACTGCCGAAGCCGGTGATTTGCGCGGTTAACGGCGTGGCGGCGGGGGCAGGTGCCACGCTGGCCCTCGGCTGTGACATGGTGATTGCGGCCCGTTCAGCCAGCTTTGTGATGGCCTTCAGCAAGCTCGGGCTGGTACCGGACTGCGGCGGAACCTGGCTGCTGCCGCGCGTGACCGGACGCGCCCGCGCCATGGGGCTGGCATTGCTGGGCGACAAGCTCAGCGCCGAGCAGGCACAGGCCTGGGGAATGATCTGGCAGGTGGTGGACGACGAGCAGCTCTCCGCCACCGCACAGCAGATGGCGCTGCATTTTGCCTCGCAGCCGACCTATGGCCTGGGCTTGATCAAGCAGGCAATCAACGCCGCCGAAACCAACACCCTCGACGCCCAGCTTGATCTGGAGCGCGACTATCAACGTCTGGCCGGACGCAGCGACGACTACCGGGAAGGCGTCAGCGCGTTCCTGGCAAAACGCGCGCCGAACTTTACGGGGAAATAAGATGGTGAATATCCATACGGTCGCCGTCATTGGCAGCGGCACCATGGGCGCCGGGATTGCCGAAGTGGCAGCCAGCCACGGTCATCCGGTTCTGGTGTACGACATTGACGCTGCGGCGATTTCCCGCGCCGTCGACGGCATTCGCCAGCGGCTGTCCTCTCGCGTTGCGCGCGGAAAACTCTCTGCCGACGCCGGGGAACAGATCCTCGCCCGCCTGACGCCGGTGACGAATATCAGTGCTCTGGCGAAAGCCGATCTGGTGATCGAGGCGGCCTCCGAGCGGCTTGACGTGAAAAAGGCGCTGTTTACCCAGCTGGCAGAGGTTTGCCCGCCGCAGACGCTACTCGCCAGCAATACCTCGTCTATTTCCGTTACCGCGATTGCGGCGGAGATAAACCACCCTGAACGCGTCGCCGGGCTGCACTTCTTCAATCCTGCCCCGGTGATGAAGCTGGTGGAGGTGGTCAGCGGGCTGGCGACCTCACCCGAAGTGGCCGATGCGCTGTGCGAGCTGGCGCTGAGCTGGGGAAAGCAGCCGGTACGCTGCCAGTCCACGCCGGGGTTTATCGTCAACCGCGTAGCGCGTCCTTTCTACTCGGAAGCCTGGCGCGCGCTGGAAGAGCAGGTGGCAGCGCCCGAGGTGATCGACGCCGCCCTGCGAGACGGCGGGGGTTTCCCGATGGGGCCGCTTGAGCTGACGGACATGATTGGTCAGGACGTCAACTTTGCCGTGACCTGCTCCGTATTTAACGCCTTCTGGCAGGAGCGTCGTTTTTTGCCTTCGCTGGTGCAGCAGGAGCTGGTGCTGGCGGGGCGTCTGGGTAAGAAAAGCGGGCAGGGCGTTTACCGCTGGCAGGAGGACAAACCCGCCGTCAGCTGGCTCGCCCCGGTCAGCCACAGCTTCAGCCCGATGCGCGCACAGCGAAGAAGTGACGGTGTCACGGAAATTGACGATCTGTTGCTGATCGAAACGCAGGGTGAAACCGCGCAGTCGCTGGCGCTGCGCCACGGCTGTCCGGTGGTGGTGGTCGACCGCATCGAGCGGGATGTGGCCGTTATAGCCGCCGCGCCCGGCAACCCGCACGCCGCCACGCAGAAAGCCATTTACTGGTTGCAGCACCAGGAGAAACGGGTGGTCCAGATTGCGGATTACCCCGGCCTGCTGATCTGGCGCACGGTGGCGATGATTGCCAACGAAGCGCTGGATGCCCTGCAAAAAGGGGTCGCCAGTGAGCAAGACATCGATACCGCCATGCGCTTAGGGGTCAACTATCCCTGCGGCCCCATCGCCTGGGGCGAGCGCCTTGGCTGGCAGCGTCTGTTAACGCTGCTGGAGAACCTGCAACGTCACTACGGCGAGGAACGTTATCGCCCCTGTTCACTGCTGCGCCAGCGTGCGCTTCTGGAGAGTAGTTATGAGTCATAACGCCTGGCATAACGCCCGCGCGATGTACGAACGGGACGCCTGCGCGCAGGCGATGGGGATGGACATTATCGAGATGGGCGAGGGCTACGCGGTGGTGACCATGACCATCACCCCGCAGATGCTTAACGGGCATAAAACCTGCCACGGCGGACAGCTATTCTCGCTGGCCGATACCGCCTTTGCCTACGCCTGCAACAGTCAGGGGCTGGCGGCGGTGGCCTCAGGCTGCGCCATCGATTTTCTGCGTCCGGGCTTTGCTGGCGATAAGCTGACCGCTACCGCGCGGGTGAAGCATCAGGGCAAACTGACCGGCGTCTACGACATCGAAATTCAGAATCAACAACAGAAAACCGTCGCTCTTTTTCGCGGGAAATCCCACCGCACCGGCGGCAGTGTGACAGGAGAAGCCTGATGCGTAACGCATTTATTTGTGAGGGTGTGCGTACCCCGGTCGGTCGCTACGGTGGAGGATTATCCAGCCTGCGTGCCGATGACTTAGGGGCCGTTCCGCTGCGTGCGCTGCTGGCGCGTTACCCGCAGCTCGATCTGGAGCGCATAGATGACGTGATCTTCGGCTGCGCAAATCAGGCCGGAGAGGATAACCGCAACGTGGCGCGCATGTCGTCGCTGCTGGCCGGGCTGCCGCAGACCGTTTCCGGTACCACCATTAACCGCCTGTGCGGCTCCGGTCTGGATGCCCTTGGCTTTGCGGCGCGCGCCATTAAGGCCGGGGATGGCGATCTGCTGATCGCCGGTGGCGTCGAATCCATGTCCCGTGCGCCGTTCGTGATGGGTAAAGCCACCGCGGCGTTTCAGCGTCAGGCGGAGATCTTCGATACCACCATCGGCTGGCGATTTGTGAATCCGCTCATGCATCAGCAATACGGAACTGACAGCATGCCGGAAACGGCAGAGAATGTAGCGGAATTGTTAAATATAAGCCGTGCCGATCAGGACGCATTTGCCTTGCGCAGCCAGCAGCGCACCGCGCTGGCGCAGCAGAATGGCGTTCTGGCGCAGGAGATAATCCCGGTACAGGTAACGGGGAAAAAAGGCGCGGTAACGGAAGTGAGCGTAGACGAGCATCCGCGCGCCGAAACCACCCTTGAACAGCTTGCCGCGCTGAAAGCCCCGTTTCGCAAGAACGGTGTGGTGACGGCGGGGAACGCCTCTGGCGTCAACGACGGGGCGGCGGCGCTGATTATCGCCAGCGAGCCGATGGCGCTTGCCCAGGGGTTAACCCCGCGTACCCGTATTATGGCCATGTCGACCGCGGGCGTCGAGCCGCGTCTGATGGGATTAGGCCCGGTTCCCGCCACCCGTAAGGTGCTGGAACGTGCCGGACTCAGTATCACCGATATGGACGTCATTGAGCTTAACGAAGCCTTCGCCGCACAGGCGCTGGGGGTGCTGCGTCAGCTGGGCTTGCCGGATGACGCGGAGCATGTCAACCCGAACGGCGGAGCGATCGCGCTAGGTCATCCGCTGGGAATGAGCGGTGCCAGACTGGCGCTGGCCGCGAGCAATGAATTGCACCGACGCGGCGGGCGCTACGCGCTGTGTACGATGTGCATCGGTGTGGGTCAGGGCATTGCCATGATCCTTGAGCGTGTTTGAGCGAACAATAATGTGAGTACCCTGCGATGATAAATACAACAAAGCTTGATCCGATCGAAACCGCGTCCATTGATGAATTGCAGGCGTTGCAGACCGCGCGTCTGAAGTGGACGCTGAACCACGCCTACAACAACGTTCCGATGTACAAACGCAAGTTTGATGCCGCGGGCGTTCACCCTGACGATTTCAACGAGCTGGCGGACCTGCAAAAATTCCCGTGCACCACCAAGCAGGATCTGCGCGACAACTACCCGTTCGATACCTTTGCGGTGCCGATGGAGCAGGTGGTGCGTATTCACGCCTCGTCGGGCACCACCGGAAAGCCGACCGTGGTGGGGTATACCCAGAATGATATCGACAACTGGGCCAATATCGTCGCCCGTTCCCTGCGCGCCGCCGGGGGCAGCGCGAAGGATAAAATTCACGTCGCCTACGGTTACGGGCTCTTCACCGGCGGGCTGGGGGCGCACTACGGTGCAGAGCGTCTGGGGGCGACGGTGATCCCGATGTCCGGCGGCCAGACGGAGAAGCAGGCGCAGCTGATCCGCGATTTCCAGCCGGATATGATCATGGTGACGCCCTCTTACTGCCTGAACCTGATCGAAGAGCTGGAGCGTCAGATGGGCGGTGATGCCAGCGCCTGTTCCCTGCGCGTCGGCGTGTTTGGCGCCGAGCCGTGGACGCAGGCGATGCGCCGCGAAATCGAGAAACGGCTGGGCATTACCGCGCTGGATATCTATGGTCTCTCCGAGGTGATGGGGCCGGGCGTGGCGATGGAGTGTCTTGAAACCGCTGACGGTCCGACCATCTGGGAAGATCACTTCTTCCCGGAGATCGTCAACCCGAATGACGGCACGCCGCTGGCCGACGGCGAGCAGGGCGAACTGCTGTTCACCACGCTGACCAAAGAGGCGCTGCCGGTGATCCGCTACCGCACCCGCGACCTGACGCGCCTGCTGCCGGGTACCGCACGCACCATGCGCCGGATGGATCGCATCAGCGGGCGTAGCGACGACATGCTCATCATTCGCGGCGTTAACGTCTTCCCGTCACAGCTTGAAGAGGAGATCGTCAAGTTCGAACATCTTTCGCCGCACTATCAGCTGGAGGTGAACCGCCGCGGGCATCTTGATTCACTTTCGGTGAAGGTCGAGCTGAAACAGAGTAGCTTAACGCTGACGCATGAACAGCGTTGTCAGGTCTGCCATCAGCTGCGTCATCGGATTAAATCGATGGTGGGGATTTCAACCGATGTGATGATCGTTAACTGCGGCAGCATACCGCGATCCGAGGGTAAAGCCTGCCGGGTGTTTGATTTGCGTAAGGTTGCGGCTAACGGATGAGGGATCTACACAAAATAATGTCTGCATCGACGGCCCCCTCTCCCTTGAGGGAGAGGGCTGGGGTGAGGGGGAAACCCCAAATTCCTATGCTATGATTCATCCAGGAAAAAAATAACAACAGAATGAATCACATGAATAAACTTGATGCCTTTATCCAGCACGCAGTCAGCTCTGTTCCCGTCAGCGGAACGTCGCTTATCTCCTCGCTGTATGGCGACGCGCTTTCCCATCGCGGCGGAGAGATCTGGCTCGGCAGCCTGGCGGCCCTGCTGGAAGGGATGGGATTCGGGGAGCGCTTTGTGCGCACCGCGCTGTTTCGCCTCAACAAAGAGGGCTGGCTGGACGTGTCCCGCATTGGCCGCCGCAGCTTTTACCGTCTCAGCGACAAGGGGCTGCGTTTGACCCGACGCGCGGAAAATAAAATCTACCGTGCAGAACTGCCGGCGTGGGATGGTAAATGGCTGCTGCTGCTTTCCGAGGGGCTGGATAAAACCACGCTCGCGGACGTGAAAAAACAGCTCATCTGGCAAGGGTTCGGCACGCTGGCGCCGAGCCTGATGGCCTCGCCGTCGCAGAACCTCGCGGACGTGCAGTCGCTGTTGCATGACGCGGGCGTGGCGGAAAACGTCATTTTCTTTGAAGCTCATTCGCCGCTGGCTTTGTCACGCGCGGCGTTACGATCCCGCGTGGAAGAGTGCTGGCAGCTGAACGAACAAAACGCGATGTACGAAACGTTTATCAACTCGTTCCGTCCGCTGCTGCCGCTGCTGAAAGAGGCGTCGCCCGAGGATTTAACCCCGGAACGCTGCTTCCAGATCCAGCTGTTACTCATTCATTTTTATCGTCGCGTGGTGCTGAAAGATCCGCTGTTGCCGGAGGAGTTACTCCCGGCGCACTGGGCGGGACAGAGCGCGCGACAGCTGTGCATTAACATCTACCAGCGCGTGGCAGCGGGAGCCCTGGCGTTTGTCAGTGAGAAGGGGGAAACCTCCGTCGGCGAGCTGCCCGCGCCCGGCACGCTTTATCACCAGCGTTTTGGTGGTCTGAATATCACATAAGGAGAGGGTATGCCTGTTTATCAAATTGATGGTCTGACGCCGGTCGTGCCTGAAGAGAGCTATGTTCACCCGACCGCGGTGCTGATTGGCGACGTGATCCTCGGCAAAGGTGTTTACGTAGGCCCCAACGCCAGCCTGCGCGGTGATTTTGGCCGGATCGTGGTGAAAGACGGCGCGAACATTCAGGATAACTGCGTGATGCACGGTTTTCCGGAGCAGGACACGGTGGTGGAAGAGGACGGGCATATCGGTCACAGCGCGATCCTGCACGGCTGCATTATCCGTCGTAATGCGCTGGTGGGGATGAATGCGGTGGTGATGGACGGAGCGACGATCGGCGAAAACAGCATCGTCGGGGCGGCGGCGTTTGTGAAGGCCAAAGCGGAAATGCCTGCGAATCACTTAATTCTTGGCAGTCCGGCGAAAGCGATTCGTGAGCTAAGCGCGCAGGAAATAGAGTGGAAAAAGCAGGGCACGCGGGAGTATCAGGTGCTGGTGGATCGCTGTAAGCAGACGCTGCATCAGGTAGAGCCGCTGCGGGAAGAAGAGCCCGGCCGCAAACGGCTGGTATTCGATGAGAACTTACGGCCCAAGTCGGCTGGCCGGGATAATTAACCATTTCTTGCCTGCGAAATAATGCAATGGCATAGGGATGCGTTAACGCGCAACAAATACCCTTTGGGGATAGTGTATAATTGAACGTTTCAGACCTGCATCCATAAAGGGATTTTGTTACCCTGACGCAGATCACGCCTCTCATTCAGAGCGGTCAATGCGTTTATGGAAGACACTATATGAGTGAAAACGACACTATCCCAAAGCAGTCCAAAAGCCAGATTAACAAAGCGGTATTTTACACATCTGCTTTGTTAATTTTCCTTCTTGTCGCCTTTGCCGCGATTTTCCCTGACGTTGCCGATAAAAACTTTAAGCTACTGCAACAGCAAATATTCACCAACGCCAGCTGGTTTTACATTCTTGCCGTCGCGCTGATTTTAATGAGTGTGACGTTCCTCGGCTTGTCCCGCTACGGCGATATTAAACTCGGGCCCGACCACTCCCAGCCTGACTTCAGCTACCACTCCTGGTTCGCCATGCTGTTCTCGGCGGGGATGGGGATCGGCCTGATGTTCTTCGGCGTGGCGGAGCCGGTCATGCACTACCTTTCCCCGCCGGTGGGGACACCTGAAACGGTCGCTGCGGCCAAAGAGGCCATGCGGCTGACATTCTTCCACTGGGGGCTGCACGCCTGGGCTATCTACGCCATCGTTGCGTTGATTCTGGCGTTCTTCAGCTACCGCCACGGCCTGCCTTTGACGCTTCGTTCGGCGCTTTATCCGATTATCGGGGACCGTATTTACGGCCCGATAGGTCATGCGGTGGATATCTTCGCGGTAATCGGCACCGTATTTGGCGTGGCGACCTCGTTAGGTTACGGCGTTTTACAGGTCAATGCCGGGCTGAACCACCTTTTTGGCGTGCCCATCAACGATACCGTGCAGGTGATCCTTATCGTCCTGATTACCGGGCTGGCGACCATTTCTGTGGTGTCCGGTCTGGATAAAGGCATTCGCATTTTATCAGAGCTCAATCTGGGGCTGGCGGTACTGCTGCTGGTGCTGGTGTTGTGCCTGGGGCCAACCGTACTCCTGCTGAAATCCTTTGTGGAAAATACCGGCGGATACCTGTCCGAGCTGGTGAGCAAGACGTTTAACCTGTACGCTTATGAACCGAAATCCAGCAACTGGCTGGGAGGCTGGACGCTGCTGTACTGGGGCTGGTGGCTGTCCTGGTCGCCGTTTGTCGGGATGTTCATTGCCCGTGTGTCCCGCGGCAGAACCATCCGCGAGTTCGTGACTGGCGTGCTGTTTGTCCCGGCGGGCTTTACCCTGATGTGGATGACGGTGTTCGGCAATAGCGCCATTTACCTCATCATGAACAAGGGAGCGTCCGATCTGGCGAATACCGTCCAGCAGGACGTGGCGCTGGCGCTGTTTAATTTCCTTGAGCATTTCCCGTTCTCTTCCGTGCTGTCATTTATCGCCATGGCGATGGTTATTGTCTTCTTTGTAACCTCAGCCGACTCCGGGGCGATGGTGGTGGATACCCTCGCGTCCGGCGGCGAGGCCAATACACCCGTCTGGCAGCGCATCTTCTGGGCCGCGCTGATGGGCGTAGTCGCTATCGCGCTGCTGCTCGCGGGCGGACTGAGTGCGCTGCAAACCGTGACTATCGCCAGCGCGCTACCGTTCTCGATGATCCTGCTGGTGTCGATCTATGGCCTGCTGAAGGCGCTCCGACGCGATTTGACCAAACGCGAGAGCCTGAGTATGGCCACGATCGCGCCGACAGCGGCCCGTAACCCCATTCCGTGGCAGCGCAGACTGCGTAACATCGCCTACTTACCTAAACGCTCCCTGGTGAAACGCTTTATGGAAGAGGTGATCAAACCGGCCATGGTGCTGGTGCAGGATGAACTGAATAAGCAGGGAACGCAGAGCCATATCAGCGACGCGTCGGACGATCGTATTCGCCTTGAGGTGGATTTAGGCAATGAGCTGAATTTCATTTATGAAGTCAGGCTGCGTGGCTATAACTCGCCGACCTTCGCGCTAGCGGCCATGGAGAATGATGAGAATCAGGCAGAACAGCACCGGTACTATCGGGCAGAAATCTACCTCAAGGAAGGTGGGCAAAATTACGATGTGATGGGCTGGAACCAGGAGCAGTTAATTAACGATATCCTGGACCAGTATGAAAAACATCTGCACTTCCTGCACCTGGTGCGTTAATCAGCCAGCCCCTGAAGCATTCGCTTCAGGGGCGTAATTTAATACGCCTCCGGCAGCGGACGGTCTATCGACACCAGCTTTCCGCGCTTCATGGTGATATAGCCCCCGGCTTTAAGATCCGCCAGCACGCGAAAGACATGCGTTCGCGACAGGTTAGTGCGCTTGATGATAAACAGCGCCAGACCCTCATTCTCTCCCGTGTGGGTTTCCTGCCGATAAAGATAGCGATAGAGCATGGGTTTAATGGTCTGGTAGCTGGTGACCTGCCTGCGTTCGTTATGCAGGTCGATGGTGAATATCGACATATAGGTCAGTATGGTGGCCAGCGCCTGCATGCGCTCAGGCCCACCCTGGAAAAAAAACTGGTCGAAGTCGGCCCAGGATATTCTCACCAGTTTCACCCTGGCACTGCTGCGATATTCATACTTCGCCAGTGGACAATACCTTTCCATTAACCCGATCGGCATATACTCAATAGTATTGCCAATATTCAGCCCATCATCAGGCATTAATATCGTCAGCGACCCTTCAGTACAGAAATAAATATAGCCAGGTTCAACGGTGAGTTTTTTATTTGCGGCAACGGTTAAGACCTCGCCTTCACAAAGCATTTGCGGAAAAAATTGCCCAATATTGAGTTGCTGATAATAGGTATGGATATCCTGAAAATTCACGCTAAGCCTCTCCCCGCAACGTCTGCTATGGTAGCGAGTATAGCAGCAATAGCCCACGGATTACGAATCGATAAATAACCAGTCCCATATGGGACTATGAAGGCAAGGTATTCTGGTTAGAATGGTCCTCAATGAGTTCGCATTAAAATTATCCGCCACAATTAAATATCGCTGGCGGCGCAATTAATCTATGAGGCCATTTAATGAAATTAACGATAATCGCTAAACATCTGGCGCTGGCCGGTGTGTTGACGTCGCTGTCGCTTTCCGCGTTTGCGGAAGTACAGCCGCAGGATGCCACTCCTACAACCCAGCAGGCTAATAACGCCCTGTATAACAAATTACCGTTTGCCGATAAAACCGACTTTGAAAATGCCCATAAAGGCTTTATCGCCCCGCTGCCGCAAAACATGATCAAAGGCGAGCAGGGGAACGTTATCTGGAACCCGGCGAAATATGATTTCGTCAAAGAGGGTGAAAAAGCCCCGGATACGGTAAACCCGAGTCTGTGGCGTCAGTCACAGTTGATCAACATTGGCGGGCTGTTTAAGGTCACCGACGGCGTGTATCAGATCCGTAATCTCGATCTCTCCAACATGACCATCATTGAGGGCGAGAAGGGCATTACCGTTATCGACCCGCTGTTAAGCGCTGAACCGGCGAAAGAAGCGCTGGATCTCTACTATGCAAACCGCGGCAAGAAACCGGTCGTGGCTGTGGTGATCACCCACAGCCACGTTGACCACTATGGCGGCCTGCGCGGCGTGGTTGACGAAGCTGACGTCAAGTCTGGCAAAGTGAAAATCTACGCGCCGGATGGCTTTATGAAAGAGGCGGTTTCCGAAAACATTATGGCCGGAAACGCGATGAGCCGCCGTGCGAGCTATATGTACGGCAACCTGCTGAAGCCGGATGCAAAAGGCCAGGTGGGTGCAGGCCTTGGCACCACCACCTCTGCGGGTACTGTCACCCTCATCCCGCCGACCGACTACATTACCCATACCGGTCAGGAAGAAGTGATCGACGGTTTGACCTACGACTTTATGATGGCGCCGGGTTCAGAAGCTCCGTCGGAGATGCTGTGGTACGTCAAAGAGAAGAAAATGATCGAGGCCGCAGAGGACGTGACCCATACTCTGCACAACACCTACTCCCTGCGCGGCGCGAAAATCCGCGACCCGCTGGCCTGGTCTAAGTACATTAACGCCGCCATTGAGCGCTGGGGCGCGGACGCGGAAGTGATTATTGCGCAGCACCACTGGCCGACCTGGGGTAACGAGAATATCGTCAAGCTGATGAAAGGCCAGCGCGATATGTACCGCTACATCAACGACCAGACCCTGCGTATGGCCAACAAAGGCCTGACTCGCGATGAGATCGCCGCAGAATTTAAGCTGCCGGAATCGCTCGAGAAACAGTGGGCAAGCCGCGGTTACTACGGCTCCGTTAGCCACGACGTCAAAGCCACTTACGTGTTTTATCTCGGCTGGTTCGACGGCAACCCGGCAACCCTCGACGAGCTGCCGCCTGAACAGGCTGCGAAGAAGTTCGTGCAGTACATGGGCGGCGCTGATGCCATCATGCAGAAAGCCAAAGCGGATTATCAGCAGGGTAATTACCGTTGGGTTGCTCAGGTGGTCAGCAAAGTGGTCTTTGCCGATCCTAACAACCAGGCTGCCCGTAATCTGGAAGCCGACGCGCTTGAGCAGTTAGGTTACCAGGCGGAAGCGGGCACCTGGCGTAACTTCTACCTGACCGGCGCGCAAGAACTGCGTAATGGCGTGAAGAAGCTGCCGACGCCGAACACCGCCAGCCCGGATACCGTGCGAGCGATGACCCCGGAAATGTTCTTCGACTACCTGGGTGTGCACATCAACGGGGTGCGGGCCGGTAACGCGAAGGCGGTCTTCAATGTCGATCTCGGTAAGGATGGCGGAAAATACAAGCTGGAGCTGGAAAACGGCGTGCTGAACCATACCGCCAACGCGCAGGCGAAGGATGCCGACGCAACTATCGCGCTTGACCGCACCACGCTGAACAACATCATCCTTAAGAAAGAGACGCTGAAGCAGGCGATGGATAAAGGTGACGTGAAGGTGAGTGGAAACGGGGCGAAGCTGGAAGAGATGCTGAGCTACATGGACAAATTTGACTTCTGGTTCAATATCGTAACGCCATAAGTTCAGGTTTCATCCACATAATCCTGGCGCCTTAGAAATAAGGCGCCATTTTTTTATTCACGCATCGCCAGCGCGCTGGCACTTGCCGGATCGAACAGCGAAATACTCTCGATCTGATCAAGCATGATCACCTTACGGAAATCCATAGCGCTTTTTGGCTCTGAGTCGAGCGTAACCTCATGCTCGGCGTACCATTTGCTGTAGTTGTGCTCAATACACAGCTGCATGTTCTCCCCGTCGCGGTAGCCGCTCAGCATCGGGATAAGCACGATATTGGCGGTTTTTTCATACTCCAGCGTGGCGGTATGGATCATGCCAATATAAATCCGCCGCGACTTCAGCGTGACGTGCGCAAGTTCACCTTCCTCCATGCACTGATAGAGCAGTTGTTCAATCCCGCTCGATTGCGCCAGCCGCTTGTAGAGCTTTTTCCGGCCTTCGCCGTCCAGCCGCGCGCTGCCGGCCCAGTTAGAACGATAGAGACAAAACAGGATCGCAAAGGCCAGCATCACCACGACCGGAGCCTGAATTCCTAAAAAGCTCCAGTTCATAAAATCAATTTGCCAGTCGGCGTATTTTGCGGACGTGAAATGGAACGTGTTGTCGGCGGCGGAGAGGGCGAACAACAGCAGCCAGAGCAGGTCGGTGGCGATCACGCCCTGTAAAACGAAAATGCAGCCATACAGCGCCACAAGGAAATAGACATCCCAGCCGAATGAACGCTTAATTTTGAACCGGGTTGAGAGATCGCGGCTGGTGTACCAGTAGCCGCATACCATCAATACCATGAATATTGCCGTTCCCATTTCAGGCCCTCTTCAGCGCGTTGACATGGCGCAGAAAGTCCTGCCGAACCTCGTTACTTTTGTAGTTAACCGAGGCGTTTCCATCCTGATCGATGATGATGCGGTCGCCATCCTCTACGGCTTCGATAATTTCCTGGTGACTCATAACCTGCAACAAGGATTCCGGGCTGGAAAAGAGCGCCATCAGTAAATTTTTCATCGCGTGACATCCTTATGAATTAAAAGGATAAGTCTGGAAGATAAATGGCACCTTTGCCTTAAGGTTATCCCTAAAAAATAACGGCACGGCGGTGAGAATCTGCTTTTGACTCAAATTGGCACCTCAGGGAAAGTTTTTAAAGTACTGAATTAAAAGAGGTATAAAAAATATATCTGCACAAACTTGGACAAATAACGCTAATTGTGTAAGTTTTAATTATGCTATTTCGCTACGTTGTTTACAGCCAGGATGTGACCCATGAGCACGTTGCCGTCCGTCATCAGTCGATTCGTTGATTATTACGCCACGCTGGATACCCAGCCACCTTCGGCTCTGGCAAAGATTTATCGCGCCGATGCCACGCTTATCGATCCCTTTGGCGAACACAGCGGGTTGTTCGCGATTCAGCGCTATTTCACTCACCTGCTGGCTAACGTCCAGCGGTGCCGCTTTACCGTCGATGCACCGTTGCAGCAGGGCGATCGCTTTGTTGTTACCTGGATGATGCACTGGTCGCACCCGCGTATTGCCCGGGGGGCAATGCGCCAGCTGCCGGGCTGCTCTGTGGTAGACATGCGCGACGATCGCATTGTTCGCCAGCGGGATTACTACGATGCCGGAGAGATGATTTACGAACATCTTCCGGTGCTCGGCTGGGCCGTACGCGGCGTGAAGCGGAGAGTGAAATCATGAAAACGGTTCTGATCACCGGCGCAAGCTCGGGCATAGGGGCCGGGCTGGCGAAATCTTTTGCCGACGATGGCTACCGGGTGATTGCCTGCGGGCGCGATGCGCAACGTCTGGCAGCCGTGCATCAGCACAGCCCCAACATTACGGTGCGCCTGTTCGATATGACAGACAGGGACGCCTGTCGCCAGGCGCTGGCGGACTGTGCTGCCGACACGGTGATTCTTTGCGCCGGAACCTGCGAGTATCTCGATCGCGGCGAGGTGGATGCCGCGTTGGTGGCGCGGGTCATGACCACCAATTTCATGGGGCCGGTAAACTGCCTTGCGGCGTTGCAGCCGCAGCTGATATCCGGCAACCGCGTGGTGCTGGTCAGTTCGATGGCGCACTGGCTTCACTTCCCGCGAGCCGAAGCCTATGGCGCCTCTAAAGCGGCGTTAACCTGGTTTGCTGAGACGCTGCGCCTCGACTGGGAGCCGAAAGGGATCGCCGTCACGGTCGTTTCACCTGGTTTTGTCGACACGCCGCTGACCCGAAAAAATGATTTCCCGATGCCGGGCCGGGTCAGCGTGGAGGACGCCGTCCATGCCATTCGTCGCGGTCTGGCAAAAGGGAAGGATCATATCGCGTTTCCCGCCGGGTTTAGCCTGGCGCTGCGCCTGCTCTCCGGTCTGCCCGATATACTTCAGCGCGCACTGCTGCGCAGGATGGTGCGACCATGAAGATCGCGATTATCGGCAGCGGTATCGCCGGGTTAACCTGTGCCTGGCGGCTCGCCGGACATCATCAGGTCACGCTGTTTGAAGCGCAGGCTACGCCGGGCGGGCATACCGCAACGGTGGATGTCGACACGCCGCAGGGCAACTTTGCCATCGACACCGGTTTTATTGTCTACAACGACCGCACCTATCCGCGCTTCATGGGGCTGCTGAGCGAACTGGGCATCAGCGGGCAAAAAACGCAGATGAGTTTTTCGGTACATAACCCGCAGAGCGGGCTGGAGTACAACGGCCACACGCTGACGTCGCTGTTCGCCCAGCGTCGTAATCTGTTAAACCCTGCCTTCTGGACGCTGCTGAAGGAGATCGTGCGCTTTAACCGGCTGGCGAGACAGACGCTCCGGGGTGACGTCAGCGAGTCCGCCACGCTGGAGACGTTCCTGCACCAGCACCGCTTCACGCCTTTTTTTGCGCGTCACTACATTCTGCCAATGGGGGCGGCTATCTGGTCATCCTCGCTACAGGAGATGAAACGCTTCCCGCTGCCGCTCTTTTTACGCTTTTTTGAAAACCACGGTCTGCTGGACATTACCCATCGTCCGCAGTGGTACGTGGTGCCGGGTGGCTCCCGGGAGTACATTCGCGCGATGCTGGACAAGCTAGGCGATCGCCTGACGCTGCACCTCAATGCGCCGGTGCAGCAGATTATTCGCCACGATCGCGGGGTTGATATAACGCGTGAGGGCGTAACAGACAACTTTGATCAGGTGATCTTCGCCTGCCACTCCGCTCAGGCGCTGGCGATGCTCGCCAGCCCTACGCAGGCTGAACGTGAGGTGCTGGGTGATATCGGCTGGCAGCGTAACGAGGTGGTGCTTCACAGCGATCCGCGCTGGCTGCCGGTGCGCAAGCGCGCGTGGGCGAGCTGGAACTACCGCCTCAGCGAGCAGGATCGGGCCAGCGCCTGCGTCACCTATAACATGAATATTTTGCAGGGACTGCCGCCGGGTAGCCCGCTGTTTTGCGTCACCCTCAACCCGGAAACGCCGGTGGAAGAACGCTATGTGCTGCGCCGCTTTGTCTATGAGCATCCGCTTTTTAACCCGCAAAGCTGGCAAGCCCAGGCCCGACGCGGAGAAATAAACGGTCGCCAGCGGAGCTGGTTCTGCGGCGCGTACTGGTACAACGGCTTCCACGAAGATGGGGTACGCAGTGCGCTGGATGTGGTAAACGCCATTGCGGCCGGGGAGGGCAACTGAGATGAACAGCTGCCTTTACCACGGCACATTGCGCCATCGCCGTCTTTCGCCAAAAGCGCACCACTTTACCTACAGCGTCTTTATGGCCTGGCTCGATCTCGATGAGCTGGACGCGCTGCCCTCCGTCGGTGTGCGCCGTAACCGCGTTGCGCCCGCGGCATTTTATGATGCGGACTACCCGCTGGGCACGCCGCTCAAAGAGCGCGTCCTTGAGCGTCTGGAAAATCTGACCGGCGAACGCCCGGCGGGGCGGGTCATGCTTCTAACCCAACTGCGTTATTTCGGCTTTCATTTTAACCCGGTCAATTTTTACTACTGCTATGACAGGGAAGACACCCTGCGCTGGGTTCTCGCCGAAGTCCGCAACACGCCGTGGAATGAACGACACTACTACGCGGTAGCGGGGCGGGACGCCCCACCGACGGAAAAAGCGTTTCACGTCTCGCCCTTTAATCCGATGGACATGGTCTACCACTGGCGCTTCAACAGTCCGGCCAGCACGCTGCGCATGCATATCGAAAACCATCAGGAGACGAAGGTGTTTGACGCCACTCTGACGCTGCGCCGGGAGCCGCTGACGCGCGCAGCGCTGCGGTCGCTGCTGGCGCGGATCCCGTTGATGACCCTCAAAACCGTTCTCGCTATTTACTGGCAGGCGCTCAGGCTGTGGCTGAAGCGCGTGCCGCTGCATAACCATCCCCTAAGCAGGAGTGAACGCTCATGACCGATCCCGTCTTTGCGCTTGAACCCGATTTCCCGCGCAACGTCCGCGTCGCGCGATGGCTGCTTTTTCGCCTGCTGAACGGGCTGCGCGGCGGCTCGCTGACGCTGCGTGAAGGCGCCCAGACGTTCCAGTTCGGCGACGCCTCCGCCGCGCTTCACGCTGAGGTGCAGGTACTCGCTCCGGGCGTCTACTGGCGCATTCTAACCGGGGGCAGCCTCGCCGCGGCACAAGCGTGGATAGATGGCGACTGGGAGACGGCCCACCTGACGCCGCTGCTGGAGCTGATAGCGCGCAATAGCCAGATCCTCGGGCAACTGGAAAAAGGGTTTCGCCTGCTCGGGAAACCGGTAGAGCGGCTACGGCACTGGATGCGGCGCAACTCCCGCGCGCAGGCACGGGAAAATATTGCCGCCCATTACGATTTGGGCAACGCCTTTTACGCCCATTTCCTTGATGAACAACTCCTTTACTCCAGCGCGCTGTTTACCGGGGAAGAGCAGGATCTGGCAGCGGCTCAGCAGGCAAAAATGGCCAGGCTGTGCGACCAACTGGCGCTCGCCGCAAACGATCATCTGCTGGAGATTGGTACCGGCTGGGGGGCGATGGCGGAATATGCCGCCCGTCATTATGGCTGCCGGGTAACAACTACCACGCTATCGCAGGAGCAGTACCACTGGGCAACCGCGCGGATCGCGCGGGCAGGTTTACAGGATCGCGTTGAGGTGCTGCTCTGTGACTACCGCGATCTGACCGGAGTGTACGATAAGCTGGTGTCGGTTGAGATGATTGAAGCCGTCGGCCAACGCTACCTGCCAACGTTTTTCCGCACCTGCCAGGCGCGTCTGCGTCCGGGCGGGCGGATGGCGATTCAGGCCATCACCATTCAGGATCAGCGCTATCGCGACTACAGCAAAAGCGTCGATTTTATTCAGCGCTACATCTTCCCCGGCGGCTTTTTGCCCAGCATCACCGCCATGAATGAACTGATGACCCGCCATACCGATTTTGTCGTGCGTAACCTCTTCGATATGGGGCCGGACTACGCCCGCACGCTGGCGCACTGGCGTCAGCGCTTCGTTCACGCCTGGCAGGAGATTGAAAAGCTCGGATTTGATGACCGTTTCCGTAGGATGTGGCTGTACTACCTCGGCTACTGTGAAGCCGGGTTTAACGCCCGCACCATCAGCGTGGTGCAACTGACTGCGGAACGCGTATGAAGCGCTACGGGCAGGTCTTTCTGCTGGCCATCGGGTTTGATCTCTACTGGACGCTGGTGGTGCTGTTTCGCGAGCAGGGGCTGGTCATCTGGATCGCGCTGGCGCTGATTGCCTGGCTGCTGTTACCGCCATCACACCGGGTATACGCCCTTGTGCTGGCGGCGTCGGGCGCGATGCTGGACGCCCTCTGGGCGCTGACGGGGCTGATTTCATTCACTGGCACGTCTCTGATGCCGCTATGGATGGTGGCGCTGTGGCTGATGTTTGCCACCGTCTGGACGCAACTGACCCGCACGACCACCTTGCCGGGCTGGCTGCTGACGGCGCTGGCGACCCTGGGCGGGCCGCTGGCCTACCTGTTTGGCGAGCGTCTGGGGGCCATCACGTTCCTGGAGCCGACTTTTATCGTCGTCAGCTGGATGATCCCGGGCTGGCTGGTGCTGATGCTGTTTTTCCACCTGCTGATGGGGAGACAACAATGAGACATCTGTTACTCGCGCTCGCGCTAACCGTTATGGCCTGTAACGCGCAGGCGACTGACTGGCTGAGCTGGCGCAAGGTAGGCGATGCCACCCTCACCTGGGGGCCGTTTACCGTTTATACCTCTCAGCTGCTGACGCCCGACGGCAGCTATACAGGAACAGACAGCGATAACGCGCTGATTATCACCTATGCCCGGGATATCGATGGCGACGACCTGGTCGAGGCGACCCGCGACCAGTGGCAGGCGCAGGGCATTTTGCAGCAGGAGCCGCAGAGTGAAGCCTGGCTGCGGATGCTAAAAGCGCTCTGGCCCGACGTCACGCCCGGCACGCAGCTCGCGTTTGTGGTTAATAACGGTCAGGGGCAATTCTGGTATCGCCCCACGGCTTTGCAGAAAAAATTTACGCCCCTCGGGCCGCGCCAGTCGGCAGCGTTTAGCTCGCGCTTTCTGGCGATCTGGCTCGATCCCCGCACCGAGTATCCTGAACTGCGTCAGCAGTTAATCGGAGGACCACAATGAAACGATTCCTGTTAATGGCGCTTACACTGACAATGCTGGTGGCCGGGTGCAGCACAGAAGTGACCGAGTATCGTCAGCAGCAGCCAAGGCTTGATATTTTCCACTACTTCCAGGGCAAAACCGAGGCGTGGGGGATGGTGCAGGACCGCAGCGGTAAGCAGATCCGCCGTTTTCACGTCGAGATCGCCGGAGATGTCATCGGCGATACGCTGACGCTGAACGAGCATTTTGTCTATGACGACGGCGAGAAGCAAAAGCGCGTCTGGCATATCCGCCGCATTGGCCACGATCGTTACGAAGGCACGGCGGGTGACATAGAAGGTGTCGCGACAGGTCAGGTTTCGGGCAACGCCCTTAACTGGCGCTACAGCATGAACGTGAAGGCGGACGGTAAAACCTGGCTGCTGCACTTTGATGACTGGATGTATTTGCAGGACAGCACCCGCCTATTCAATAAAACCGAGATGAAGAAATTTGGCGTCACCGTCGCCACGGTGACGCTGTTCTTTACCCGCAAAGAGGGCGGTTAATCCTCTTCGGGCTGAGGTTTACTGCTTGAGTAGATGAAGAAGAGCGCGATACTCAGGCAGACCACGGCCCCGAAACGGCTCGCTGAAAACGGAATGGCTTCATTGTTCAGCCAGCCAAAGTTATCAATCAGCATGCTCATGGCCAGCTGACCCAGGATCACCGCTACCGTGGCAACGGCGGTGCCGATACGCTGCACCGCGAGCACCATAATCACGATATAAGGGACGCCGCACAGGGCGCCCAGAAGCTGCCACTTGGGCACATCCATCAGGCTGACCGCCTGTTTCGGCTCAAAAAAGAAAATGAGCAGGGCGGTTACCAGCGCGCCGACGGAAAAGGTCAGAAACGCGCTTTTGAATACCCCCACGCTGCTGCCTAATTGCCCGTTAATGGCAGCCTGAATGCTCAGCGTCGCGCCGCCAATCACCGCCAGAATAATCATAATCACTGTCATAACGTTACCCCTGCGCCACGAGAATGAGCGCGGCGATGATAAATCCCAGCGCAATAATGCGTTTTGTATCGATCCTGCGGTGCGGCGTACCCAGCAGGCCATAGTGGTCAATAATCAGGCTTTTAAAGACCTGGCCTGCCAGAATGCCGATCATCGTCATAGCAATACCGATCGCTGGCGTGGCAATGGTGAGAATGATGACGTAGACCGGGCCGAGCACGCCGCCCAGCAGGTGCCATGACGGCTGCGCAAAAAATGAGGGACTGTTGCGGGGGCTGAAAAACAGCATCAGCAGAAACGTCAGCCCGGTTCCCACGCTAAATATGCTGAACGCCGCCCACAGGTCGCCCACCTCCGCGCCCAGCGGCCCCAGCAGCCCGGCTTCCACGGACAGCCCCATGCCGCCGGCAATCACCAGTAAAATTAAAATAATGTGCATAACGCTTTTTCTCCTTTTTCCAGGCGGAGAAGATTACGTCTGAACATAATTGAGAAAAATGCCATAATGCAGGAAACACCTGTGCAGGAAATGCATTAATGATGGATGCCGGACATATCAGCGTTCGCGCGCTGCTGATCTTCATCGACGTTTATGAAACGCAGAATTTTTCCGTGGTGGCGAGGCGGGAAGGGATTTCTGCGTCGCAGGTTTCCCGCGTGATCCACCAGCTTGAGGACGCCCTCGGGCAACAGCTTTTCTACCGCAACACGCGGGCGATTATGCCCACAGAGAGCGGGCATCTTTTTGTGCGCTATGCCCGGGCGATGGCCGGAAATCTGGAGGATGCGCGACGCGAGCTGGATGAACGCGCCCGCGAGCCGTCGGGCACGCTGCGTATCAATGGCCCGGTCTTTTTCGGACAACGGCACATCGCGCCGGGCCTGCCGGGGCTTCTGGCGCGTTATCCTCGTCTCTCCATTGAACTGACCCTCACCGACGATTTTATCGATCCGCACCGCGACGCCGCGGACGTTATCTTCCGCATCGGCGCGCTGACGGACTCCTCGTTTCACGCCCGGGTGTTCGGTCAGCAGTTCTACCATCTGGCGGCCTCGCCGGACTATCTGCAAAAACATGGCGCGCCCGAGGGGCCGGACGATCTCAGCCGTCACCACTGTCTGGTTTACCGCGGCTCGTCCGGGCCTAACCGCTGGCTGATCCGGCAGTCGGGCGAGGCGTGGGTTCACTATCCCATCGTACCGCTGATGACTTCCAATAACGCGGAAACGCTCCTGATTGCGGCGCTGGGCGGCATGGGCGTTGTGCTATTCCCGGACTGGATGGTGAGCGAACGGCTCAAAAGCGGTGAGCTGGTGGCACTGCTGCCGGAAATGGAGTGTTCTATTAATACGGAGCCACTGACGATTGCGGCGATTTACCCGAACGCGCGTCATCCGCCCATGAACGTCAGGGCGGTGATTGACTACTATATTGAGCGGTTCGGTACGCCGCTGTACTGGCAAACCTGATGGTTAGCGGGCAAGCTCGCGACGGATAATGTCAGCCCCGGCGCTTAATGCCTTCAGCTTACCGTTGGCGACCTGGCGGGAAAGGGGAGCCATGCCGCAGTTGGTGGACGGATAGAGCTTGTCTGCATCCACAAACTGCAACGCCTTGCGTAGCGTATCGGCAACCTCTTCCGGCGTTTCGATGATCTGGGTGGCAACATCAATTGCCCCGACCATCACTTTTTTACCGCGGATCAGCTCCAGCAGATCCATCGGCACGCGCGAGTTGTGGCACTCCAGCGAGATGATATCGATCTTTGAGGTCTGCAACTTTGGAAACGCCTCTTCATACTGGCGCCACTCGGAGCCGAGCGTTTTTTTCCAGTCCGTATTGGCTTTGATGCCGTACCCGTAGCAGATATGTACTGCGGTTTCGCATTTCAGCCCTTCAATGGCGCGCTCCAGCGCGGCGATGCCCCAGTCATTCACTTCGTCGAAAAAGACGTTAAAAGCAGGTTCGTCGAACTGAATAATGTCAACGCCGGCCGCTTCCAGCTCGCGGGCTTCCTGATTGAGAATTTTTGCGAACTCCCAGGCCAGCTTTTCGCGGCTTTTATAGTGAGCATCGTATAGCGTGTCGATCATGGTCATCGGGCCAGGCAGCGCCCACTTGATCGGCTTGTCCGTCAGCTGGCGAAGGTATTTCGCGTCGTCTACAAACACCGGTTTCTGGCGCGCCACCGCGTCTACCACGGTCGGCACGCTGGCATCGTAACGGTTACGGATCCGCACCGTCTGACGATTTTCAAAATCTACGCCGCTGAGATGTTCAATAAAGGTGGTGACGAAATGCTGGCGGGTTTGTTCCCCGTCGCTGACGATATCAATCCCGGCGCGAATCTGTTCATCCAGAGACAAACGCAGCGCATCCTGTTTCCCTGCCAGTAATTCCTCATCCTGGAGTTTCCACGGCGACCAGAGCGTTTCCGGCTGCGCAAGCCAGGTGGGTTTCGGCAGGCTGCCAGCCGTCGATGTCGGGAGCAATGTTTTCATAAGAAGAACCTTTTATTCGTATTAAATTAAAGCGTGAAGTGATGAGACCACTGCTCAAGAAGGGTTTTATAGGGTTTGATGAACCGCTCTTCGGTATATTTACCCTGTTCAATGGCCAGCCGGCTGCGCTCTTCACGGTCATAGACGATTTTTGTTAATGAGTGATCCTGCTGATTCAGGTCGGGCTGATAGCACTGTCCCGCAGCGGAATTGGCATTGTAAATTTCTGGTCGATAGATCTTCTGGAACGTCTCCATGGTGCTGATGGTGCCGATCAGTTCCAGATTGGTGTAATCACGCAGTAAATCGCCGGTGAAGAAGAAGGCAAATGGCGCGACGCTGTTTTCCGGCATGAAATAGCGAACCTTGAGGCCCATCTTCGCGAAGTACTGTTCCGTTAGCGACTCGCCGTCCGGCTGGTACTCATACCCCAGCACCGGGTGGTGGTTACCGGTACGACGATAGGTGTCTTTGCTGGAGACGCTCAGGCAGATCACCGGCGCTTTTTTAAAGTTCGCCTGATATTCCGCAGAATGAACGAAGCTTTTAAAGATATTGCCGTGCAGCTCGCCAAAATTCTCGGGGAGGGTAAAACGGGGCTGATCTTTATTATGCTCCAGCAGCAGGACGCTGAAATCATAGTCACGAACATAGGATGAGAAGTTATTCCCGACGATGCCTTCGATGCGCACGTGGGTCTTTTTATCCACGATCGTCGTTTGCAGAATTTCGATGGCCGGGAAAGTAAAATCGCCGCCGATATTCATATCGACTGAAATAATCTCCAGCTCGACGGCATAGCGGTCGGCTTTCGGGTTATCCCAGCTCGCCAGCGCGTTAAAGCGGTTGTTGATCATCACCAGCGTATTGCGCAGGTTATCCTGACGCTTCTCGCCACGCGCCAGGTTGGCGAAGTTGGTGGTGGTACGCGTGTTTTCTGACGGGTTATAATTTTCATCAAAGCAACTGCGCTTAAGGGTAAATGTGAAAGCCTGACTCATTTGGTTATGCATCCTAAGTTCATGTTGCCTAAACGTTATCAATGCATAATTTATGCCTGAGCCACTGGCGCAGGGGAAGTGACTTAATTTCACTGCGTCATGAGGGTTCTTCATGAACTGCGCGATTCAGGTATAATCCCCCGACATTTCCAACCGGTTTAAACGATCATGACAAAACTCACCCTACAAGAGCAGATGCTGAAAGCGGGCTTAGTCAGCAGTAAAAAGATGGCGAAGGTTCAGCGCACGGCAAAAAAATCCCGCGTCCAGGCTCGCGAGGCGAGAGAGGCTGTTGAAGAGAACAAGAAAGCCCAGCTGGAGCGTGATAAGCAGCTGAGCGAACAGCAAAAACAGGCGGTGCTGGCAAAAGAGTTCAGGGCGCAGGTGAAGCAGCTGATTGAGATGAACCGCATCACCGTGGCGAAGGGCAACATTACCTTTAACTTTACCGATGGCAGCCTGATCAAAAAAATCGACGTCGATAAGCAGACGCAAACCCAGCTGATCAACGGTCGCCTGGCGATTGCCCGACTGGTGATTAACGCGAATGGCGACTGTGATTACGCGATTATCCCGGCGGTGGTGGCGGATAAAATTGCCCAGCGCGATGCGGACAGCATTGTGCTAAACAGCGCGCTGAGTCAGGAAGAGCAGGACGAAGACGATCCGTACGCAGACTTCAAAATCCCTGACGATTTAATGTGGTAAACCTCGTTCAGAATGGCGCGGCGTGACGGGCATTCATGGTCTCGCCGCTCAGCGGATGAATAAAACTCAGAACGCTTGCATGCAGCATCAGCCGGGGCGTTTCTTCCGCCCCCGGCCATTCCAGACCCCCATACAGATCGCACCCCAAAATAGGGTGGCCTAACTGCTGGCAGTGAATGCGCAGCTGGTGGGTGCGCCCGGTCTCCGGGGTAAGCTCAACCCGCGTCAACGGCATTGTCGTATCCTGGTAAATACGTTCCATCACCCGATAGCGGGAGCGAGCGGGCTTACCGGTGCGGGCACAGATCGTCATCAGCGGAAACAGCGCCGGATCTTTGGCAATCGGGGCATCCACGGTCCCTTCGTCCTGTTCCACATGTCCGCACAACAGGGCGGTGTAAACCTTGGTCACGGCGCGCTGGCTGAACTGGTGGCAAAGCGCGGCGTTAATCGCTTTGTTACGTGCAATCACCATCAGGCCCGAAGTGCCAAAATCAAGACGATGCACCAGCGTGCAGCCGGGAAAGGTTTGCACCAGACGGTGGTGGACGGAATCGCGGTTTTGCGGATTTTTCCCGGACAGGCTGAGCAGACCAGAGGGTTTGTTGATCAGCAGCAGATGCTCGTCCTGCCAGAGGATCTCAATGTCGTCGTGACAGGGGGGTGCAATAAACGTATCGATAATGACAGACATCAGGCCGCCGGGCTGGAGAGTGGGTGCGGATGATAACGAAATACGGGGGAAAGAGAAACCCTCCCACCGGGCGGTGAGAGGGGGAAAATTTAGGCTGCGACCAGGCTGTCGATAGCGGCTTTCGCGTCGGTCTGCGCTTTGGTGGCCACTTCCGGGCCGTAAGCGATACCTTCAGCGAACACGAAGTTCACGTCGGTAATGCCGATGAAGCCCAGGAACAACGTCATGTACGGTGCGACCAGATCGGTAGGGGTATCTTTGTGAATACCGCCGCGGCTGGTCAGGACGATAGCGCGTTTACCTTTCACCAGACCTTCCGGGCCGTTCTCGGTGTAACGGAAGGTTACGCCAGCGCGCGCCACCAGGTCGAAGTAGTTCTTCAGCTGCGTAGGAATGTTGAAGTTATACATTGGGGCGTTGATCACGATAACGTCGTGGGCCTGCAACTCAGCAATCAGCTCGTCGGAGAGCGCCAGGGCTTCCTGCTGACGTGGGGTGAGAGGCGCATCGCTCGGACGCAGCGCGCCAACCAGCTCGCCGTCCAGCACAGGAATCGGGTTTGCCGCCAGGTCACGCACGGTGATTTCATCCGCGCTGTGCTGTTCACGCCACTGTTCAACGAAATAGTCAGCCAGCTGACCAGACTGTGAATACCCTGCCAGAATACTGGATTTCAACACTAATACTTTGCTCATGGGAATTTCCTGTTTTGTATTTGATTGAGGGGGGTGCCCCGTTGCTTGTTGACACTTTATTCACAATCCTGCCACAGGGATAGCGCAATATATCGAAGCCTATGTTCGAATTTTTTGAATAAGGCGCGAAAAGCACTGATGTGGTACTCTATAGCAATCATTAAAAAGAGATTTTATCCGGCAGTGCACTGCCCGTTAACGCTATGACAGAACAACAGAAATTATCCTTCCCGGTGCTGATGCAACAGCTTGATTCGCTGATGCTGCGCGATAAACAGCGGTTTGCGCGCCGTCTGCACGGCGTTAAGAAGGTTAAAAATCCTGATGCACAACAGGCCATTTACCAGGAGATGGCCAAAGAGATTGAACAGGCGGCAGGGAAAGTTGTGCTGCGTGAAGCCGCACGCCCGGAGATTACCTATCCGGAAAACCTGCCCGTCAGCCAGAAAAAACAGGATATTCTTGAGGCCGTGCGCGACCACCAGGTGGTGATCGTCGCGGGGGAAACCGGTTCAGGTAAAACCACTCAGCTGCCGAAGATCTGCATGGAATTAGGCCGCGGGGTGAAAGGGTTGATCGGTCACACCCAGCCGCGTCGTCTGGCGGCGCGCACCGTGGCGAACCGTATTGCCGACGAGCTGCAAACGGAGCCGGGCGGCTGCATCGGCTACAAGGTGCGATTCAGCGACCACGTCAGCGATAACACCATGGTTAAGCTGATGACCGACGGTATCCTGCTGGCGGAAATCCAGCAGGATCGTCTGCTGATGCAGTACGACACCATCATCATCGATGAAGCGCACGAGCGCAGCCTGAACATCGACTTCCTGCTCGGCTACCTGAAAGAGCTGCTGCCCCGGCGTCCGGATCTGAAAATCATCATCACCTCCGCGACCATCGACCCGGAGCGCTTCTCAAAACATTTCAACAATGCGCCGATCATTGAAGTCTCAGGCCGAACCTACCCGGTTGAAGTGCGCTATCGCCCGATTGTAGAAGAGGCGGACGATACCGAGCGCGACCAGCTTCAGGCCATCTTCGATGCCGTCGACGAGCTGGGCACCGAGAGTTCTGGCGACATTCTGATCTTCATGAGCGGCGAGCGTGAGATCCGCGATACCGCCGATGCGCTCAGCAAGCGCGATCTGCGCCATACCGAGATCCTGCCGCTGTACGCGCGCCTGTCCAACAGCGAGCAGAACCGCGTGTTCCAGCCGCACAGCGGGCGCCGCATCGTGCTGGCGACCAACGTGGCCGAAACCTCGCTGACCGTGCCGGGCATTAAATACGTGATCGACCCGGGTACGGCGCGCATCAGCCGCTACAGCTACAGAACCAAAGTTCAGCGTCTGCCGATCGAGCCGGTTTCGCAGGCGTCAGCTAATCAGCGTAAGGGCCGCTGCGGCCGCGTGTCGGAAGGGATCTGTATTCGTCTCTATTCGGAAGACGATTTCCTGTCGCGCCCGGAGTTTACCGATCCGGAGATCCTGCGAACCAACCTGGCATCCGTTATCCTGCAAATGACCGCGCTGGGGCTGGGCGATATCGCCGCTTTCCCGTTTGTGGAAGCGCCGGATAAGCGCAATATTCAGGACGGGGTGCGGCTGCTGGAAGAGCTGGGGGCCATTACTACCGACGAGCAGGCGACGGCCTACAAGCTAACGCCGTTGGGCCGCCAGCTTAGCCAACTGCCGGTCGACCCGCGTCTGGCGCGAATGGTGCTGGAGGCGCAAAAACACGGCTGCGTGCGCGAGGCGATGATCATCACTTCGGCGCTCTCCATTCAGGATCCGCGCGAGCGTCCGATGGACAAACAGCAGGCGTCGGATGAAAAACACCGTCGCTTCCACGATAAAGAGTCCGATTTCCTCGCATTCGTCAACCTGTGGAACTACCTCGGCGAGCAGCAAAAAGCGCTCTCTTCGAATCAGTTCCGCCGTCAGTGCCGGGTGGATTTCCTCAACTACCTGCGCGTGCGCGAGTGGCAGGATATCTACACCCAACTGCGCCAGGTGGTGAAAGAGCTGGGCATCCCGGTGAACAGTGAACCGGCGGAGTACCGCGAAATTCATATCGCCCTGCTGACCGGCCTGCTGTCCCATATCGGGATGAAGGATGCGGATAAACAGGAATTTACCGGCGCACGCAACGCGCGTTTCTCCATCTTCCCGGGCTCCGGTTTGTTCAAGAAGCCGCCGAAGTGGACCATGGTCGCCGAGCTGGTGGAAACCAGCCGTCTGTGGGGGCGTATCGCCGCGCGTATCGATCCAGAGTGGGTTGAGCCGGTGGCGCAGCACCTGCTGAAACGCTCATACAGCGAGCCGCACTGGGAGCGCGGGCAGGGCGCGGTGATGGCGACGGAAAAAGTCACTGTTTACGGCCTGCCGGTGGTTGCAGCGCGTAAGGTTAACTACAGCCAGATTGACCCGGCGCTGAGTCGCGAGCTGTTTATCCGCCATGCGCTGGTGGAAGGCGACTGGCAGACGCGCCATGCGTTCTTCCGCGAAAACCTCAAGCTGCGCGCCGAGGTGGAAGAGCTTGAGCACAAGTCCCGCCGTCGCGACATTCTGGTGGACGACGAGACGCTGTTTGAGTTTTACGACCAGCGCATCAGCCACGATGTGATCTCGGCGCGCCATTTCGACAGCTGGTGGAAGAAAGCCAGCAAAGAGACCCCGGACCTGCTCAACTTTGAAAAGAGCATGCTGATCAAAGAGGGCGCGGAGTCGGTCAGCAAGCTCGACTACCCGAACTTCTGGCATCAGGGCAACCTCAAGCTGCGTCTGACCTATCAGTTTGAGCCGGGCGCGGATGCCGATGGCGTGACGGTGCACATTCCGCTGCCGCTGTTAAACCAGGTGGATGAGAGCGGGTTTGAGTGGCAAATTCCCGGCCTGCGCCGCGAACTGGTCATTGCATTAATCAAATCCCTGCCTAAACCAGTGCGGCGCAACTTTGTACCGGCGCCGAACTACGCCGAAGCGTTTTTAGGCCGCGTCACGCCGCTGGAACTGCCGCTGCTGGACGCACTGGAGCGTGAGTTCCGACGCATGACCGGGACCACCATTGACCGCGACGACTGGAACTGGGATCAGGTGCCCGATCACCTGAAAATCACATTCCGCGTGGTGGACGATAAAAACAAAAAGCTGCTCGAAGGCCGTTCTCTGACGGAGCTGAAAGAAGCGCTGAAAGGTAAAGTCCAGGAGACGCTCTCTGCGGTGGCCGATGACGGTATTGAGCAGAGCGGGCTGCACATCTGGAGCTTTGGTCAGCTTCCGGAAAGCTATGAGCAGAAGCGCGGGAACTACAAAGTGAAAGCCTGGCCCGCGCTGGTAGATGAGCGCGACAGCGTGGCGATTAAGCTCTTTGACAATCCGCAGGAGCAACAGCAGATGATGTGGCGCGGGCTGCGTCGCCTGCTGCTGCTTAACATCCCGTCGCCGATTAAGTATCTGCACGAGAAGCTGCCGAACAAAGCCAAGCTGGGGCTCTACTTTAACCCGTACGGTAAGGTGCTGGATCTGATCGACGACTGCATCTCCTGCGGTGTGGACAAACTGATCTACGAGGCGGGCGGTCCGGTCTGGACGGAAGAGGGCTTTGCTCAGCTTCATGAAAAGGTGCGCGCGGAGCTGAACGATACCGTGGTAGAGATTGCCAAACAGGTCGAGCAGATCCTCACCGCCGTGTTCAATATCAACAAGCGCCTGAAGGGGCGGGTGGATATGACCATGGCCCTGGGTCTGTCGGACGTGAAGGCGCAGATGGCGGGGCTGGTGTATCGCGGCTTTGTCACCGGCAACGGCTTTAAGCGTCTGGGTGATACGCTGCGTTATTTGCAGGCGATTGAGAAGCGTCTGGAGAAAATGGCGGTCGATCCGCATCGCGATCGAGCGCAGATGCTGAAAGTCGAAAACGTGCAGCAGGCGTGGCAGCAGTGGCTCAACAAACTGCCGCCAGCGCGTCGCGATGATGACGATGTGCGGGAGATCCGCTGGATGATCGAGGAGCTGCGCGTCAGCTTCTTCGCCCAGCAGCTCGGTACGCCGTATCCCATTTCGGATAAGCGTATCTTGCAGGCGATGGAGCAGATCTCCGGCTAAAACCATTGCCCGGTGGCGCTGCTGTATGACCGGATACATAGGTAACAGATCAGACCGGGAACATAG
>NZ_JBMKJN010000009.1:0-194059 GCF_049236805.1 Enterobacter cloacae complex sp. XAL002
CGGCTGTGGCAGCCGTCGCACTTGGTCATGTGGCCTTTAGCCGCGTTATACTGCGGCGCACCGTACGGGCAGGCCATGTGGCAGTAGCGACAGCCAATGCAGACATCCTCGTCCACCACCACAAAACCGTCGTCGCGCTTGTGCATTGCCCCGCTCGGGCAGACCTTGGTGCAGGCCGGATCTTCGCAGTGGTTGCAGGCAATCGACAGGTAATAGGCGAAGACGTTCTGATGCCAGACGCCGTTATCCTCCTGCCAGTCGCCGCCCGCGTATTCATAAATACGACGGAAGCTGACGTCCGGGGTCAGGTCTTTATAATCCTTGCAGGCCAGCTCGCAGGTTTTGCACCCGGTGCAGCGGCTGGAATCAATAAAAAATCCATACTGGGTTGTCATCGGTTACTCCTTACGCCTTTTCAACCTGAACGAGGTTTGTGTGGGATGGGTTGCCCTTCGCCAGCGGCGATGGACGCTGCGTAGTGAGAACGTTGATGCAGCCCGCCTGATCGATACGGTTCGCATCCGGGTTATACCAGGCCCCTTCCCCCAGCGCGACAACGCCAGGCATCATGCGCGGAGTCACTTTAGCTTCGATATGCACTTCGCCACGTCCGTTGAAGATACGTACGCGATCGCCATTACTGATGCCGCGCGCTTTCGCATCCATCGGGTTGATCCACATCTCCTGTCGGCAGGCCGCTTTCAGAACGTCAACGTTGCCGTAGGTGGAGTGAACACGCGCTTTGTAGTGGAAACCGGTTAACTGAAGTGGGAATTTCTCCGTCAGCGGATCGTTGTAGTTTTCGAAGCCAGGCGTATAGATCGGCAGCGGATCGATAACGTCCCCTTCCGGCAATTCCCACGTTGCGGCAATTTTTGCCAGCTCTTCGGAGTAGATCTCGATTTTGCCCGACGGCGTGGTCAGCGGATTGGCCTGCGGATCGTCGCGGAAGGCTTTATACGCCACGTGATGCCCTTCCGGATCGCGCTGCTTGTACATGCCCTGCTTGCGGAAGGTATCGAAGTCCGGCAGGTCTGGAATGGCTTTGCGTGAGAGCTCGTGCAGATGGCGCATCCACTCTTCCTGAGTACGCCCCTCTGTGAACTGCTGCTCAACGCCAAGACGTTTCGCCAGCTCGGACGTCATCTCATAGATAGTTTTGCACTCGAAGCGCGGTTTGATGGCCTGGTCTGTGAAGATCACATAGGACATGTTGCCGCAGGAGGCGTCCAGCGCGAAATCCATCTGCTCAGAGGCGGTGCAGTCTGGGAGCAGAATATCGGCATACTTCGCCGATGAGGTCATGTGGCAGTCGATCACCACAATCATTTCGCACTTCTTGTCGTCCTGCAAAATTTCATGGGTGCGGTTGATTTCAGAGTGCTGGTTGATCAGGCAGTTACCGGCATAGTTCCAGATCATTTTGATTGGCACATCCAGCTTATCTTTGCCCCGAACACCGTCGCGTAGCGCGGTCATTTCCGGGCCGCGCTCAATCGCGTCCGTCCACATAAACATGGAGATGCTGGTCTGAACCGGGTTATCCAGCGTTGGCATACGTTCAAACGGTACTTCATACGAGCCTTCACGCGCCCCGCTATTACCGCCGTGAATGCCGACGTTGCCAGTCAGAATCGAGAGCATAGAAATAGCGCGGGTGGCAATTTCGCCGTTCGCGTGACGCTGCGGTCCCCAGCCCTGGCTGATATAGGCTGGCTTTGCTGAACCAATTTCACGGGCCAGCTGAACAATACGTTCGACTGGAATGCCGGTGATGGTGGATGCCCACTCAGGGGTTTTCGCTACCCCGTCGCTGCCCTGACCAAGTATATACGCTTTGTAATGCCCGTTAGCCGGTGCGCTGGCTGGCAGCGTCTTCTCGTCATAGCCGACGCAGTATTTATCAAGGAACGGCTGATCGACGAGGTTTTCAGTGATCATCACATACGCCAGCGCATTGACCAGCGCCGCATCGGTACCAGGGCGGATAGGGATCCACTCGTCTTCTCGCCCCGCGCCGGTATCGGTGTAGCGCGGATCGACGATGATCATTCGTGCGTTGGATTTGGCGCGCGCCTGCTCAAGATAATAGGTTACCCCACCGCCGCTCATACGCGTTTCGCCCGGGTTGTTGCCGAACAACACCACCAGCTTGCTGTTTTCTATATCCGACGGGCTGTTACCGTCTGCCCAGCCGCCATAGGTATAGTTCAGGCCCGCGGCAATCTGTGCGGAAGAGTAGTCGCCATAATGGTTGAGATAGCCGCCGCAGCAGTTCATCAGGCGCGCTACCAGCGTTTTACCCGGCGGCCAGGAGCGGGTCATGGTGCCGCCCAGCGTCCCGGTGCCATAGTTCAGGTAGATGGATTCGTTGCCGTATTCTTTGATCAGGCGCTGCATGTTGGTCGCGATAATATCGTAGGCTTCGTCCCAGCTAATGCGCTCGAACTTCCCTTCCCCACGCTTACCGACACGCTTCATCGGATATTTCAGACGATCCGGGTTATAAACGCGACGGCGCATTGAGCGGCCACGCAGACAGGCACGAACCTGGTGTAACCCTTCGTAGTTATCATCGCCGGTATTGTCGGTTTCAACGTATTTGATTTCACCGTCCACAACATGCATACGCAGGGGACAACGGCTACCACAGTTAACGGTACAGGCACTCCACACCACTTTTTCCGGGGCTGAAGCGGGAGACAGAGCCTCCGCCGCCGACGCCAGACGGGTAAAAGGAAGCGTAAAGGCGCTGCTGGCAACCGCCAGACCACCTATTGCCGTGGTTTTCATCAACCCACGGCGAGTGACCTCGGCAGCCATTAACGCTTCAGGCGCTTTGATTTTCATAAAGACTCACTTTGGTTGCTCACAAAGAAAAGAGAGGCGGCGCATACCGCTATGTAGTTTTATATATAACGAATTCCTTCGTTACAGGTGTTTTATGCTAACTTTCGTTCGGAGGAGTATTACTACTTTAGAGGGAGGGAATATTGCGTCGTATCAAATCAAAGATATAAAAAAAGCGCCCTGAGGCGCTTTTTTGTTTTGCAGCAAAATATTAGCCGATGAACTGCTGGCCTTTCATGTAAGGACGCAGCACCTCAGGGATCTCAATACGACCATCTGCCTGCTGGTAGTTCTCCAGCACGGCAACCAGCGTACGGCCAACCGCCAGACCAGAACCGTTCAGGGTATGAACCAGACGGGTCTTCTTGTCGGACTTGCTGCGGCAACGCGCCTGCATACGACGCGCCTGGAAATCCCAGACGTTAGAGCAAGAGGAGATTTCACGGTAGGTGTTTTGCGCAGGCACCCAGACTTCGAGGTCGAAGGTTTTGCAGGCGCCGAAGCCCATGTCACCGGTGCACAGCGCCATACGGCGGTATGGCAGCCCCAGCAGCTCCAGCACTTTCTCTGCGTGACCTGTCATCTCTTCCAGCGCGTCCATAGACTCTTCCGGACGAACGATCTGCACCATCTCAACTTTATCGAACTGGTGCATACGGATCAGACCGCGCGTATCACGACCGTAAGAACCGGCTTCAGAACGGAAACATGGAGAGTGCGCAGTCAGTTTGATTGGCAGATCGTCTTCGTCGATGATCTCATCACGCACGAGGTTGGTCAGCGGCACTTCCGCGGTTGGGATCAGCGCGTAGTTGCTGCTGTCAGCTTCTTCGTCCAGCGGACGGGTATGGAACAGATCGCCGGCAAATTTCGGCAGCTGGCCTGTACCGTACAGCGTATCGTGGTTAACCAGATACGGAACGTAGGTTTCGCTGTAGCCATGCTGCTCGGTGTGCAGATCCAGCATAAACTGCGCCAGCGCGCGGTGCAGGTGAGCAATCTGACCTTTCATTACCACGAAGCGAGAACCGGTCAGCTTAACCGCAGCCGCAAAGTCCAGGCCCGCGTGCATTTCGCCCAGCGTCACGTGATCGCGCACCTCGAAGTCAAACTCGCGAGGCGTACCCCAGCGTTTCACTTCAACGTTGTCGTTTTCGTCTTTGCCGACAGGGACGCTGTCGTCAGGAATGTTCGGGATCGCCAGAGCGATATCACGAATTTCAGCCTGAAGAACGTCCAGTTCAGCTTTCGCCTGATCCAGCTCTTCACCCAGTTTGTTCACTTCCAGGCGTAATGGCTCAATATCTTCCCCGCGCGCTTTCGCCTGGCCAATGGATTTCGATCGAGAATTACGCTCTGCCTGCAGATTTTCTGTTTGTACCTGCAAAACTTTACGACGCTCTTCAAGAGCGCGCAGCTTATCTACATCCAGCTTAAAGCCCCGGCGTGCCAGTTTTTCAGCGACTGCGTCTGGCTCATTACGCAGCAGATTGGGATCGAGCATGCTTATCCTGTGCTTATCGAATTAAAAGAGGAAAAAGTGACCACAGCCTGCGGCCACAGAGATATATTGCCAACATTACCGCAACGATTGAACTAACGGTAGCGTTTTATAGGGCTATTTTGATCCTGTCCGGCAAGCCAGGCGAGCTTTTCGCCAATCTTACCCTCAAGACCTCTGTTTGTGGGGTGATAATAGCGGGTTAGTGCCATCTCCTGCGGGAAATACTCCTCGCCGGCGGCGTAGGCGTTGGGTTCGTCATGGGCGTAGCGATACTCCTGCCCGTAACCCATCTCTTTCATCAATTTGGTAGGCGCATTGCGCAGATGAACCGGCACATCGTAGTCCGGACGTTCACGTGCATCCGACATCGCCGCTTTGAAGGCGGTATACACCGCGTTACTTTTCGGTGCGCAAGCCAGATACACAATCGCCTGCGCAATGGCACGCTCGCCCTCCGCAGGCCCGATGCGGGTAAAGCAGTCCCAGGCGGAAATAGCGACCTGCATGGCGCGTGGATCGGCATTACCGACATCTTCTGACGCAATCGCCAGGCAGCGACGCGCGACATATAACGGATCGCCACCGGCGGTGATGATACGCGCATACCAGTAGAGCGCCGCATCCGGAGCGCTGCCGCGCACGGACTTGTGTAATGCAGAGATGAGGTCGTAAAAACGATCGCCTTTATTATCGAAGCGCGCGCTGCGCTCACCGGCAATTTCGGTGAGCAGTTCAGGCTTTAATACGCGCTTGCCCGCATCGTCCACTTCGGCCATATCGGCCATCATTTCGAGCGTGTTCAACGCACGACGGGCATCACCGTTAACCAGTTCGGCGATAGCAAGACGCGTCTCGTCCGGCAGAACGATATCCTGTCCGCCGTAACCACGCGCGTTGTCCTCCATCGCCTGCGTCAGAACTTTTTCGATATCTTCCGTGGTCAGCGATTTAAGCAGATACACGCGCGCCCGGGAGAGCAGCGCAGAGTTCAGTTCAAACGACGGGTTTTCCGTGGTGGCGCCGATAAAGAAAATCGTACCGTCTTCAATGTGCGGCAGAAAGGCGTCCTGCTGGCTCTTGTTGAAGCGGTGAACTTCGTCGACAAACAGAATGGTGCGACGTCCGGCATTGCGGTTTTGTCGCGCCCGCTCGATCGCCTCGCGGATCTCTTTCACCCCCGACGTGACCGCCGAGATGCGCTCAACGTCCGCGTTGGCATAGCGGGCGATCACTTCAGCGAGCGTGGTTTTTCCGGTGCCGGGTGGCCCCCAGAGGATCATGGAGTGCAGATGCCCCGCTTCAATAGCGCGCGGCAAGGGTTTCCCCGCAGCCAGCAGATGTTGCTGACCGATGTACTGCGCTAAATTTTCTGGCCGCATACGGGCGGCCAGAGGTTGAAACGCATTATCTGAAAAATCGAGCGACAGGTTGCTCACTCATGCCTCTTACTTATTGCGTTGGTCGTCCACCGTTACGCCCTGCGGCGGGGTAAAGGTGAATTTCGATGCATCAATGGCGCCGTTTTGCTGAGACTTCAACTGATAGCTGCTGCGCTGATCGTCCTGCTCAACCGCGCCGAACTGATTGATGGTACCGTTGCTGCTCACGTTAATGGTGAACTGCTTCAGATTACCGTTGCTGCCTTTTGGCGTAAGGACGAACTCATCACCGTTTTGTTTGATGTTGTACTGCTGCCAGTCGCTGGACTGGTTACGGGCAATGAGCATAAACGGCGTATTGCTGGTCGCGTCTTTGAGCCAGGTGGCGGTCGCCTGCTCAACAAACGGATTGTAGAACCACAGGGTTTTACCGTCAGACACCAGAACGCTTTCATCCGGCTGGGTCATGTGCCAGTTGAACAGATTTGGGCGTTTCACCCACAAATCTCCCTGGCCTTCCTGCACCGCGTTGCCGCTGCCGTCAGTCACTTTTTGCGTGAAGCTGGCGTGGAAACTGCTCACTTTATCCAGTCGGCTTTTAAGGTCGCTGGCTGCATCAGCCCAGACGCTGCTGGCAACAAAACTGGAGAGTAATGCACAGGCGATGGCGATTTTTTTCATTGTTATTCCTTAAAATACGTCTTCCCGATATGGGGGTTCCGTTTCTATTCTGTACCTGCCCGAAGGCAGGCGACAGAAGAATATGCTTAATTTTTGCTGATTTACCCTTCTTTGCAATCGCTGAAGATTACTCAAAAGGCGGTGGCGCCAGCACCTCACGGTTACCGTTGTGCCCCTGTTCGCTCACGATGCCCTGGGCTTCCATCTGCTCAATGATACGCGCCGCGCGGTTGTAACCGATACGGAACTGGCGCTGCACGCCGGAGATGGACGCTTTGCGTTTTTCGGTGACGAAATTAACCGCCTGGTCGAATAACGGATCCAGCTCTTCGCCGCCGTCAAAACCACCGCCGCCACCTTCGTTTTCGCTGTCAGAGGTGATGCCGTCAACATATTGCGGTCGCCCGCGCGCTTTCCAGTCCTGCACAACCGCGTGCACTTCCTGGTCGCGAACAAACGCACCGTGAACACGCACCGGCGAGGTGGAGTTCGGCCCGGAATAGAGCATATCACCCATCCCCAGCAGCGACTCTGCTCCGCCCTGGTCAAGGATAGTACGGGAGTCAATTTTACTCGACACGGTAAACGCGATACGGGTCGGGATGTTTGCCTTAATAAGACCGGTGATTACATCCACGGACGGACGCTGCGTTGCCAGTACCAGGTGGATGCCCGCCGCACGCGCTTTCTGTGCCAGACGCGCAATCAGCTCTTCCACTTTCTTGCCAACGGTCATCATCAGGTCGGCAAATTCATCCACCAGCACCACGATGTAAGGCAGTTTTTCCAGCACCGGATGCTGGGCATCCATGCTGTCACCCGGCTTCCAGTATGGGTCCGGAATCGGACGGCCCATACGCGCCGCCTCGGCGATTTTCTCGTTATAACCGGCCAGGTTACGCACGCCCAGCGCCGACATCAGCTTGTAGCGACGCTCCATTTCATTGACGCTCCAGCGTAATGCGTTGGCAGCGTCCTTCATATCGGTAACCACTTCCGTTAACAGATGCGGAATGCCTTCGTAGACGGACAGTTCGAGCATTTTTGGGTCGATCATGATGAAACGCACGTCTTCAGGCTGCGCTTTGTAGAGCATACTGAGGATCATGGCGTTCACCCCGACCGATTTACCGGAGCCGGTAGTACCCGCAACCAGCAGGTGCGGCATCTTCGCGAGATCGACAACCACCGGATCGCCGGCGATATCTTTACCCAGCACCACGGTCAGCGGGGACGGGTTGTCGCGGAATTTGGTGTTATCCAGAACTTCACGCAGATAAACGGTCTGGCGTTTCTTGTTTGGCAGCTCAAGGCCAACGTAAGGCTTGCCTGGGATCACTTCCACCACGCGTACCGCCACGGTGGACAGAGAACGCGCCAGGTCGCGGGAGAGGTTAGAAATACGCGCCGCTTTTACGCCCGGTGCCAGGTTCAGTTCGAAACGGGTGATCACCGGGCCCGGTGAGTAGTTCACCACGTCCGCTTTAATGCGGAAGTCAGCCAGACGCGCTTCCACCAGACGGGCCATCTGCTCAAGGGCAAAGGTATCCACCGGCTCGACTTCCGCTGGCGGTGGCGTTAACAGATCCAGCGACGGCAGCGGCGTACTTGGTCGTTGCAGCGGTCGGCTGTCTCCGTTACGCATCAGCAGCGGGTGAATCAGGCTCTCCTGCGGCTGTGGTGCTGGCTGCTGGAACTGTGGCTGAGGCGGTTGAGAAGGTGTCTGCGGCTGCGCATACGCCTGCGGCGCCGGCTGTTGCGGCTGCACATAAGCCTGTGGTGCAGGCGGCTGACGCACCGGCTCCGCTTCCGGCATTACGCTCGGCGTGAACAGCGGTTCGCTTGGGCCATCATCCACCAGATCTTTCATTGGTGAGAATTCGAAATCCGACAGCGAGAACGGGTTTGCCCCCGAAGGTTGCTCACCGGAATAACGCTGCTGCTGCGTTGCTGCAAACTGGCGCGCCAGCTCCGCTTCGGCCGCATCATCGTCGTCCTGCTGTGAAGGCACGTGATGCTGTGAAGGCACGTCATGCTGATACTCTTCGCCGTAACGCTGATTCTGCTGGGCAGCAAACTGACGCGCCAGCTCATCCTGATGCAGTTCGTCGGCATCATCTTCGTAGTCGGACTCACGGGCTTTTTCTTCCGCCATACGCTGGGAAGGCAGTTTAATGCCATAAGAGGCCAGCTCCCGGCGAGTCGGTACGCGCACGCGGTTAGGGCGCGGCAGCTGTGGACCAATGCCCTCTTTCACCTGAGGACGCGGGGCACTGTCGGCTGCCGGGCTGAATAGCGGAGCGGACGCGGCAGCGGCTGCCGTTGCCTGCTTCACGGCTTCAGCACCCGACGCAACGGCTGGCGTAGGTTCTACAGGTGGAACGCTGACCGAAGGCGCTTTTGCAACAGGCTCCTGCACCGGCTCGGGCACGGGCTGATACCAGGCGGCAAGCTGCTCGCGCTCACGGGCGCGGCGCTCTTCCACTTCTTCAAAATAGTATAATGGCGGACGGGATGGCTTCGCTTCCTCCACCACTTCGGGTTCAGACACCGATGCAACGTATGGCTGTTCAGGTACAGCGGGTTCGGGCGTATAAGCCTGATACGGTTGTTGCGGCACGCTGGCAGGCTCAGGCGGCTGATACGGTTGCTGCCACTGTTCCTGCTGCACAGGAATATAACTTTCAGGCTCAGGCGCAATGGTCGGTTCAGGCGTATGGACGCCTGGCGCAGTCTGCCAGTCTACCTGCGGTTGCTGGATCGCGGACTCCGGTGCCGGAACAGGCGAGGACGGCATCACGGCTTCAACAGGCGCAACATGGGCCTGCGCAGCCGTCGTTGCGGCAGCAGCAGCGGCTACCGGTTCAGTCACGGAGTGGCCATTCAGCAGCGGATCGTATTCGTCATACTCTCCCGGCGTGGCTCGATGGCCAGAGAACAGTACGTCATCAGGGTCGACGGCCGCACCGCGATACTCAATCTGCTCGTCTTCATCCATACGTTTGCCGGAGAACAGCGCGGCATCCGTTTTACGGCCTAACGGGTTAGCAAATTTTTCAGCGACGCGCTGGCGGCGCGCCAGAGCACCGCGCAGAATACGCGCGCGGCGAGATTCACGCCGCTGTACAGGCGCCTCGTCTTCCTCTTCATACTCATCTTCATACTCGTCTTCATCGACCCACGTATCGTCACGACGGGTACGGTTGCTGGCGAACGTCAGCAGCGTCAGAATAAAGCTGCCGATCTTCTCAGCAATGCTCACCCAGGACCAGCCGGTAAACAGCGTCAGGCCCGCCGCCCAGATACAGAGCAGCGCCAGCGTGCCGCCGCTGCTATGAAGCATCGGTTGCAGCGCGGAGCTCAACAGACTGCCGATCACCCCGCCGGAGGCGAAGTACCAGATATCATCAGCGTTGATCGCCGCCAGCCCACAGGAGGTGAGGATCAGCGCCAGGGCGCCAATCAGGCGCAGCGAAACGGCAAAATAATCGATGTAGTCGTCGTTCTGTCGATGACGCCAGGCAAACCAGCATCCGCCAATAATGATGACGGGAAGGGTATAAGCCATCACTCCGAAAATGAAAAAGAGCGTGTCCGCAAGCCAGGCACCGGGAACGCCACCTAAGTTATGAATAGGCTCATGCCATGCGGTTTGCGACCAGCTGGGATCTGAGGGGTTGAAACTGAGTAAGGCGGCCATCAGCCAGACGGCAAAAAGGGCAATAACAATCAGTAACGCCTCGAGGAGACGACGTCCGCTGCTTAGCTTAGATAATGTGACTTCTTTGTCTTCAGTGTATTCCTGGCTCAAGAAAGGCTCTCCAGGTATCAGGCATGTCCTGCCTGTGTGCTAAAACGGACAACAGCGCCGGGTATCCCCGGCACTGTTGCTGTATGGATTAACAGGAGTGTAATCAAACTACACTGATTTTGCACCTGTTCCGTGTTAGCGCGTCTTAATAACCAGACGATTGCTCTGTTTGACCTCTTCCATCACCACATAAGTACGGGTGTCGTTCACGCCTGGCAGACGCAGCAGGGTTTCACCCAGCAGCTTACGGTAGGCGGACATATCAGGCACACGGGTTTTTAACAGGTAGTCAAAATCACCGGAAACCAGATGACACTCTTGAATTTCTTCAAGTTTTTGTACAGCGGCGTTAAATTGCTCAAACACATCCGGCGCACCACGATTCAGAGTAATCTCAACAAATACCAGAAGTGAGGCATCCAGATAATGCGGGTTTAGCAGAGCCGTATAGCCCTGGATAAAACCCTGTCTTTCCAGTCGACGCACACGCTCAAGGCACGGCGTCGGGGAAAGTCCCACACGTTTTGAAAGCTCGACGTTGGAAATACGCCCATCCTTTTGCAATTCATTAAGAATGTTACGATCGATACGGTCGAGATCTTTGCCAGGGCGCTTCTTGCTATCTACCATTATTATTGTCTCTCTGTATTCCTTCCCTACTCCTGCCTGGACCCTGTGCACATCACTGTTCAGAGCCTGCACCCGTTATTCATCACATCGCCTGGTTATGTATTAGACGCGATGTGGATTCGGGGTCTGCGGTAAGAAGACCGTTGCCCGAAAGCAGTCACAGACATCACGTATGGCGTCTGTCCACACCATGCGTAGATTTCACTGACCCGGTAAAAATGGCATTTACGTGCATGTCTATTCGGCATGCAGTTCATGCGTCTTTTTTTCTTCCTTGAATGTTTTCGCAAAAGCGCAGGGGATTGTCAAAGCAAAACATCGATTTTTAGTACAAGATGCCGGATATTCATTACGGGGGGGTATTAATCATCATTTTATTGCCTTATAAACGCGCGATTTTCAGTAGCAGACGTGATATGACCGTGTCTGATCCATAGGGCGTGACTATTGCATATATCGGAAGCAAAACTGTCGTGCTCTTTTTTTACGGCAACAAATTCCCTACAATCCAGCCCATTGCCTGCCAACAACAATGGGGATCTCATGGGCACGACCAAACACAGTAAGCTGCTAATCCTTGGTTCTGGACCTGCGGGATATACCGCAGCGGTCTATGCTGCACGCGCTAACCTGCAACCGGTACTGATTACCGGGATGGAAAAAGGCGGTCAGCTGACCACCACCACGGAAGTGGAAAACTGGCCGGGCGACCCGAACGACCTGACCGGGCCGCTGCTGATGGAGCGCATGCACGAGCATGCTGCTAAATTCGAAACCGAAATCCTGTTCGACCACATTAATAAAGTGGATTTGCAGAACCGTCCGTTCCGTCTGACCGGCGACAGCGGTGAATACACCTGCGATGCGCTGATCATCGCTACCGGTGCCTCTGCCCGTTATCTCGGTCTGCCGTCTGAAGAAGCATTCAAAGGGCGCGGCGTATCAGCCTGCGCGACCTGCGACGGTTTCTTCTATCGCAACCAGAAAGTTGCGGTGATCGGCGGCGGCAACACCGCTGTGGAAGAAGCGTTGTATCTGGCGAACATCGCCTCAGAAGTACACCTGATCCACCGTCGCGACACCTTCCGCGCCGAGAAGATCCTGATCAAACGCCTGATGGATAAAGTGGCGAGCGGCAACATTGTGCTGCATACCAACCGTACGCTGGAAGAAGTGACCGGCGATCAGATGGGTGTGGCGGGTCTGCGAATTCGTGATACGCAGAACACCGACACCGTCGAAACGCTGGAGGTGGCAGGCCTGTTTGTGGCAATCGGTCACAGCCCGAACACGGCCATTTTCGAAGGCCAACTTGAGCTGGAGAACGGCTACATCAAAGTGCAGTCTGGCATTCACGGCAATGCCACGCAGACCAGCATCCCAGGCGTCTTCGCGGCTGGCGACGTGATGGACCATATTTATCGTCAGGCGATCACCTCTGCGGGCACCGGCTGTATGGCCGCGCTGGACGCAGAACGCTATCTGGACGGACTGGCAGAACAAGGTAAATAATCTTTACAAGTCAGTAACAAACGTAAATAAAGGCGGCCACTGGTCGCCTTTATTTTTGCTCACGTGTAACATGCAGATGTCTAATTTCTTATAACGTCACCTGCAAAGTACGCAATGGAAAAAACCCGTCAACAAGAGTTAACGCGCTGGCTGAAACAGCAAAGCGTTCTGTCCCGCCGCTGGCTTATGATTTCCCGCGTTCTGGGATTTATCAGCGGTCTGTTGATTGTTGCCCAGGCATGGCTGCTGGCCCGCATTCTCAATCATATGATCATGGAGAGCATCCCGCGCGAAGCGCTGCTGCTGCCGTTTATCGTTCTGGTGCTGGTTTTCGTCCTGCGTGCGTGGGTGGTCTGGCTGCGCGAACGGGTTGGGTTCCATGCCGGCCAGCACATCCGCTATGAGATCCGCCGCAAAGTGCTCGACCGGCTTTCGGAAGCCGGGCCTGCGTGGATCCAGGGCAAACCGGCCGGTAGCTGGGCGACGCTGATCCTTGAGCAAATCGACGATATGCACGATTACTATGCGCGTTATCTTCCACAGATGGCGCTGGCAGTGTTTGTGCCTCTGATGATTGTTATCGCCATCTTCCCTGTTAACTGGGTAGCGGCTCTGATCCTGATGGGAACCGCCCCGCTCATCCCGCTGTTTATGGCGATGGTCGGCATGGGCGCGGCAGATGCCAACCGTCGCAACTTCCTTGCGCTGGGTCGGTTGAGCGGTCATTTCCTGGACCGTCTGCGCGGAATGGAAACCCTGCGGATCTTTGGTCGTGGTGAAGCGGAAACCGAAAATATTCGCCTGGCGTCGCAGGATTTTCGTCAGCGCACCATGGAAGTGTTGCGCATGGCCTTCCTTTCTTCCGGCGTGCTCGAGTTCTTTACCTCCCTGTCGATCGCGCTGGTGGCGGTTTACTTTGGCTTCTCCTACCTCGGCGCGCTGGACTTTGGCCACTACGGTACGGCGGTCACGCTTTCCGCCGGGTTCCTGGCGCTGATCCTGGCCCCGGAATTTTTCCAGCCGCTTCGCGATCTCGGCACCTTTTACCATGCTAAAGCGCAGGCGGTTGGCGCTGCCGACAGCCTGAAAACCTTCATGGAAACGCCGCTGGCGCATCCTGAGCGTGGTGAAGTGACGCTGAATACGAACGATCCGGTGACCATTGAAGCACAGGATTTTTCTGTTCTGTCGCCTGAAGGCAAAGTGCTGGCAGGTCCGCTGAACTTTACCCTGCCCGCCGGGCAACGTGTGGTGCTGGTGGGCACCAGCGGTTCAGGTAAAAGCTCATTGCTGAATGCGCTATCAGGCTTTATGGCCTACACCGGATCGCTGCGTATCAACAAAACGGAGCTGCGCGAGCTTGATCCTGATGCCTGGCGTAAGCAGTTGAGCTGGGTGGGTCAAAACCCGCAGCTGCCTGCCCCGACGCTGCGCGAGAATGTGCTGCTGGCACGTCCGGATGCGCGTGACGATGAGCTGCAATCGGTCCTCGACCGCGCCTGGGTCAGCGAGTTTCTGCCGCTGCTTGCGCAGGGCGTCGATACGGTCATTGGCGATCAGTCTGCCGGGCTGTCGGTGGGCCAGGCACAGCGCGTCGCGGTTGCCCGTGCGCTGCTGAACCCCTGTTCGCTAATGCTGCTGGACGAACCCGCGGCCAGCCTGGATGCACACAGCGAGCAGCGCGTGATGGATGCGCTTAACGCAGCCTCACGCCAGCAAACTACCCTGATGGTGACCCACCAGCTGGAAGGTATTGCCGACTGGGATCAGATCTGGGTGATGGAAAACGGACACATTGTTGAGCAAGGCGATTACGCCGCGCTTGTTGCCGCGCAGGGGCCCTTTGCGACCCTGCTGGCGAACCGTCAGGAGGATATCTGATGCGCGCCCTGCTTCCCTATCTTGCTTTGTATAAACGCCACAAATGGATGCTGACGCTCGGGATCGTACTGGCGATTATCACTCTGCTCGCCAGCATCGGCCTGCTTACGCTTTCTGGCTGGTTCCTCTCCGCGTCTGCGGCCGCAGGCTTTGCCGGGCTATACAGCTTTAACTACATGCTGCCTGCCGCCGGGGTGCGCGGCACGGCGATTACGCGAACTGCCGGGCGCTACTTCGAACGCCTGGTCAGCCACGACGCGACCTTCCGCGTGCTGCAACACCTGCGTATTTATACGTTCAGCAAATTGCTGCCCCTCTCCCCTGCCGGGCTGGCACGTTTTCGGCAGGGCGAATTACTTAACCGCGTAGTTGCGGATGTGGATACGCTGGATCACCTCTATCTGCGCGTCATCTCGCCCATGGTGGGCGCGTTTGTGGTGATTGTCGTGGTCACGCTGGGGTTGAGTTTCCTGGATGTTCCCATCGCACTGACGCTCGGCGGCATCATGCTGATGACGCTGATTATTCTGCCGCCCCTGTTTTATCGTGCAGGTAAAACCACCGGGGAAAACCTGACGCGTTTGCGCGGGGAATACCGCCAGCAGCTCACCTCCTGGTTGCAGGGTCAGGCCGAGCTCACCATTTTTGGTGCCAGCAAGCGCTACCGCACCCGTATGGAAAATACGGAACTGAACTGGCATGAAGCCCAGCGTCGCCAGTCTGAACTGACCGCGTTTTCTCAGGCGCTGATGATGTTAATCGGTGGGTTTGCCGTTATCGCCATGCTCTGGATGGCCTCCGGTGGCGTGGGCGGTAACCCGCAGCCTGGCCCGCTGATTGCGCTGTTTGTTTTCTGTGCCCTGGCAGCCTTCGAAGCCTTAGCCCCGGTCACCGGCGCCTTTCAGCATCTCGGCCAGGTGATTGCCTCTGCGCTGCGTATTACGGATATTGCAGAGCAGGAGCCGGAAGTGAAGTTCAGCGCGGGTCAAACCGCTGTGCCGGAGCAGGTCGCGCTGACGCTCAGCAACGTCACCTTCGCCTACGACAAGCAGGCGCAAAACGCGCTGGAAGATATCAGCCTTTCTGTTGATGCCGGGCAGCGCATTGCGATCCTTGGCCGTACGGGATGTGGCAAATCGACGCTTCTGCAACTCCTCACGCGCGCCTGGGACCCGCAGCAGGGCGAGATTCGGTTTAACGACCTTCCGCTGTCTGATTTTAGCGAAGCGGCCTTGCGTAAAACGGTCAGCGTCGTGCCCCAGCGTGTGCACCTGTTCAGCGCTACGCTGCGCGATAATCTTCTTCTGGCGGCACCGGACGCCTCTGACGATACGCTGCGGGCGATGCTGGAACAGGTTGGGCTGTACAAGCTGCTTGAGGACGACGGGTTGAACAGCTGGCTGGGTGAAGGGGGCCGACAGCTTTCCGGCGGCGAACTGCGTCGTCTGGCCATCGCGCGCGCCTTGCTGCACGATGCGCCGCTGATGTTGCTGGATGAACCGACAGAAGGTCTGGATGCGACAACCGAGAGTCAAATTCTTGATTTACTGACAAAGGTGATGAAAGGCAAAACCGTGCTGATGGTCACTCACCGCCTGCGCGGGCTGGTGAGTTTCGATCGAATAATTGTGATGGACAACGGACACATAATTGAGCAAGGTAATCACGCAGAGCTGCTGGCAAAACAGGGTCGCTACTACCAGTTTAAACAGCGCCTGTAGACTATATTTGTAGCGTCCTCTCTCGCGTACTGGAGTTCTGTTGTCATGCGCCTGGTGCAGCTTTCTCGCCATAATATTGCGTTCCCTTCTCCGGAGGGGGCGCTGCGTGAACCTAACGGATTGCTGGCTTTGGGCGGCGATCTCAGCCCGGCGCGTCTCTTAATGGCTTACCAGCGCGGCATCTTCCCGTGGTTTTCTCCCGGCGACCCGATTTTATGGTGGTCTCCGGACCCGCGAGCCGTGCTGTGGCCCGGGCAGTTTCACCTGAGCCGCAGCATGAAACGTTTTCACGCAAATTCGCCCTATCGCGTCACGCTCAATCACGCCTTCGGGCAGGTAATCGAAGGCTGCGCTGAAGATCGTCATGAAGGCACCTGGATAACCCGCGATATCATTATCGCCTACCACCAGCTTCATGAGCTGGGCTACGCGCACTCCATCGAAGTATGGAAAGATGATGACCTCGTTGGGGGGATGTACGGGGTGGCGCAGGGCACGCTGTTCTGCGGCGAGTCGATGTTCTCCCGCGCCACGAATGCGTCGAAAACCGCGCTGCTGGTTTTTAGCCAGGAATTTGCCCAACGCGGCGGACAACTGATGGATTGTCAGGTGCTGAATGAGCACACCGCCTCGCTCGGCGCGGTTGAAATTTCCCGCCGACGCTATATCGAACACCTTGAACAGTGCCGACTGGAGACTCTTCCGCGCGATTTTTGGGTTCCCAGAATGCTCTTTATGCCCAATGCCTAAATGTTTTCCGCATATTTTTTATGAGGGTGTTATAATTACGCCGCAGAGTAGCTTCTGCCTGTTGCCCCGCCGCCGTTTGGGACCCTCGCTTCAGATAACGTCCTGACGTTTATCCTGTCGTATCCCCTTTACGAATGCGCTTTCCGTTCGGTTGTACCGTGACGCTTGGGCAATACGCTGAAATTGTTTTGCTGCGTTTTAAACGCGCAATTCTTTACTTAATTGATGAATTTCGGCATTATCTTGCCGGTTCAAAACTTGGTAGTGATACCCCAGAGGATTAGATGGCCAAAGAAGACAATATTGAAATGCAGGGTACCGTACTTGATACGTTGCCTAATACCATGTTTCGCGTAGAACTGGAAAACGGTCACGTGGTAACTGCGCACATCTCCGGTAAAATGCGCAAAAACTATATCCGCATTTTGACGGGCGACAAAGTGACTGTTGAACTGACCCCGTACGACCTGAGCAAAGGCCGCATTGTCTTCCGTAGTCGCTAATTGTTTTCGCCTGTAATGGCAGATGAATATTTAAAAGGTCGGGACAATCCCGGCCTTTTTTATTTATGGCCTTAGTGTGGCTGTGTCGGCAGATGTATTGTCATGCACGGGTTCATGGGTACGATTAAATCTTCAGCTATCGCGTGGGTAATGTCATGCAACAGTCCCGTCAGGTGCGGCAACATATCGCGGTCAAAATGCGAAACCAGCAGCACGTGGTTTAACGCCCGGCAGTAGTCACATTTCGTTTCTGTATCTTCCAGCAACCACTCCGTTTGTCGCGGCTGTTCCGCTTCGTCCTCAAATTCCACCACCTGAAAATCACGCATGGATTCTGTGAGGCCGGATTTTACCTCTTCCAGATAAGCTCCGAGACAGCGGCAAACGGGCTGCGTTTGTGGGAGAGATTTGCAGTCGAGAAGGATTTCGGTGAGCAGCTTGCAGCGCTCGGCCAGGGTTGGGAGATCGGGGTTGAGGGAGAGTTCGGTGTAGAGCTGGGCGAAGCTATTAATATTAGTCATATGTAATCCTTTATGCACGCAAGATTGTCTGTGCACACACTTTCAGGACGCCAATCCCGGCACCCGATTTTGCAGGTGCGACGCCATTTTATTACTGTAGATTTATCCAGCAACTGACTTCGAAAGAAACTGGAAAGCGCCTCGCAAAATTCCTCTGCGGCCTGATGCCCTCACCCCAGCCCTCTCCCACTGGGAGAGGGAGCAAACAAAAAAAACGGCAACCGAAGTTGCCGTTTTGCTTTTACCTTTCAACTCAGTGAGCCGCTTCCGGCTTGTGCTTCGCCGCACTCTGGAAATCGTACGTCAGTTCGTTCTTCGCCTGATCCAGCGCCACGGTCACCTGGCCGCCGTCAACCAGCGATCCAAACAGCAGCTCGTTCGCCAGCGGTTTCTTCAGGTTGTCCTGAATCACGCGCGCCATCGGACGGGCACCCATCGCACGGTCGTAGCCTTTCTCAGCCAGCCAGTTGCGGGCCTCCTGGCTCACTTCCAGCGACACGCCTTTCTGATCCAGCTGAACCTGCAGCTCGACGATGAACTTATCCACCACCTGATGGATCACCTCGGTAGACAGGTGATCGAACCAGATAATGTTGTCCAGACGGTTACGGAACTCCGGCGTGAAGATCTTCTTGATCTCCTCCATCGCATCGGTGCTGTTATCCTGATGGATCAGGCCGATGGATTTGCGCTCGGTTTCACGTACCCCGGCGTTGGTGGTCATCACCAGCACCACGTTGCGGAAATCGGCCTTGCGCCCGTTGTTATCGGTCAGCGTCCCGTTGTCCATCACCTGCAACAGGATGTTGAACACGTCCGGGTGCGCTTTCTCGATTTCATCGAGCAGCAGGACCGCGTGCGGATGCTTGATCACCGCGTCGGTGAGCAGGCCGCCCTGGTCAAAGCCCACGTAGCCCGGAGGCGCACCAATCAAACGGCTGACGGTGTGACGCTCCATATACTCGGACATATCAAAGCGCAACAGCTCAATGCCCAGCGCTTTGGAGAGCTGCACCGTTACCTCTGTTTTACCCACACCGGTCGGGCCGGCGAACAGGAAGGAACCGACAGGCTTGTGGTCATGCCCCAGGCCAGCACGGGCCATCTTGATCGCTTCGGTTAAGGCCTCAATGGCTTTATCCTGACCAAAGACCAGCATTTTCAGGCGATTGCCGAGGGTGCGCAGCGTATCACGGTCGCTCTGAGAGACGCTCTTCTCAGGGATACGTGCGATACGGGCCACCACGGACTCGATATCCGCTACGTTCACGGTTTTCTTACGCTTGCTCGCTGGCATCAGGCGCGCACGCGCACCCGCTTCATCAATCACGTCGATCGCTTTATCCGGCAGATGACGATCGTTGATGTATTTCACCGCCAGCTCCACCGCCGCACGCACCGCTTTCGCGGTGTAACGCACGTCATGGTGCGCTTCGTACTTGGTTTTCAGGCCGTTGATGATCTGCACCGTTTCGTCAACCGACGGCTCGGTTACGTCGATTTTCTGGAAACGACGCGCCAGCGCACGATCCTTCTCAAAGATGTTGCTGAACTCCTGGTACGTCGTAGAGCCCATCACGCGGATCTTGCCGCTGGAGAGCAGCGGTTTGATCAGGTTGGCGGCATCTACCTGACCACCGGAAGCCGCGCCTGCGCCGATGATGGTGTGGATCTCATCGATAAACAGGATGCTGTTGGTGTCCTGCTCCAGCTGTTTTAACAGCGCTTTGAAACGTTTTTCAAAATCACCGCGGTATTTGGTGCCCGCCAGCAGCGAGCCGATATCCAGCGAGTAGATGGTGCAGTCGGCAATCACTTCCGGCACGTCGCCCTGCACAATGCGCCAGGCCAGACCTTCGGCAATCGCGGTTTTACCCACGCCAGATTCCCCCACCAGCAGCGGGTTATTCTTGCGGCGACGGCACAGCACCTGGATGGCACGCTCCAGCTCTTTGTCGCGGCCAATCAGCGGGTCGATACCGCCAACGCGAGCAAGCTGGTTAAGGTTGGTGGTGAAGTTTTCCATACGATCCTCCCCGCCTGCTTGCTCTTCATTGCTGTTGATCTGTCCGCTGGGATCCGATGCCTGGTTAGGCTCGTCTTTTCGCGTTCCGTGAGAGATGAAGTTGACCACGTCGAGCCGGCTGACTTCGTGTTTACGCAGCAGGTAGGCCGCCTGGGACTCCTGCTCACTGAAGATGGCGACCAGCACATTGGCGCCCGTCACTTCGCTACGTCCGGAAGACTGGACGTGGAAAACCGCGCGCTGCAGCACGCGCTGGAAGCTGAGCGTCGGCTGTGTGTCGCGCTCTTCTTCACTGGCTGGCAGCACCGGTGTGGTTTGTTCGATGAAGGCTTCGAGTTCCTGACGTAGCGCCACCAGATCCACGGAGCAGGCTTCCAGCGCTTCGCGGGCAGATGGGTTGCTAAGCAGTGCGAGCAGCAAATGCTCGACGGTCATAAACTCATGTCGGTGCTCACGCGCTCTGGCGAAAGCCATGTTTAAACTGAGTTCCAGTTCTTGATTGAGCATAGGCACCTCCCCCAATTTTATGCCTTATCAGGCCTTTTCCAGCGTACACAGCAACGGATGCTCGTTCTCCCTTGCATAGTCGTTCACCATCGCTACTTTGGTTTCCGCTACTTCGGCAGTAAAGATGCCGCAGATCGCTTTGCCACGATAATGAACGGTAAGCATCAGTTGCGTTGCACGTTCAACATCATAAGAAAAGAACTTTTGTAGCACGTCAATAACAAATTCCATCGGCGTGTAATCATCGTTCATTAACATAACTTTATACATAGATGGCGGTTTTAGCGCGTCGCGCACTTTATCTTCCGCCAGCTGGTCAAAATCCAGCCAATCGTTGGTCTTACCCATTATGCATAACCACTTTGAATCTACCTCAGATGTTAGATAACAATCATCTATTACTGTCATCCGCGATGTCTGTCACAAACTGTTGCAATAGCGTTAACTGCCTCAAATTTTGGTTGATTATTGTCCCAACTCCAGCGCCAAACGCTTGACGGCTTCTTCCGTTTCTCTAAATTGTACAAGCGTGAGTTGGCGAGGTTTTGAACAGCCCCCACTCCACCACCGGTTCATTCCATCTTAATTTATAAGATTTACGAAGGATGTCGAAGCATGGAAATGGGTACTGTTAAGTGGTTCAACAACGCCAAGGGGTTTGGCTTCATTTGCCCCGAAGGCGGCGGCGAGGATATCTTCGCTCACTATTCCACCATTCAGATGGATGGTTACAGGACGCTCAAAGCCGGGCAGTCCGTCCGGTTCGATGTACACCAGGGGCCAAAAGGCAATCATGCCAGTCTGATCGTCCCCGTTGAAGCAGAAGCGGTTGCATAGCTCTCTGATTCATTGTGTACACCCTGCAGGCAAAATGCCAGCCCGATCGGCTGGCATTTTTATTTTCGGGTTATTCGCGCGCCAGCGCATCCACCGGATCCAGCCGCGCCGCGTTTCGCGCCGGTAGCCAGCCGAACAGAATACCGGTGAAGGTGGAACATAAAAACGCCGTCAGGATCGCCATCGGCGAGAAGCCAATCTCCCAGCCCGGTAAGAAGAGCTGGAGCGCAAAGGCGATCATCATCGAGAGCGCAATCCCCATCGCACCGCCCACCAGACACACCAGCACCGCTTCAATCAAAAATTGCTGCAGCACGTCGCTGGCTCTGGCTCCGACCGCCATGCGGATGCCGATCTCCCGCGTACGTTCGGTCACCGACACCAGCATAATGTTCATCACCCCTATCCCGCCGACGACCAGCGAAATCACCGCCACCAGCGTCAGGAACAGCTGAAGAGTACGTGTGGTCTTTTCCGCCGTTTTCAAGAGGCCATCCATATTCCAGGTGAAGAAATCCTTTTTCCCGTGGCGCAGGGTTAACAGCCGCTCCAGCTGCTGTTCCGCCAGCCCGCTGTCGTAGCCCTCCTTCACTCGAACGGTAATAGAGTTAAGCCAGGACTGCCCCATGATGCGCCCGGAAATGGTGGTGTACGGCAGCCAGACGCGCAGGATTTTGCTGCTGCCGAACATCGACTGCTTCTCTTCCGCCACGCCGATCACTGTCGCTGGCATGTTGCCTACGAGGATCACTTCCCCCACCACATTGGTCTTATTCGGGAACAGCTGCCTGCGGGAGTTAGCGTCTAACACCACCACCTGCGCCCTGCCCGCCAGCTGTTCAGCGTTGAAGGTCGCCCCTTCGCTGAAGGTCATGCCGTAGACGTTGAAGTAATCTCCGCTGACGCCGTTAGCGCTGGCCGCCACGTCGATGTTGCCGTAGCGCAGACGCAGGTTTTGCGAGACGGCAGGCGTGGCGGAGTTCACCCACGGCTGCTTCTGAATAGCCGCCAGATCGTCATACTTCAGCGCCTGCTGATACTGCGGCTCGTCGTCGCCAAAATCTTTGCCGGGGTAAACGTCGATGGTGTTAGTCCCGATGGCGCGAATATCTGCCAGCACCAGCTGTTTCGCCGCATCGCCCACCACCACAATCGACACCACTGAGGCAATACCAATAATGATGCCAAGCATGGTCAGCAGAGTGCGCATTTTGTTGGCCGCCATCGCCAGCCAGGCCATGGTCAGCGCCTCGCGGAAACCGCTGGAAAACTGGCCCCAGCCGGTTGCGGCCGGCAGCGGCTCTTTCGGCGCCGCCGCTCTGGACTGACGTGGCGGCGGGTTGCTGACCAGCTCGCCGTCGTGGATCTCGATAATGCGTTCCGCCTGCGCTGCCACCTGCGGATCGTGGGTGACGATAATCACCGTATGCCCCTGATCGCGAAGCTGATGCAGGATCGCCATCACCTCTTCACCGGAATGGCTGTCGAGCGCACCGGTTGGCTCATCGGCGAGGATCACCTGCCCACCGTTCATCAGCGCGCGGGCAATACTCACGCGTTGCTGCTGACCGCCGGAAAGCTGCGAAGGCTGATAATCAACACGCTCCGCCAGCCCAAGACGCGTTAACAGCGCCTTCGCGCGTTCGAGGCGTTTTTTGCGCTCGACGCCCGCATACACCGCTGGCACTTCCACATTCTGCGCCGCGCTCAGGTGTGAAAGCAGATGGTAACGCTGGAAGATAAAGCCAAAATGCTCGCGACGCAGCTTCGCCAGCGCGTCGCCGTCCAGGGTGGAAACATCCGTCCCGGCCACGCGATAGGTGCCGCTGGTAGGCTTATCCAGACAGCCGAGAATGTTCATCAGCGTTGATTTACCCGAGCCTGATGCCCCGACAATCGCCACCATTTCACCGGCTTCAACGCGCAGGGAGATGCCTTTCAGCACCTCCACCGGCCCGTCGCCGGACGGATAGCTGCGACGAATGTCATTCAGCTCAAGCAGCGCCGTCATTGCGCGGCTCCAGGCAGGCTTTCGCTGGTGACCACTTCCTCACCCTCTTCCAGCCCTTTTACCACCACCACGTCGGTGTCGTTACGTGCGCCAATCACCACTTCCCGCTCGCGGGTTTCACCGTTGCGCAGCACTTTCACCTTGTAGCGATTGTCCCCGGCGGATTCGCCCAGCGCGGAGAGCGGAACCGTCAGCACGTTTTTCACGCCGGTCAGCTGGATATGCACCTGAGCGGTCATGTCCAGACGCAGCACGCCCTGCGGGTTAGGCACCTCAAAACGCGCATAGTAGAAGATGGCGTCGTTGACCTTCTCCGGCGTCGGCAGGATATCTTTCAGCACCCCTTCATAGCGGGTTTGCGGATCGCCCAGCACCGTAAACCAGGCTTTCTGCCCCGGCTTAAGGTGAATGACGTCCGCTTCAGATACCTGGGCTTTCACCAGCATGGTGCTCATATCCGCCAGGGTCAGGATGTTCGGCGCCTGCTGCGCGGCGATGACCGTCTGGCCTTGCAGGGTGGTTATCTGCGTCACTTCCCCGGCCATTGGCGCAACGATTTGCGTGTAATCGAGGTTGGTTTTCGCCGTATCCAGCGAGGCCTGATTCCGCTTGATTTGCGCATCGATGGTGCCAATCTGCGCCTGCTTCACCGCCAGCTCCGTGGCGGCTGTGTCCAGATCCTGTTTCGAGATGGCCTGCGTTTTCGCCAGCGCCTGCTGGCGCGACAGGGTGACCTGAGCGAGATTACGCTCCGCCTGAGCCTGAGCGCGCTGCGCGCGCAACTCCATCAGCGTCGCTTCCACCTCGCGGATCTGGTTTTGCGCCTGCTCAGGATCGATCACGCCCAGCAACTGGCCTTTTTTAACCTTATCGCCAATCTCAACCGACAGGGTTTTAAGCTGACCGCTGACCTGCGCGCCCACGTCAACCTTACGCAGGGCATCCAGCTTCCCCGTCGCCAGCACGTTTTGTTGCAGCTCGCCCGGACGAACAATCAGCGTTTGATACTGTGGTACCGGCGCGTTCAGTACCTTCCATAACCAGAATCCGCCTGCTAACACCACTACCGCCAGCAGCAGAAACAGCTTTCTGCGTTTTCCCTTCAGGTTCATAAATATTCCAAATAATTGTTCTGGCTATCATCACCGTTGATTTTATCTAAACCACTCCTCAACGAAACCCCCGATCCCCGTAATCGTCGGGAATTGTTTACCCGATGTTGATAAAGCGCCTGCTGAAATAGCGAAATTCCACCAGAAGCAGGATCTAACATGTCTTCCATCGTCGATACACCTTATTCAACGCTGTCCCAGCCTAAATCGGGCTGGCAACTGTTTAAAAGCCTGGCATCGGGTTCCCTCACGCCGGGGCTGGCGTGGCAAAATCCGGCCTATCGACGTAAGTTTATGCTGCGCTCGCTGGCAACGCCGTTCACCACTGCGCGCCTGCTCGGAAACCTTGCAAAACAGCCCCGTCTGATGCAGATCCTGCGCGTGCAGCCCGGCCTGCCGTGCCGCCTGCACCGACCGTGGCTGACCGTCAATATGGGCCGTCAGAATACGCTGGACGCATTGGACAATCACTATCAGATGATGAGCCGCCATCTTCCGGCGTCACTGCTGAACGGCTACCTTTCCAGCCAGGGCATCACGCTGGTGACGTTAACGGGCAAAGAGGAGCAGCAGTTTAGCGTTCGCCTGAGCGCGGATGCGTTTCTGGACAAAGAAGGGGAAGCGACCCTCACTTTTTGCGACCACCAGAACACGGTGCTGGCCGAGCTGACCTTTACGCTGTGCAAATACCAGGGCAAGTCAACGCTCTTCATCGGCGGAATGCAGGGGGCGAAAGCGCATGTCCCGCACGAGCACATTCAGCTGGCGACCAAAGCCTGTCACGGACTGTTCCCAAAACGTCTGCTGGTTGAAGCGGTCATGACGCTGGCAGGCGCCTTCCCCGTCGAGCAGATCCTCGCGGTGAGTAACGCCACCCACATCTACCGCAGCTGGCGCTATCGCAAGAAAAAAGAGGGAAAATTGCTGGCTGACTATGACAGCTTCTGGCGCTCCCTTGGCGGACAGCAGCAGGAGAACGGCAACTTTGCCCTGCCACTGACCATGCCACGCAAACCGATGGAAGAGATTGCGAGTAAAAAACGATCCGAGTACCGCCGCCGCTATATCCTGCTTGATAGCCTGCTCCAACAGGTATCGCAGGCGACTGCCCGTTAATCGGCTCTCCCGCGTGCCAGCCAGAGGACGCGGGAGAACATTTTACGCAGCAGCGTGGGCACCGACTCCACGCCCCGCCTGCCCGCTTCCGTCGCGACTTCAATGGCCAAATCCGGTTTTGACGACCGATGGATAGCTTTGGCAATCACCCGACGCATATTCATGGGCACATCCACCGGGATCATCGCCACGCGGTGAAAGACGTCGTCAAATCCCTGGCGGTACATAAAGTGCTCCATGTCCATCGCGGGCAGCGTGGTCAGATGTTCCCGCTCCTCTTCCCGATCGTTATTGAGCAGGCTACGCACGGTCGCCGCATATTTTTTACCCGCCTCATCGCCATCCACCAGCACGTGCCACTCTATCCCCATCCGGCGCGCAAATTTGATCAGCGGCTTTAAGCCAGACTGAGCAAATTCGATCACTTTGATGCCTTCGGCATCAAAGTGGTGTCCGCACTGGCGCGCCAGCTCGTTTATCACCCAGGTTTCGGTTTCCCCTTCCACCAGCAACCAGCAGCGGGCAAACAGGGAAGAGGCACGGTTAAAACGGATATGAAACGCAATGCGTCGGCCATCTTCGGCATTTAACCCGCCAGGCCCGAGCCGGTAGGCGGTGACCCGCGAGGATTCACGCACCAGGCGGCAGACATACTCCACCGGCGTCAGGGAGAGCAGCTCGCCGGAATTCGTGGTGGTGACACGCTGCAACGGCAGCAGATTAAGAAGATGCCACGCCACGGAAAGCATAATCGGGTGCAGCCGCGTTTCCGGATCTTCCACCAGCAGCAGAGGGCGCGCGTCCCGATCCAGGCGCACCGTCCCTTTCGCCTGTAAAAGCGTGGAGAATAATCCCAGCAGGATCACCCGATGCGTGCGCCCGTTGGGGCGGTCGATCATGCGGTTGATAATATCGAGATAGCGCCAGCTTCGTTGCTCGTCGTGCGAGCGGCGGCGCATCAGGCGGTGGCGCGCCTGCCCCGTTCCCTGCTCGGAGAAGTAGTGCTCCAGCAGTTGGACCATGGCAGACAGTCCCTGACGGATCTGGCCGTCGGTGAGGTTCTGCGGCCGTGAGACCAGTTCACGGGCGAGGAAATCCAGCTCGCGGGCGGTCACCTCCACCTCAGGCATATTCGGCACGGTGCCGTTACGGATCCGCCGCATAAAGCGCGCGTCTCGTAAGCGCAACACGGGGGAGAGGCGGATCAGATGGCGGGCAAGCTCGTCAATATTATCGAGCGGGATCGGATTCCCCTTCTCATCAAGAAATTCACGCAGGGTTAATACCCCGTCGTTTTGCGCCATTTCGCCCTCAAGGCGATAGAAAATACGCTGGAACCCATCTTCACAGGGCACCCAGCAGGGCGACATAGGGCGAAAACGACGCACGCGATGGCGACCGGGCTCGGATTCGCGGAAGGTCAGAATGATATGCAGGTGTTTCTCGCGCCCGTTGACATCCCCCGGCGGAAACCAGAAGTCATCATGGACGAAGTGGTACAAGTTCTCTTCGGGCGAAAGCAGCAGCGTCAGGGCATCCAGCAGGCTGGATTTACCCCAGGCGTTTTCGCCTATCAGGACGTTGTTCTGTTCCAGTTGCAGCGACAGGCGGTTAATCCCGCGAAACCCGACAATCTCCACACGTTCGAGTAGCATACATCCCCCGCATTTCGGCCACTTTTTCCTTCAAGTTATCAGCAGTATAGCGGCAGGCTGTAGGTCACGACAGCAGAATATACGCCCCCTTAATTATTGGGCTATGCTCTAATTACCTCCGTTCTGAACAAGGATTGACATCACATTGCCTTAAATCAAATTTAGTGAATTTATTTGAGTGGCGAAGGGATGTTGATGGTTTCAAAATACTGGCTCTTTGAGTCGTCATCCCTTTATGGCGATATAACCCGCGCGCAGGAATGGGCGCGGACGTTTATTATTGAGGTGGTTATGTTCAGAAAATTAGCGGCAGAATGCTTTGGTACATTCTGGCTGGTGTTTGGTGGCTGCGGTAGCGCAGTACTGGCAGCCGCATTTCCGGAATTAGGTATTGGATTTGTCGGCGTCGCGCTGGCATTCGGTTTAACCGTATTAACCATGGCATTCGCCGTGGGGCATATTTCCGGCGGTCATTTCAACCCGGCCGTCACGTTAGGTTTATGGGCGGGCGGACGTTTCCCGGCGAAAGATATTATTGGCTATATTATTGCCCAGGTTATTGGCGGTATTATTGCCGCGGCGGTGTTGTACGTCATTGCCAGCGGAAAAGCCGGGTTTGACGCCGCGGCCAGCGGATTTGCGTCAAACGGCTTCGGCGAACACTCTCCAGGCGGCTACTCAATGCTGTCTGCTATCGTGATTGAAATTGTGCTCACCGCAGGTTTCCTGTTGGTGATCCACGGCGCAACGGACAAATACGCGCCTGCGGGCTTTGCCCCCATTGCTATTGGTCTGGCGCTGACGCTTATCCACCTGATCTCCATCCCGGTGACCAATACCTCCGTTAACCCGGCACGTAGCACCGCGGTGGCTATTTTCCAGGGCGGCTGGGCGCTTGAACAGTTGTGGCTGTTCTGGGTGATGCCAATTATTGGCGGTATTCTGGGCGGCGTGCTGTATCGCACCCTGCTGGAAAAACGCGATTAATTAAGTGCGGCCTGTAATGTCGGGTGGCGCTAAAGCTTACCCGACCTACGTGAGTGTGCACTTTGTAGGCCGGGTAAGGCGTAGCCGCCACCCGGCTTTTTTTGTAGCTTTACCTCACAGCCTTTATTGGGTAGTGTCTCTGGCGCTTAAATGATACTCAAAAGGACCGGCTGTTCATGTTCTCAGGACTCCTCATCATTCTTCTGCCCCTGATTGTGGGCTATCTTATTCCGCTGCGTCATGAATCGGCCTTAAAGCTTATTAATCGTTTTCTCAGCTGGATTGTTTACGTCATTCTGTTCTTTATGGGGATCAGCCTGGCCTTCCTGGATAATCTGGCGACGAACTTGCTTTCCATCCTGCATTATTCTGCGGTTACGGTAGTGGTTATTCTGCTGTGCAATATTGCCGCGCTGTTCTGGCTGGAACGCACTATTCCCTGGAAAAATCACCACCATCAGGAAAAGCTTCCCTCCCGAATTGCGATGGCGCTGGAATCATTAAAGCTGTGCGGCGTGGTGGTGCTCGGTTTTTTACTGGGGCTAACCGGATGGGCTTTTTTACAGCACGCTACGGAAGCCAGCGAATATACGCTGATTTTCCTGCTCTTCCTGATCGGTATTCAGTTGCGAAATAATGGCATGACGCTGAAACAGATTGTCCTGAACCGCCGGGGCATGATGGTTGCCGTTATCGTTGTGGCCAGCTCAATGGCGGGGGGAGTGATTAACGCCTTTATTCTCGATCTGCCGCTGAAAACCAGCCTGGCGATGGCATCCGGTTTTGGCTGGTATTCGCTCTCCGGTATTCTGCTGACCGAATCGTTTGGTCCGGTGATCGGCAGCGCCGCCTTCTTTAACGATCTGGCGCGCGAGCTGATAGCCATCATGCTGATCCCCGGCCTGGTACGCCGCAGCCGCTCTACCGCGCTGGGCCTGTGCGGGGCCACCTCAATGGACTTTACCCTGCCGGTGTTACAGCGCTCGGGAGGTCTGGAGATGGTTCCTGCCGCTATTGTACACGGCTTTATTCTGAGCCTGCTGGTCCCCATTCTGATGGCGTTCTTCTCAGCCTGATACTGCTTTGGCGGTAGTGAACCTGCCGCCAAAATTGCGCTAAATCAATAACCCTCCACTTAGTATAAGAAAGCACTTTTCTCCGTTGTGGCACAGGCATAACCTTAAACATGTATCTCAAATATAACTTTAACAGGTGTGATTATGTTTTGTGTGCAATGTGAACAAACCATCCGTACCCCGGCAGGCAACGGCTGCTCTTACGCGCAGGGTATGTGCGGCAAAACCGCAGAAACGTCCGATCTCCAGGACCTGCTGATTGCGGCGCTGCAAGGCTTATCCGCCTGGGCCTTCAAGGCCCGTGAATATGGCCTTATCGATCACTATGTCGACAGCTTTGCGCCGCGCGCATTTTTCTCCACGCTGACTAACGTTAACTTCGATTCACCACGCATTGTGGGCTATGCCCGCGAAGCGATTGCCCTGCGTGAAGCCCTGAAAGCGCAATGCCTGAATGCCGACGCCAGCGCCCGCGTGGACAACCCGATGGCGGAACTACAGCTGGTGAGCGACGACCTGGGCGAGCTACAGCGTCAGGCCGCCGAATTTACTCCCAATAAAGACAAAGCGGCGATTGGCGAGAACATCCTCGGCCTGCGCCTGCTGTGCCTGTACGGTCTGAAAGGTGCTGCGGCGTATATGGAGCACGCGCACGTACTCGGCCAGTACGACAACGACATTTATGCCCAGTACCACAAAATCATGGCATGGCTGGGCACCTGGCCTTCCGACATGAACGCCCTGCTGGAATGCTCGATGGAAATCGGCCAGATGAACTTCAAAGTGATGAGCATTCTGGATGCCGGTGAAACCAGCACCTACGGTCACCCAACGCCGACGCAGGTCAACGTCAAAGCGACCGAAGGTAAATGCATCCTGATCTCCGGCCACGACCTGAAAGATCTCTACAACCTGCTGAAGCAGACCGAAGGCACCGGCGTTAACGTCTATACCCACGGCGAAATGTTGCCCGCGCACGGCTACCCGGAACTGCGTAAATTTAAGCATCTGATCGGTAACTACGGCAGCGGCTGGCAGAACCAGCAGGTGGAGTTCGCCCGCTTCCCTGGCCCAATCGTCATGACCTCTAACTGCATCATCGACCCTACCGTGGGCGCGTATGAGGACCGAATCTGGACCCGCAGCATCGTCGGCTGGCCGGGCGTGAGCCACCTTGAAGGCGATGATTTCGGTCCGGTTATCGCACAGGCGCAGCAGATGGCAGGCTTCCCGTACAGCGAAATTCCGCACCTCATCACCGTCGGTTTTGGCCGTGAAACCCTGCTGGGTGCGGCGGATTCCCTGATTGACCTCGTCAGCCGTGAAAAACTGCGTCACATCTTCCTGATCGGCGGCTGTGACGGCGCGCGCGGGGAACGTAACTATTTCACCGATTTCGCCACCCGCGTTCCGGAAGACTGTCTGATCCTGACCCTGGCCTGCGGTAAATACCGTTTCAACAAGCTGGACTTCGGCAACATCGAAGGTCTGCCACGCCTGGTGGATGCTGGTCAGTGTAACGATGCGTATTCAGCCATCATTCTGGCGGTCACGCTGGCAGAGAAACTGGGCTGCGGCGTGAACGATCTGCCGCTGTCGCTGGTGCTCTCCTGGTTCGAGCAGAAAGCGATCGTTATTCTGTTGACCCTGCTCTCTCTCGGCGTGACCAACATCGTCACCGGGCCGACCGCGCCAGGCTTCCTGACGCCGGACCTGCTGGCCATCCTGAACGAGAAATTTGGTCTGCGTTCCGTGACCAACGTTGAAGATGATATGAAGCAACTGCTGAGCGCGTAAGGAGTAACTCATGACCATGCCAACCTCACAATGTCCGTGGCGGATGCAGGTTCATCACATCCAACAGGAGACGCCGGATGTGTGGACACTGTCGCTGCTGTGCCATGACTACTACCCGTACCGCGCAGGTCAGTATGCGCTAGTGAGTGTGCGTAATTCGGCGGATACCCTGCGCGCCTACACGATCTCCTCCACGCCGGGCGTGAGCGAATACATAACGCTCACCGTCCGTCGTATTGATGACGGCGCAGGCTCCCGGTGGCTGACCCGTGACGTGAAGCGCGGGGATTACATCTGGCTGTCTGACGCGCAGGGCGAGTTCACCTGTGACGACAAGAAGGAAGACAAATTCCTGCTTCTGGCGGCAGGCTGTGGCGTAACGCCGATTATGTCGATGCGCCGCTGGCTGGCGAAATACCGTCCTCAGGCCGACGTGCAGGTGATCTTTAGCGTGCGTTCCCCGGAAGATGTGATTTTTGCCGAGGAATGGCGAAATTATCCGGTGACCCTGGTGGCTGAGCACAACGCGACACACGGTTTTGTCGCGGGGCGTCTGAGCCGCGAAATGTTGCAAAGCGTGCCGGACATTGCGGATCGTACCGTGATGACCTGCGGCCCGGCGCCGTACATGGAGATCGTGGAGAAAGAAGTGAAAGCGCTCGGCGTGACCCGCTTCTTTAAAGAGCAGTTCTTCACGCCTGTAGCGGCAGCGGCGACCAGCGGGATGAAGTTCACGAAGCTGCAACCGGCGCAGACCTTCTTTGGTCGCGTGGGCACCACGCTGCTTGAAGCGCTCGAAAGCAATAACGTGCCGGTAGCGGCAGCCTGTCGCGCGGGTGTGTGCGGCTGCTGTAAGACGAAGGTGGTTTCCGGTGAATACACCGTCACCAGCACCATGACGCTGACCGATGCGGAAATTGCAGAGGGTTACGTGTTGGCGTGTTCATGCCATCCGCAGGGGGACCTGGTGCTGGCATAATCTGGCGCAGTGCCCCCATTTGTTGCCGGGTGGCACTGCGTTTACCCGGCCTACTTTGTACATGTTGGCTCTTCGTAGGCCCGGTAAGCGTTAGCGCCACCGGGCTTTTTGCCGGGTGACACTGCGTTTACCCGGCTTACGTTGTGCCTACTGCCTGTGCGTATGGAATACCAGGCAGCCAATACAGTGACTTTCTTCTAAGCTTGTAAGCGATATCACATAAAGGAGAAGGACCACCATGAAACAAACCGTGGCTGCATACATAGCGAAAACCCTGGAGCAGGCTGGCGTAAAGCGTATCTGGGGCGTCACCGGCGATTCGCTGAACGGACTCAGCGACAGCCTTAACAAGATGAAGACCATTGAATGGATGCCCACCCGCCATGAAGAGGTCGCCGCCTTTGCCGCGGGTGCCGAAGCGCAGCTCACGGGCGAACTCGCCGTCTGTGCAGGTTCCTGCGGACCGGGAAACCTGCACCTTATCAACGGTCTTTTCGACTGTCACCGCAACCATGTTCCGGTGCTGGCGATTGCCGCACATATTCCGTCATCCGAAATCGGCAGCGGCTATTTTCAGGAGACGCATCCTCAGGAGCTGTTCCGCGAATGCAGCCACTACTGCGAGCTGGTCTCGTCGCCGGAGCAGATCCCACAGGTGCTGGCGATAGCCATGCGTAAGGCGATCCTGAATCGCGGGGTTTCGGTGGTTGTGCTGCCGGGGGACGTGGCGCTGAAGGCTGCACCTGAAACCGCCACCACCCACTGGTACTCTGCGCCACAGCCAACCATTACCCCTGCGGATGAAGAGCTTAAAAAGCTGGCGCAACTGCTGCGATACTCCAGCAATATCGCCCTGATGTGCGGCAGCGGCTGTGCTGGCGCGCATAAAGAGCTGGTGGAATTTGCCGCTAAGCTGAAGGCGCCAGTTGTGCACGCCCTGCGCGGGAAAGAGCACGTTGAATACGATAACCCGTACGATGTGGGCATGACCGGGCTGATCGGTTTTTCCAGCGGCTTCCATACCATGATGAACGCCGATACGCTGATCCTGCTCGGCACCCAGTTCCCGTACCGCGCGTTCTACCCGACGGATGCGAAAATTATCCAGATCGACATTAATCCCGGTAGCATCGGCGCGCACAGCAAGGTGGATATGGCGCTTATCGGCGATATTAAATCCACCCTCGCCGCCCTCCTGCCGCTGCTGGAAGAAAAAACGGACCGCAAATTCCTCGATAAAGCCCTGAGCGACTATCGCGATGCGCGTAAGGGGCTGGACGATCTCGCCAAACCGAGCGAAAAAGCGATCCACCCGCAGTATCTGGCGCAGCAGATCAGCCACTTCGCCGACGACGATGCCATCTTCACCTGCGACGTGGGTACGCCCACCGTCTGGGCCGCGCGCTATCTGAAAATGAACGGCAAACGACGCCTGCTTGGCTCGTTCAACCATGGCTCAATGGCCAACGCCATGCCGCAGGCGCTGGGCGCAAAAGCGACGGCACCGGAACGGCAGGTGGTGGCGATGTGCGGCGACGGCGGGTTCAGTATGCTGATGGGGGATTTCCTGTCGGTGGCGCAGATGAAGCTTCCGCTGAAAATCGTGGTCTTTAACAACAGCGTGCTGGGCTTTGTGGCGATGGAGATGAAGGCCGGAGGCTACCTCACGGACGGCACCGAGCTGCACGACACCAACTTCGCCCGCATCGCCGAAGCCTGCGGTATCACCGGTATTCGGGTGGAGAAAGCCTCAGAGGTGGACGAAGCCCTGCAACGTGCCTTCGCCATCGACGGCCCGGTGCTGGTGGATGTGGTGGTCGCCAAAGAAGAGCTGGCAATCCCGCCTCAAATCAAGCTGGAACAGGCTAAAGGTTTTAGCCTCTACATGCTGCGCGCCATCATCAGCGGGCGCGGTGACGAAGTGATCGAACTGGCAAAAACCAACTGGCTCAGGTAAAACATTTCACAAGACCTCTTAAATGAAAGGGATGTGAAATGATTGATTTACGTAGTGATACCGTTACCCGTCCGGGCCGCGCCATGCTCGAAGAGATGATGGCCGCCCCGGTCGGGGACGACGTCTACGGCGATGACCCGACGGTCAACGAACTCCAGCGCTATGCGGCCGAGCTGAGCGGTAAAGAGGCTGCCCTGTTCCTGCCCACCGGCACGCAGGCTAACCTGGTGGCGCTGCTGAGCCACTGCGAGCGCGGCGAAGAGTATATCGTCGGCCAGGGGGCGCATAACTACCTGTACGAAGCTGGCGGCGCGGCGGTGCTTGGCAGCATTCAGCCGCAGCCGATCGATGCTGCGCCGGACGGTACGCTGCCGCTGGACAAAGTCGCGGCAAAAATCAAAGCCGACGATATTCACTTCGCCCGCACTAAACTGCTGAGCCTTGAAAACACCCATAACGGTAAAGTTCTGCCGCGCGAATACCTGAAAGCAGCATGGGATTTTACCCGCGAGCGCAAGCTCGGCCTGCACGTTGACGGCGCACGTATCTTCAACGCCGTGGTGGAGTACGGCTGCGAGCTGAAAGAGATCACCCAATATTGCGACTCGTTCACCATTTGCCTCTCAAAAGGGCTGGGCACGCCGGTAGGTTCCCTGCTGGTTGGCAATGCAGACTACATCAGACGCGCCAACCGCTGGCGCAAAATGACCGGCGGCGGGATGCGTCAGGCGGGTATTCTGGCGGCTGCCGGACTGTACGCTCTGAAAAATAACGTGTCACGCCTGAAAGACGATCACGACAATGCGGCGTGGATGGCAGCGCAGCTGCGTGAAATCGGCGCTGATGTCATGCGTCATGACACCAACATGCTGTTTGTCCGCGTCGGCAATGAGCATGCTGCCGCGCTGGGCGAATTTATGAAAGCCCGAGGCGTGCTGATCAACGCCTCCCCGATCGTGCGACTGGTGATGCATCTTGACGTTAACCGCGAGCAGTTGACCGAGGTGGTGAAACACTGGCAGGCGTTTTTACAGCGTTAAGGAGCATACCGTGCCGCAACGTATTCTGGTGCTCGGTGCCAGCGGGTATATCGGTCAGCATCTGACCACTGCGTTAAGCCAGCAGGGGCACCAGGTGCTGGCAGTGGCACGCAACACGGAACGCCTGCAAAAGCTACATTTGCCTGGCGTGACGTGTCACAACGTTGACCTTAACTGGCCGAAAGCGCTTCCTGCGCTGCTGGAAGGGGTCGATACGCTGTACTACCTTGTTCACAGCATGGGCGAAGGCGGCGATTTTATCGCCCACGAGCGTCAGGTGGCGATGAACGTACGTGATACGCTGCTGCAAACGCCGGTAAAGCAGGTGATCTTTCTAAGCTCGCTTCAGGCGCCTGAGAACGAGCAGTCAGACCATCTGCGCGCCCGGCAACTGACGGCAGAGACATTGCGAAGCGCCCGTATCCCCGTCACCGAACTGCGGGCAGGGATCATCGTCGGCGCGGGTTCCGCCGCGTTCGAAGTGATGCGCGATATGGTCTACAACCTGCCTGTGCTGACACCGCCGCGCTGGGTACGCTCGCGCACCACGCCCATTGCGCTGGAGAATTTACTCCACTATCTGGTGGCATTGCTGGATCATCCGGCGGCGGCGCATCGTGTGCTGGAGGCGGCTGGCCCGGAAGTGTTGAGTTATCAGGCGCAGTTCGAACATTTTATGCGGGTGAGTGGCCGCCGCCGCTGGCTGGTGCCCGTCCCCTTCCCGACCCGCTGGATTTCGGTGTGGTTTTTGAATGTGATCACCTCCGTGCCGCCGACGACTGCCAAAGCGCTTATACAGGGACTGAAGCACGATCTGCTGGCGGACGATCGTGAACTGCGTGCCTTGATCCCTCAGGAATTGATCCCCTTCGACGATGCCGTACGCAATACGCTGAAAGAAGAAGAGAAGCTGGTGAACTCCAGCGACTGGGGCTACGATGCGCAGGCGTTTGCCCGCTGGCGGCCCGAGTACGGCTATTACCCAAAACAGGCGGGCTGTACGGTAAAAACCACTGCCAGCCTCTCAGCGCTGTGGGACGTTGTGAACCAGATCGGCGGCAAAGAGCGCTATTTCTTCGGCAATATCCTCTGGAAAACGCGCGGCGCGCTGGATCTGCTGGTGGGTCACCGGCTGGCAAAAGGCCGTCCTGCCGCCCCGTATCTGAACGTGGGCGATACGGTCGACAGCTGGAAGGTGATCATCGTTGAGCCGGAAAAACAGCTGGCGCTGCTGTTTGGCATGAAGGCACCGGGGCTGGGGCGGCTCTGCTTCACCCTTAAAGACAAAGGCGATCACCGCGAGCTGGACGTTCGGGCGTGGTGGCACCCGCACGGAATGCCCGGGCTGTTCTACTGGCTGCTGATGATCCCGGCACACCTGTTTATCTTCCGCGGAATGGCGAAAAGGATTGCGCAACTGGCAGAAGAAAAGCGGGAAAGTAATTAAATAAAACCCTTTTTCTTTCACCTTTCCCATTGCAACACATCGTAATTCACGAAAGAATGCGCACGAAATTCTTTTCAACACAGTGGATTGTTATGAAGGTACTGGTTACCGGGGCGACCAGCGGCTTAGGCCGAAATGCGGTCGAATTTCTGCGCAACAAAGGCATCAGCGTGAGGGCCACCGGTCGCAACGAGGCGATGGGCAAGCTCTTGCAAAAAATGGGCGCTGAGTTTGTCCATGCCGACCTGACGGAGCTGGTCTCCTCTCAGGCCAAGGTGATGCTTGCCGGTATCGATACGCTGTGGCACTGCTCCAGTTTTACCTCCCCGTGGGGTACCCAGGAAGCCTTCGATCTCGCCAACGTGCGCGCCACGCGCCGTCTGGGCGAATGGGCCGTCGCCTGGGGCGTGCGTAACTTTATTCATATCTCTTCCCCGTCGCTCTATTTTGATTATCACCATCATCGTGATATTCAGGAAGATTTCCGCCCTGCGCGCTTTGCCTGTGAATTTGCCCGCAGTAAAGCGGCTGGCGAAGAGGTGATCGACCTGCTGGCCCAGTCAAATCCGCACACCCGCTTTACCGTGCTGCGACCACAGAGCCTGTTTGGGCCGCACGACAAAGTCTTTATCCCGCGACTGGCCCAGATGATGCACCATTACGGCAGCGTGCTGTTACCGCGCGGCGGCGATGCGCTGGTAGACATGACCTATTACGAAAATGCCGTTCACGCCATGTGGCTGGCGAGCCAGCCGGAGTGCGATAAGCTGGTGTCGGGCCGCGCCTATAACATTACCAACGGCGAACCCTGTACCCTGCGCAGCATTGTGCAAAGGCTGATTGATGAGTTAAAAATCGACTGCCGGATCCGTTCTGTTCCCTACCCGATGCTGGACATGATTGCCCGCAGCATGGAGCGCTTTGGCAGTAAATCGGCGAAAGAGCCTGCGCTGACGCATTACGGTGTGTCGAAGCTCAATTTTGATTTTACGCTGGATATTTCTCGGGCGGAGAACGAGCTGGGGTATAAACCGATTATCTCGCTCGATGAAGGGATAGTGCGTACGGCGGCGTGGTTGCGGGATCACGGGAAGTTACACCGGTAAGCGTTCCAGCCTCATGTAGGCCGGGTAAGCGCAGCGCCGCCCGGCAAAAAACAGAGAGTGCGGACTGATGCCCTCACCCCGGCCCTCTCCCACAGGTAGAGGGTGCAAACATTGAAACGGCAACCCGAGGGTTGCCGTTTGCTTTTACAGAGCCGTCCAGGCTTCAGCCCATGCCAGGCCTGCACCCGGCTCATAGTACGTCGGCGCACTGTTACACCAGCCGCTGTACGGGAACGGTTTGCACTGGAACAATTTACCGTGGTTATTCACGATATCACCGGCGTTGTACTTGCTGTTCGCGCTCCATGCCGGGTAAGACGTATCTTCTCCGGATGGCGTTGCCGCTTTCGCTTTCACGTTCAGCAGGTAAGACGTGGTGCTGCTCAGCTCGCCATCGCTGACGGTCAGGCTCACTTCATACTGCTGCGCCGTTGCAGACTCAGGCGCCTTAAAGGTCACCACCGCTTTATCTTCGCCGGTGACGGTCTGGCCATCCTGAGAACGCCAGGTGTAGGTCAGCTTGTTGCCGTCTGCGTCGGTAGAGCCTTCCGCGCTCAGAGAAACCTGCGCGCCCGCTTCAACGGCACCGATTGGGCCCGCAATCTGCGCAACCGGCGCGTGGTTCACCGCGACAGGTTCAACCGGAGTTTCATCCGGAACTGGCGCTGGCGTTGGGGCCGGCGTAACATCTTCAGAAGGTGTTGGCGTTGGCGTGACCGGGGTTTGGTCCGGCGTCACCGAGGAACCGTCGTCATTCACGATATTCACGTTATAGAACTTCTGCACGCACTTGCTGTAGTCGCCCTCTTTGAACGCGCTGAACGGAGTCTGATAGCCCACCAGCTGGCAAGAGTAAGTCTTGCCGTCAGGGGTATCCGCGCTCCATCCCCAGTCCTGTTCCCAGTAAATCTTCAGGGCGCCTGCGCCACCTTCGTCAAACTGCTTCATGTTGGCGCAACCCAACACTTCGTTCGCCGGAACAGGGACTTTCAGGTAGTTCGCAAATTCTTTGTAATACTTGATACGGTTCTGAGACTGCGCAATTTCAGTCGGGCCGCCGCACTCAACGCCGCCGTTGATGATCTGGGTTGTTACACCGAAGCCCGGGACCAGGCCGTTGGCTTTATCGTGATCGTTCGGCTGCCATGTACCGTCGATCACCTGCAACATGCTTGGTTTTGGCGGCTGTGGATAGGCGAAGAAGAAGATAGCACTGGCCAGGTTCAGCCAGGTGTCCGCCACCAGCTCAGGTTTATCGAGCAGGGTACGCACGTCGCCGTACATCGCTTCAGAGAATGGACCGTAGTTGTAGTTGTAGGACAACTGTTTCGCACCGCGTCCGAAATAGCTCAGGAAATCGCCGTCTTTGTCTTTGCCGCAAGGCCAGGTCTGTCCCTGCCAGACGTCCGGGTTACATTCGCCGTTATAGCCGCCCTTCTGCCCTTCGCTCCAGCCCATTTCACGCACGTGGACCAGCGCCTGACGCCATTCGGCTTCCGGACGCCAGCTTTCGTGGCCGCCGGTTTCCTGGGCAAAGTGGGCAAACATGGTCGCCAGCTCTTTGCGGCAGATAGCGTCGCTGTCACGACCGTCGTTGTAGGTCTTACACAGCGCCGGGAATTTACCCACGGCTTTCAGGAAGTTGCTGTAGGTATAAGCCTGTGCACGCAGCGGGAAGAGATATTCCCAGTCGCTGGCTTTCACAATCCCTTCAACGCGTTTGACGTTGTCTGGGTTCGCCGCGCGGCCTGGCTCAATCAGTTCGACCTGCGCGTTGTCCAGGGTCTGAATAGTCTCTTTAACGGAGGCCATCAGCGGGAAGTTAGTGAGCTCATGCTCTTTCTTCGCCAGATCGCTGGCTTTCATGGTGTACGGCTCGCCGGTGGTCGCCTGCAAAGAGGCGGCCTGCGCCATAAAAGGTGCAACGCAAGCACCAGCAACAAGTACACTCAGTAACGTCCTTTTGTTCATTTCAGTTTTCCTGTTCGTTTCAAATTAAATGTTAATATCCCGGCTTAGGTATTATTCCGTTAATACATAAACCACATTCAGCTGTTTTCACTTTTCGAAGAACACCTTCAGGAATTCTTCAAAAATAAAAAACGTTAATCACGTGCTGCTAATTTTAATTGCTGATATTTAGCCCAGACCTTATGGGCATATTTCATCCGCTGCGGATAATTCTCTTTCTTCAACCCGGCGTTATAAGCGCCTACCGCTTCCCAGTTATAGCCATATACTCTTATCATTCCGGAGAGAATGGAGGCACCCACCATGATGGAGGTACACGGCTCGGTCATTAAGCGATACTCATCGATGCCTCTGCTTTCCAGCGCGGTAAAATGCGAGCTGTTGATTTGCATCAGCCCGACATCCCGCGTGCCATCGCGGTTTTTCCCAACCGCGTACGGATTCATACCGGATTCCACATTCGCTATCGCGTAGAGTAAATAAGGGTCGACATGATAATAACGCGCCGCTTTATCCCAACAGTTTGCCAGAGCGCCCTGGCTTATTATTAATAACAACAAAATGAGTTTTTTCATTTTTACCTGCTGACTTTATTGGTTATTTCTCCTTAGAAACATCCTGTAAATGAATTTCTAATTACTCCCCCTCAGAAGGGGGGAGTAATTAATGGGTTAGATTATTTGCAATCTGTTGATGCGCCTTCTTTCACCCATACGTCGCTATTTGCTGGGTTATCACCACGGGTCCACCATTTCGCACGGTAAACGTTACCTTCATAGGTGGTGGTGTCGCCGCCGTTGTAGACCAGGTCAGAACGCCAGTTCATCTTCACGTTGCTTACCAGCTCCCACGCGTCCATACCGAAGCCAGGCTGATTGCCCTGAGTCCAGTATTTCGCTTTCCACACGAGGTGGTCGAAGCTTACGGTATCGCCGTTGTTATAGATTTTGCTCGCGTCCCACGCAGCGTATTTGCTGGCGTTGGCATCGACAGGTGCGTCGCAGCTGCCGGTGGTATCATCAGCTGGCGGGGTTACGTCGTCAGCTGGAGGGGTTACGTCGTCAGCCGGTGGTGTGACGTCATCGGCAGGAGGCGTTACCTCGTCAGCTGGCTTAGGCTCCACCGTCACCTGCACGTCAGACTGCACGCTGGTTTTACCGTCCGTCACAATAACGCTCAGGGTGTAGGAAGAAGTATTGTGCACTTCTGGCGCAGTGATGCGAACGTTGGCCGAATCAGTGCCGGTCGCGTTCATATCAGCCGGTACGCTCCAGCTGTAGGTCAGCGCGTCACCATCAGGATCGGATGCCTGTGCGTGCAGAGAAATTGCTTCACCGGACTGAACGGTAACGGCTTCCATAGCATTGATTACCGGCGCCTGGTTGGCTTTAGGCGCTTTATTCACAACCTGGACGTCAACAGCATTGCTCAGCCCTTTAGCGTCGGTTACGGTCAAACGGAAGACCAGGTTCTGGTCGCTTGTCACAGCCGGAACGCTAAAGCTGGCTTTCGCTTTGGTGCTATTGGCGATGGTCACAGAAGGGCCTGAAACCTGCGTCCATTTATAGGTCAGCGCATCGTCGTCCTGGTCGCTGGAAGCAGAGCCATCCAGGGTCACGGTTGCAGGACCGGTGACATTTTGATCGGCAGCTGAAGCCACTGGCGCATGGTTAGTCTCAACAGGCAGATCCGGGATGGAACTTCCGCCCAGCAGGCTTTCGTTCATGGCGTTCAGGATATCGCCGTTATCAGACTCGATAGACCATGCGAACAGTCCGCCCAGGTTTTTGTTCAGTACGTATTTGCCTTTCGCCATAACGGAACGGGCGTTATCGTACGTCACCAGCTCACCGGTGGACTTGTTGAACACGTACGGCGCTTCAGCCGCTTCGTCATATTTGTATTCCCAGCCCGGTTTGCCCAGCATCTGGTTGACGATTTGACGATAGTCAACGATACCGTTTTCCCATGTCCCTTTAATTGGTCCGGTTGCGGTGCCGGTAAATGGATTATCGCCGGTATAACCATGAACGCCGGTCCAGCCGCGGCCATACATACCTGCGCCTACCACGATCTTGCCTGGCTTAACGCCCTGCTCCAGCATCGCTTTTACCGCGTTATCGGTGGTGTAGTTAGTGTCTGGTTTCCAGGAAGCACCGTACAGGGCGGTCTGGTGGCCCAGATCGGTATTGCTCCAGGCACCGTAGAAGTCGTAGCTCATCAGGAAGATATGGTCGAGGTACTGCTGCGTGGTGTTATAGTCCACATCTTCGATCTTATCTTTACCGGCACCGATTGCAGTAGTCAGCTCGTAGGTACGACCGGTTTCCGCAGACAGTTCATTCAGCATCTGACGCAGGTCGTGCATCAGCGCGGTGTAGGTGGCTTTATCGGTCTGAGGATTGCCGAGTTTGGCGTTTTCACCGCCGCCGCCCGGGAATTCCCAGTCAATATCCACGCCGTCAAACACTTTCCAGGTGGTCAGGAAGTCTTTTACCGACGCCACGAAACGGTCACGCAGTACTTTGTTATCCATCTGATAGAACGGATCGGACAGGGTCCAGCCACCAATGGATGGCAGAATTTTCAGGTCAGGATGGGCTTTTTTCATCGCCATCAGCTGCCCATAGTTACCTTTGTAGGGATCGTCCCAGTTGCTTACGCCTTTCTGCGGTTTCTGCAATGCAGCCCATGGATCGTGAATGGCCACGGTGTAGTCCTGACGGCCAGCACAGGCGCGTTTCAGGGATTCCAGTGCACCTGAAGATTTGGCGCTGTCGTTAATACCGTCGCCGCCGCAAATTGGAATAAAGCCGTACAGCAGGTGGTTAATGTTCGCGACCGGGATCTTATCCGCAGAGAAGTTTCGATCGTAAACGCCCCACTCAGGGAAATAGGCACCGACGACTTTATCGGTATGCTGAGCGAAAGCTTTGTTATTTTCCAGCAGCGGCGTATTCAGCGGCAGCAAATGGCTTCCGTCGGTATCCGCCACGATAATCAGTTTGCTTGCGCTTTTGGTACAGCCGCTGTCGTTACACAGTTCGACCTGTTCCTGATAGCGGCCCCCTTTTTTGACTTTGAAGGTCGCAGAACCCGCCGCGCTGCCCGCGCCGGTCCAGACGGTCTTGCCGTCCAGCAGCACTTTTGCAGACGTTGGGGCGTCACCGCTCCAGACGTTCCATTCCACTTTTACATCAACACCCTCTTTATGCACTTTGATGAGGTTGTTGTAATCCTGTGCCGCCTGATCCACTTCTACCAGCGCAAATTTATCATTGCCCGATGTAATAGAAGGCGTACCCGGCGCAGCTGCAAATGCGGAGCTGGTGGCCGCCGCAATAAAGAGCGCCAGATATTTTGGTTTCATAAATTTCATTTTTATTTCCTGATAAATTTATTTATAACGTAATAACCCATGCCTTCCGTGAGATCATGGATGCGTTTCGCGTAATGCGTATTTAACCAACGTGAGTGCCGTGAACAAAAAATTGTTGCTGCGCTGTATTCCTCCATAAAAAGATACAAGCCAAATCCCGTGTAGCTTATATCTCCTACGATACACCGAGCGTAAAGAGTCGTCCTTCTCTCGCAGCATCAAAAAGATTTATAAAAAACCTTGACCAGTATATTTAAAATGTGAAAGCAAACTGCTGACTAATAAACACCACGATTCCAGAAAAGGCGAGGTAAGGACCAAAAGAAATAGTGAGGTTATTTTTATTTAAATTATTGACGGCGAAATAACCGACAATACCGCTTAACGCTGCCGCCAGTTCAATGGAGGGTAATGCCTGCCAGCCGCACCAGGCGCCCAGCGCCGCCAGTAGCTTAAAATCCCCGTAACCCAGCCCTTCTCGTCCGGCGATCAGACGAAAAGCCCAGTAGAGCAGCCAGAGCGACAGATAGCCCGCCACCGCGCCAAACAGCGCATCGCGTAGCGGCAATGTGTGGTCAATAGCATGGAGCACTAACCCCGCCCACAGCAGCGGCTGGGTCAGGCAGTCCGGCAACAACTGATGCTGCCAGTCGATCATGGCCAGCGGCAGCAAAAAAGCCGCCAGTAACCACAAAGAGAACAGCGCCTGAACGTCCGGCATGCACCAGGCCGTGATGCCAAAAAACAGCGCGGAGAACAGTTCCACCATAAAGAGTCGCAGCGGGATCGCGCTGCCGCACTGGTGGCAGCGCCCCCGTAATAACAGCCAACTGAGCAGCGGGATATTTTCCCATGCAGCAAGCGTGTGCTGACACACCGGGCAGTGCGAGGCAGGAAAGAGCAGATTGCCGCTCCCCTCCTCATCCATCACCATTCCCGGTACGCGCTCGGCAACAACGCCGAGAAAACTGCCCATAATCCCGCCCAGGATAGCACTCATCATCGGGAAACCGAGCGGATAGGTCTCCCGCATCAGCGTGAAGGTATTCATGCGCTTTTTGACCAGGTAAGCTGCACCTGTGCTTTCACATCGCTGAGGTGGTCAACCGGCGTGAGGTTTATTTTTTGCAATGTCACGCCGGAGGTCTGATTAATTTCACGCAGCCAGCTTTTTAATTCATATACATTTACCCGATTCACCACGAACGATAAAGTTTGCCCCTCCTGGCGCACATCCGTCAGTGAAAGATTAATTTCATGAGCGCTGTTCTCGACCACCGTACGCGGATTATTCGTTTTAACTAACTGGACCTGAAGATGATTTTTATCAATTTCACTGCGCATCCAGTTAAGCGTCTCTTTTTGTCTTTTAAGCGTCGATTTACTATTTTGGATCATATTATCCAGGGGAAATACTCCTGTGTAATACACCGCAGCCCCCACAATGGCAACAGCACATATTTTTAAAATGATTTTTTCCCGGGCGCTGTAATTCTGATAGCGTGATTTCAGCTGCGCGATTCGCTCTTTCATTTATGTTTCCCTGCGATCATGGCGGTATACGGTTCGGTTGTTGAAACAGGTTGTAAGGTAAAATCAAAATTCTCACTGGTCTGGTTCACAAACGCCTGCAACGCGGGCTGGCTTTGCGCGCTAACGCTCAGCGTCAGGGTGTTTTGCTGCGCATCGTATTCCAGCAGATCGATCTCCATCGCAGGGACTGACTGCCGGGCTTTCTCCAGCTCCTCAAGCTGAAGAAAGAACCCCTTGCTCTGTTTTTTCAGGCTTTGGCCAAAGTGATATTTGATATTGGTCTGCTGGCGCATGCTGGGGAAATGGTGCTGATAAACCTGAACGATCTCCTGCTGAACCCGATTTTCCTGCTGCACCAGCATCCAGGCCATCGCAATGCGCGGCCCCAGCAGCAGACCAACGGACAGCAGGCCCGCCGCTATCATCGCTGCTTTCATGCTTTTTGCGGCCTGGCCATGACCGGCCTTAAGGCTGAATTCACCGTGAAGCAGATTCACACGACAGGTTTTCCACTGCGGCTGGATCAGCACCAGCGGGTGCTGCCAGGCATGCTGTACGTCAACGTGAACGTCCGCGGGCGCGTCGCCGTAGCAACACACTTCCCGGTCTCCGGCTTTCTGCATCAACAGCGGCAGCAGGGTTCCCTCCATTTCACCCGCCACGTGGGGAGATAAACGCAGCAAGTAGCCTTTATCCTGTGCGACCAGCGTGCTGCCCCCTGCCGCCACGGGCAGCAGCCAGGCATCAGGCAGGGCCTGAATCACGTTTAATCCGGCCTCGTGACAGCGGGTCAATGCCGCACGCAGGCGGTCGGCGTCAATGGCAACGGCGTCGACGTCAGCGCCTTTTTTGTAGAGCACTGTCCAGTGGAGGTTGTCCACGTCGCCAATCAGCGTCTCTTCCGCCATCCACGAGAAGGCCATCGCCTGAGAAGCCACCTTTTTCGGCAGCGTGAAATGGCGGAAAATCATGTCGCTGGCGGGCAGCAGGAGACAAACGCGTGTAGCCAGCGGGTGTTCGGCCAGCATCTCCAGGCTGTCGAGCACCTCGACGCGCTCGCTGCCGGACTCACAGCACATTATTTTCCCGACCTCGCGGCTGTCGGGGCGAACAAAAAGTACCTGTTTCATAACGTTTTACTTTTCTTATTCAATCATTCGGTAACGACGCTGCCACGTCACGATCTCACCGGCTTCGTTATTCATCTGAAGCTGGCTGACCACGCGAAGCGTTAATTCATCGGTATTGCCGCTGTAATTCACGCGGAAGTACCGGCTGTTTATAGAAAATTGATCTGCCACCTGCGGGAGATCGTCTTTTAACTGCGGGAAGGTCTGCTCCAGCGCTTTGCTGAACGCGCCCATATTTTCCCAGCCCGATTCCGGACGTGTATCCAGCAGACGAACGGCGTCATCCTGCGTGATTTTTCCCGGAAACATGGCCGCCAGCACCACGGCCTGTTCCGGTTGCAGGGTGTTAACGTCCACCTTGCTGGCGGCGTCCGGCAGCGCGCATAACAGCTTGCTCACCTTCGGATATGCCGTAACCGGGAACGCTGGCAGCAGTTTGATCTCCGCGATGCTGCGCATCATCTGGTTTGCCGGTTGCCGGGCGGGCACGACGCCAGCCCACGCATCGCTTTCGGCACCCTCTTTCGCCGTGGTGCTGTCACCATCGAGATAATCCACCAGCTGGAAATAGACCGCCTCCGCCGTGCCCGGACTGAGCCCGCTTTCCGTCAGGAGTTGTTCAACAATCCGCTCTTTACGCGGTTTTTCCGCCACCGCGGGAGCGCTTTGCCCCTGGGGCGCGACGTCGGCGGTCAACAGGTTATTGACGTTAAAGCAGTCCTGAGCGTCTTCCACCTGGCTCACGACCGTGTAGTCTTCTCCCTGCGTCTCCAGCGGCTGATGCCAGTCGCCGTCCAGCGCCAGCGGCTTGCTCTCGCCGCTGGCATCGGTCTGTAACCTGTCCTTCACCACTTTTTCCTGGGCCTGCATCGCCCAGCGCAGCTGCTGCTGGCTTATCTGATAATGCGTTTTCTGCAAATTACGGCAGAACTGCTGGCTGATTTTGGCGGCCAGCGCCGACATCATCACCAGCAAAATCAGCACCACCAGCAGGGCGACGCCCTTTTGTTGACGGATTCGGTTCATGGTCTGGTCTCCGGCGAAGGCGCAGGGGCTGCGTCCGGAGTCGTCGCAGGCGCGTCGGCGGCTTTCTCTGGGGCAGCGGCAGCGGCCACCTCCGGCATATCCCCCGGCGTGGTGAACACCCAGCGCCAGGTATCCCCGTTTTCCATCGTCAACGTGACCTCCACGCCGTCCGGCAGATGGGCGGCGTCGTGCCAGGCTGTCTGCCAGCCCTGACGATAAAACCGCCACTGCAATGTTTTTACGCCGCTGACAATCGGCACTTCGTCAGGCTTAACGTCCACCGGGCCGTCAATGACCGGCCAGACGTCGCGGTACAAACGCCCCTCTTCCAGCCGCCAGCGCACGCGCTCCAGCTGGACCGTTCCGCTCACGCCATTCAGGGTGGTCAGTTCAAGGGCATCGCCCTCCTGACGGAACAGATCTGGCTCATTACGCGGCGCTCGCGCCTGTAGCTGGAAAAAGTCGCGCTCCATCAGACTCCAGCCGCGCTGAAGCTGGTTGAGCTTAGCGGCGCTGGCATCGGTGGCCGAGCTGGTACGCATCGCGCCGTCCAGAATTTGCCAGGCCAGGGTGCTGATTACCGCGAAAATAGTCAGCGCAATCATGATCTCCAGCAGGGTAAATCCGCGCTGGCGTCGCGTTTTCTTCACTTGCTCTCTCCCGGCGGAATGATGTGCAGGGAAATAACCGGCTGGCTCTCATCGCCTTCCGCATAGACGCGAATGGAGTTCGCCCAGCCGTTGTCGGCGGTTTTCACCCGCTGCTTACGCCAGTTCCAGCTGCGCCCGCCCATGATTTCCGTCCCCTGCTGCTCAGCATCCGGGAAGTCGGTTTTGGTGAGTTGCGCTTCCGCCAGCTGATTTTCCGCCACCCAACTGGCCTGCAAGGTATCGGCCAAGCCATGGGTAAAACGCACGTTCAGGGAGACCGAGTTCATTAGCGCCAGCGCGGCGGTGGAGAAAATCACCAGCGCGACCATCACCTCCAGCAGCGTCATCCCCTTTTGCTTTGTGTTGTCGTTAGCCATCGTTTTCTACCGATACCGGCGCCGCACCCTGCGACACCACGCGGAAATGGTGCTGTTTGTCGTAACTTTGCAGCGTCAGCGTAAAGCGGCTGATTTCACCGTCCGGTAAAAAGATCACCTGTGGCTCGGACGCCACCGTCGCGGCCAGGCGCTGCGGCGAGAGCGACACGTGCATCTCTTCCGGAAAATCACCTTTGGTGGTAATACGTCCGGCAGATAATGGCACCCAGTGACGCTCGCCATTTTTATCCGCGATCGTCACCAGCTGATATTTATCGGTGGCGATCACCAGCCCGACAATATTTCCGTCCATCACCGCACGGTCTGAACCATAATCAACGAGCGCTTTTAATTGCTGGCCAAATATATCCGCGCCGCTGCGCGAAGGAATGGTGGACACCACCATCATGGCGCAGCTGGCAAATATCACCAGCGCCAGAATAATTTCCAGCAACGTAAAGCCGCGTTGATTTTTCATTACTTCTCGTTCTTATCCAGAGACCAGTTGGTAATGTCATCGGCAGTATTCGCTTCGCCGTCCGGACCCGCAGAGAAAATGTCCACCGCACCGTGTTCACCTGGGCTGACCAGAATATAATCGCTGCCCCATGGATCCTGCGGCAGGCGGCGAATATAGCCATCCGCGCGATAGCCGTTCGGGATTGGTGCGATTTCCGGCTTCGTCACAAGCGCCTGCAAACCCTGCTCTGTGGTCGGGTAGCGGTGGTTGTCCAGCTTATACATATCCAGCGAGCCTTCGAGCGCGACAATATCGCTGGTCGCCTTTTGCGTATCCGCTTTTTCTTTATTACCCATTAAGTTTGGCACTACCATACTCGCCAGAACGCCGAGAATAACAATCACCACCATTAATTCGAGCAATGTGAAGCCCGCCTGGCGAGCCAGGTTTTTACGTTTTAGAGCCATGATTTAACCTACCATATTATTAAGTTGCAGAAGCGGTTGTAATATTGAAAGAACGATGAATAAAACAATCGTCGCCATGGATACCACCAGCGCCGGTTCAAATACCGACAGCGTTAATGTAATTCGATGCTGTAATGCCGATTCCTGATTTTCTGCAGCGCGATCCATTAAATTACCTAATTCTCCGCTCTCTTCACCGGAGGCAATCATATACAGCATGGTTGGCGGGAATAATTTCGCCTGTTCCAGCGCCGCATACAGCGACGCCCCCTGACGTACGGTATCGGCGGCCTGCTCAAGCACCTGACGGGCATAGAGATTTTCAATACCGTCCATCGCGATATACATTCCCTCCAGCAGCGGCACGCTGCTGGCCTGCAAAATGCTCAGGGTACGGATATAGCGGGCGCTGTTGATGGCGCACACCAGCTTTTTAATCGGCGAGCCGTTCACCAGCCAGCTGTGCCAGCGAAAACGGTTTTTCACGTTTCGCACCCAGGTTTTGAAGCCGACGAACGCCCCCGCCAGGCTGCCGACAATATAGATACCCCAGGCTTGCAGGAAATCACTTACCGCAATCAGCGTCCGGGTGGTGATCGGCAGTTGCTGTTTCATGTGGGTAAACTGCTCAATCACCTGCGGCACCACCGCCACCAGCAGAATGCCGATCACCGCGATAGCGACCACGGTGAGGGTAATCGGGTAGACCATCGCCTGCGTCAGCTTGCTTTTCATCTTCTGGCGCTGTTCGTTGTACTCCGCCAGCTTCTCCAGCACGTCGCCCAGATGGCCGGTCTTCTCACCGGCCATCACCAGCGTGCAGTAGAGTTTGTCGAAGGTGCGTGGAAACTGGCTAAAGGCGTCGAACAGCGTATGCCCCTCGACCACCTTCTCGCGGATCTCCATCACCATCGCCGCCAGCTTTTTATCTTCCGTCTGCTTAGAGATCGCCTTCAGCGCACTTTCCAGCGGCAGCGCGGCGTTCACCAGCGTCGAAAGCTGACGGGTAAACATCGACAGCACCGGGGTAGAGAGCTTCGCCCCGGTTTTCGCTTTCCCGCCTGTCGCCGTTTCGCGGGTTTCGGTGATACTCACGGGCATCAGCTTTTGCTCGCGAAGCCACTGGCGAACCTGCTTCTGTCCCTCGGCCTGTAACGTCCCGCGCTGGGTTTTTCCCGCGGCACTCGTCGCCGTCCAGGCGTAGAAAGCCATTACGCATCCCCCCCACGCTCGGCGGTGACGCGCATGACTTCTTCCAGAGACGTCACGCCGCTAATCACCTTCAGCAGCCCGTTTTCACGCAGGCTGTAGGCCTGCTTAAAGAGCTGCGTTTCTATGGACATTTCGTCCTTATCTTCATGGATGGCGCGGCGCATGGTACTGTCCACCACCAGAAACTCATGAATACCGGCGCGGCCCTGATAGCCGCTCTGACGGCAGTGTTCACACCCCACCGCGCGATAAATCGCTTTTGGCGGCGCGTCCATAAAGCTGAACAACGCTTTTTCATTGGCATCCAGCGGACTGGTGGTCCGGCAGTGCGTACACAGCCGACGCACCAGACGCTGGGCAATGACACCGAGCAGCGATGAACCGATTAAAAACGACTCCAGCCCCATATCCCGCAGACGGGTTATCGCCCCTGCGGCACTGTTGGTGTGCAGCGTCGACATCACCAGGTGACCGGTCAGCGACGCCTGCACCGCGATCTGGGCGGTCTCACCGTCGCGAATTTCCCCGATCATCACCACGTCCGGGTCCTGACGCAGAATCGCGCGCAGCCCGCGGGCAAAGGTCATGTCCACGCGCGGGTTAACCTGCGTCTGCCCCACGCCTTCCAGCTCGTATTCGATCGGGTCTTCCACGGTCAGAATGTTGCGCTCGTGACCGTTCAGCGCCGAAAGAATGGCGTACAGCGTGGTACTTTTACCGGAACCCGTCGGGCCGGTAACGAGGATGATCCCGTGCGGGCGGTCAATCAGCCCTTTCAGCTTCTCCAGCTCTTCATCAATCAGCCCAAGCTTGTTGATGTCGGGCTTGAGATTGCTTTTATCGAGCAGGCGCATGACCACGCGCTCGCCGTACTGGGACGGAATGGTCGACACACGCACATCGATGGCCTTGCGGCCGATGCGCAGGGAGATACGTCCATCCTGGGGGAGACGTTTCTCGGCGATGTCGAGTTTCGACATCACCTTAATACGCGACACCAGCAGCGGCGCGAGCTTACGCGCCGGTTGCAACACCGGGCGCAGCACGCCGTCAACGCGGAAGCGGATGCTCAGCGTGCGCTCGAAGGTTTCGATATGAATATCCGACGCGCCGTCCTTCACCGCCTCGCCGAGAATGGCGTTGATCAGGCGGATCACCGGTGAGTTTTCGTCGTTATCGAGCAGATCTTCGTTATCCGGGATCTCCTCGGTTAAGGCCATCAGATCGATATCCGCGTCCATGTCGTCCACCAGTTGCTGCGACACGCCGCTGCTCTGCTGCCAGATTTTGGCCAGCATCTCGTCAAACGCTTCCGGCGTCACAGTGACGGGGATGAAAGCACGGCCCAGCACCCGGCGCACCTCCAGCAGAGCATGCGCAGGAGTGTCGTCCCGGATATAGACATCATTGTTGTAAAACAGAACGCCGTTATCTTTTGCGTAGTTGCTGCTACACAGTGTTTTACTCAGTTCGTCCACGTTACCCCTCCGCGCTATTCTTTAAACGGATTGCGCGTGGCGCTGGTTTTCACCGGTGCGGCGCCAGTGCTTGCAGAGGGAAACGCGGGCAGGACGGCGTTGTCAGTCGGCTCAACAATACCGAGCTTTTTCTCCTCCACTCGCTGCATCTGGCGCACCCGGATCTGGTCATATTTCTCTTTCGAGGCCGCGCTGTAGTTGTCGTCGTCACGCAGGACGGTGGTATGAATAAACACCATCAGGTTGCGTTTGGAAGTATCCTGCGAGGTGTAGCGGAACAGCTGACCGACCAGCGGGATATCGCCGAGCAGGGGCACTTTGGACACGGACTGTTTGGTCACATTTTCCATCAGACCGCCGAGCACCACCGTCTGACCACTGTGGACCATCACTTCGTTATTAATCGTGCGCGTGTTGAAGGTTGGGCCGAGGCTGGAGTCTTCCGTCGCGCTGTTGTCGACACTCGACACTTCCTGCTCAATCTTCAGATGGATCATGTCGCCATCGTTTATCTGCGGCACAATCTTCAGCTTGGTCCCTACGGTTTTACGCTCAACCGAGTTAAAGACGTTGTCGCCGCTGGTGGTTTGCGAACCGGAAAGCACCGGCACATCCTGACCGACGTTGAACGACGCTTCTTTGTTATCCAGCGTGACCACGCTTGGCGTGGAGAGGATGTCATTTTTGCCGTCAGTGGAAAGCGCGGTCACCAGCGCACCGAAGTCACCGTTAAAGAAGCCGGTCGCAAGGCCAGTGAAACTTGCCCCTTTCATGGTGCCATTTTTAATCTGGCTGATTGGCAGGCCGGTGGAGCCAAACTGCACCCCGCCGTGCTTGCTGGTCCACTGCACGCCAAGATCCAGGCCGTTACCGTCCTGCACTTCGGCAATGATCGCTTCCACCAGCACCTGCGGACGGCGAATATCCAGCTTGTCGATCACTTTCTCGAGGGAGTTCATCACGTTAGGCTGTGCGGTGATCACCAGGGAGTTGGTTGACTCGTCGGCGGTAATATTCAGATCGGTTGAGGCGCTCGCGGATTTCGCTTTGGCCGCACCCGGCTTGTCTTTCAGCTGCTCACCAATCCCGGTGAGAACCGGCACCACTTTGGTGGCGCTGGCATACTTGAGGTAGAAGACGCGGGTATTGCCCTCGTTATTCTGCTCACGATCCAGCTGATGAATAAGGGAACGGGTGCGCGCCCGCGCATCTTCCGCGCCGCTGATCACCAGGCTGTTGGTTTCGTCATCCGCGACGACTTTAGTCGCCAGCTGCGGCGCGTTCTGCCCTTTCTGTTCTTCATTGTTGAGGTTATTCAACATCTCCGAGAGTTCTTTGGCGGACGCAAAGCGCAGCGGGATGATTTCGCGACGCTGGATGCCGTCTTTATCGACGCGCTGCACCAGATCCACCAGCCGGTTCACCACCGAGGCTTTACCGGTTAACAGCAGGACGTTGGACGGCTCAAAGTGGACCACGTTCCCGATACCGGTGGCATCGTTGAGCTGACGCAGCAGCGGGGCCAGCTCACGAACAGGCACGTTTTCCATGCGCACCACGCGGGTGATGATCTCGTCACCTTTGCCCGGATTTTTGCTGTCTGCCAGCGGCGCACCGGCGGTACGCGCTACGCTTGAGCGCACCACTTTGACCATGCCGTTGTCCATCGGGATCACCGACAGGCCGTAGAGATCCAGCACGCTCAGAAAGAATTGATAGTACTCATCTTCCGTCAGCACGTTGTAGGTTCGGACCGAGACGGTTCCCTGGACGGACGGATCGACCAGAATGGTTTTATTGAGATTGCGGCCTACCGTATCGATAAACTCGCGAATATCAGTATTTTTAAAACTCGCGCTAAAGTTAGCTGCAAGCAGCGAACTGGAATATAACGACAATGCGGTCAGCGCCACGCACGCCCAGGGAATTTTTTTCATGTCTGCACACTTTTTAATTGTTTAGAACATTAATCCGAATATTTTCAAGGTGAGCGTGACGTCGTACGATGACCTCCGCTTCTTTCATTTTTGACCAGTTGGCAATAATGCTTTTCGCTTTTGCTTCATCGGTCATATCGACAGAGTTAACCTGAACCGCCACATCGCCTTTTACCAGACCTGACTGGCTGTAAAAGGCGGAGGCATTCCTTGGGTTTATCCTGTAGCCTTCCAGTCGGCCCTTTTCAATTATGGGTTTTAACACCAGATAATCATCAAGATGCACACTCTCTGCGCCAACATCTTTTGTCGATTTCGTTACCGGGCCGCTATCCACGCCACCCTTAAAATAGTCCGGTTTATTTAATGCCAGAACCTGCGTAGTACCTTCATAATTAACCACCACATTATCTTTGTTTATTTCCTGAATAAATGCGTCGTTAAATCCAGAGAGAGGTTCACCCTCACGGTAGCTTCTCTGACCGCCTGGCGTTTTGATGACAGCAAAGGAGAGCCAGGCGTCATCGCTGTTCACAATACCTTCGATTTCAGCTGCCAGCGGGGCTTTCACCGCACCCGGTAAGATTTCCTGACGCACGGCTGCCGTAAAAAGCGAAAAGGATTTCTCTTCGCGCGTTTTTTTCAGCGGCTGTTGATCGGCATTAGCCAACTTATTCATAACTTTTTTATAATCTTTAAAGGTGAGATACCCTTGCTGGCCGCAAAAGATCAGCAGCACAAACATAATACAAGGCGTTATCCACCGTGAAAGAAATGAGAACCTCATTTTTTATCCGGCCTATAGCAAAGCAAAAATAAGCAGCGTCATACTGCGCCAATATGGATGAAAATAGTAATAAGCTGGTGCAAATGCGACCACTGACTTCGCCGCTAACTTTCATAAAGAAAAATATTGACCGTATAAAATCCAAATGTTAGACGCTGCCAGCAGGATATTTTTACCCTGTTTGCAAATTGACCGTTCAGGGGCGTTACCTTACTTTCTGATGCTGTTGCTATTCCTAATCAGAGACGGTAAGTCGTTATGTATCAGAGCCACTTTAATTTTAAAAATCCGCCATTCAGATCGATCGCCCGTTTATCCGGGGATTTTCTGGTGCCTTATCATCAGGATGTGTTCAACCTGTTGAAAGAGAAAACCCAGCAGGCGGGAATTATCGGGCTCTTTTGCGACGACGCCCCGCTTCTGGGTCACTTCAGCGATGCGCTAAAAACCCGCCACAGTAACGTCCTTGTTATCAATGCGTTTCCCAAACTGAGTGCCAGTAGCCTGCTGTACAAGCTCAATCCGGTAACGAAAGAGAGCAAGAATCGCCTGCAGGCGGTGGATGCCATCCTGCGCCAGTGGCACGAGGGAAAAGCGAAAACCAGAGTGCTGGTGATTTCACACGCCGAAGCCATGAAAGAGAGCTGCCGTGAAGTCCTGGGTACACTGCTCACGCGAGCCCAGGAGCTGAACTTCCGGCTCTCCGTGGTGCTGACGGGCACTGCGGATCAGGAAATCCTGCTTAAGCAACCTGAACTGCGCGAATATACACACACTCGTCATGTCCTGCGCCCCCTGACCTGCCGCGAATTCCTGGGCTATGTGCAGGCGCAATGCGAAGAACACGGCTGTGAAAATTCGCCGTTAACGCCGGCCCGCGTGCGCAAAATGCACACGTTGACCAAAGGCAACATCAGCAAACTTAACGAACTGGCGCACCTGTCAATGCTCGCCGCCTGGACGGAACGCGCGTCGCAGGTCAGCCCGCGTCATTTACGCCTGGCGGCGGGAGAGATCCTGCCCGCGAAAAAACACGGTAAGCGTCTGGCAACCGTGGGGCTGTTCGCATCGGTGCTGTTTGCCGCCTGCGGCTGGTATTTAACCTCATCCATCAGCGGGCATCTTCCCATCCAGCTGCCGGTCCCCGTCAGCTGGAAACAGCCGACGCGAAAAACGGAGGCGCCCGTGGTGCCGGTTATCGACAATGAAATGGTTAATCAGCCGGATGCGATGCACCAGCTCTATCTGATGTGGGGATATGACGCCTCGGCCGAAGATGCGCTGTGCCAGAACGCCGCTAAAGTGAACCTGATGTGTAAACAGGGGAACGCGTCGCCGGAGACGCTGGCGCAGGAAGGGTATCCGTGGGTCAGTGAACTGAAAACCAGCGGTCACCTTAACTATGCGGTGGTCGCCAGGGTCGGAGATACATCAATTGACCTGTTAATGAATAACCGGACCTGGCAGGTGAGCCGCAGCTGGTTTAACCGGCATGCGACCGGCAACTTCACCCAGTTGCACCGCCTGACACCGGAAGGAAAAGACGCGATCGGCGCGGCCAGCGACAGCAAAGACATGGCCTGGCTCGATCAGCAGTTAAGCCTGGCGCTGAACCAGCCCGAAACGCATGCCCGGATCTGGACCGCTGAGATGATGAAACGCACCCGTGAGTTTCAGCAAAAAATGCATCTGCACGTGGATGGCATCCCCGGCGAAGAAACGCTGATGCAGCTGATGCGCGTAACCAACAGCACGCCGAGCGTACTGATTCAGGCCACCCGCACTACCCCGGACGCAAAAATGCAGGAGAAGAAAGCCTAATGTCGACCATCTGCCTTGCGGCCCAGCGCAGCTATACAACCGGGGAAGCGGTCTGGTTTTCGTACCGCCTCCCCAGCCTGAAAAACGTATTCGGCAAAACAGCATTATGGATGGTCGGCCTTTGCGCCATGCTGGTTGTCGGCCTGTATATGCATGTCTACTGGAACATGCGCCACCCGGCGCCTGAACCGGTCAACGCCAGCGTTGCCAAACCGGAAACCCAGCTTTCGGAGATGCACTACGTGTATGTGAGTAAACCGTTCCCGCATCCGCAGCCTAAAGCTGCGCCAGTGCCTGTTGATGTTCCACCGATGCAGGATCTGCCGATCATCAGTGATGATGCCGACTGGCAGCAGGCGCCCGACGGCGCGGTGCCGCAAGGCCCCTCGCGGGATACCCTACCCGGAACTGAGGCGCATGAGCACGATACCGCCCCCGCCAGCACGAGCAGTGAAGAGTCATCATTAACGGAATTATTTAAACAGGCATTAAAAGAGCAGGAGCAGGATTATTCTCAAGGAAAAATTCCCGCACCGCCGGTTGACGAAACGCAGGATAATTCACAAGCAAGTGTTAAAAACAGTGAAAACAGCCGTTCCCCTTTCAGTGATAAAGGAGACCGGCGGGAGTAGGCATTAATATTTTTCAGGCAGTGCGGTGAGGTTAAGCAGTCGACCTTTTTCCACCACAATATATTGACCTTTTTTCAGATCGGAGAGGATTTTAATAATGGTGCTACGTGCCAGGTTAGTGTATTCCTGAATGTAATCATAAACGTTAATATCACGCTGATGCTGTACAATCAGGTCGTTGATCTCATATAAAAATTCACGAACAACAGAATATGCGCTGCGAGCGACCAGAATATCATCGCGCTTGCTCATCAGGCATATGTACCAGGAAAGCACTTTTGTCAGTTCAGGCCACAGGTTTTTCTCGGTCATCAGCTGGGCGAAGACCTCTTTCTTGATCGAGCGAACAACTGTATTCGACCGAACAAGGCCGTACATATGGGTGGCGTTGTAATACATCGACGACAGGCCGAAAATGCATTGCCCGGTAACGGTGAACAAGCACAGTTCGTCAGAGTCACGTCGAAATTCGACTTCGCCGCTGACAATAATATGAATTAAACCGGAATCAGCAGTGGAAATCTTCTGCCATTTTTTTAACGTTCTTTCTTCAACGCATGAGGTTGCAGAAATAATCTTTTCCATTTCATGTTGCGGACGTAATTTTTTTCCATAGATGCTTAACATTGTTATACCCGTTTTAAGATGTGATTTTAAAAAAACATGGCAACGGCATTCATACCGAACCATAAATATTTTCCTGATGAAAAACTCAAGAATAAAAAAAAGAGTAAAGTTTTTTATTCGCTAAATTGCTTAGCGTGCTATGTGTCCATCTTAAATCCGAATAATTTTAAGTCAATTAACTAAAAATGAAATGAGATTGTACTTAGGATTAATCTAATAGAAACTTGCGGAAATATACTCATTTGGGGGTAAGCCAAAGGTTTACCCCTGCCCGTATTTCTCTAAAAGTGCTTCGGCAATCGCCATGGTTTCAACATCCGCTACGCCATTCCATAACTGCGGACGGAAATGCATCTGGAACACCATGATGATGCGTTTTTGCTGTGCAGGCGTGCTGTTTTCTGGCACCTCGTAACCGTAGCGCGCCAGCAGATCGAGCAGTGCTGCGGTATCAACCTGCTGATAATGCGGTCGCCCGTTGATATAAAAATTTACCCGTGCCGGTTCGGGCCAGGCTCCGATGCCCTGCTGCGCCAGCTCGCGCCACGGAAACTGCGGGCCAGGGTCGTCTTTACGCTGCGGGGCGATATCCGAATGGGCCACAACGTTCTGCGGTTTAATGTCGTAGCGGGCGATGATGTCTCTGGCAAGCGGGATCAGCGCCGCAATTTGCCCCGGTTCGAAGGGGGTAAAGGTTTTCACGCCATCGGTTTTCCGCCAGCCGCGGTTTTCCAGCTCAATGCCGACGGAGGTATCATTTATGCGGTTGGTCCCACGCCAAAAGCTAATACCTGCATGCCAGGCCAGCTCGCTCTCCGGCACCAGCTGCCAGATACGCGGTTTGCCCTGCGGAGCTGGGGGCTTTGCGGGGATGAGATAGTGAGAGCTGACGTTTTTATCGGTCAAGGTCGCAAGCGAGGTGTCGAAATCATCGGCGGTGTAATGGATCACCAGCACCTTTATGCGCGGGTAGGCCGCCTGCGCCTGATGGCGCGTATCAAGTTCGTACGCGCCTTTATCAACAATGCCCTCTTCCGAGGCGCATCCTGCCAGCAATAATGCCAGCAGGAGGGTTGAGAGCGAACGCTTCATCGACGGGTTTTCACCGCCGTGCCGCTTACGCTCACCATCAGCATGCTGGCATCTTTCCCGACCGTTTCGTAGTCGATATCAATGCCCACCACCGCATCCGCGCCCAACGCTTTGGCCTGCTCGCCCAGCTCCTTAAACGCAATGTCACGCGCTTTACGCAGTTCTTTCTCGTAGGCACCGGAGCGCCCGCCGACGATATCCCGAATGCCGGCAAAGAAGTCCCGGAAGATGTTGGCGCCCAGAATCGCCTCACCGGTGACCACGCCGCAGTACTCGGTAATGGGTTGACCTTCCAGGGTTGGTGTTGTTGAAAATTGCATACTTCCTCTCCGTCTTTAGCGTTCAATGCGTTAGCAACTGCATTATCGGTTCGTTACGCTATGATTGAAAGGATAGTTAATAAATAAGGAAATCAACATGCGCTACTCTGCTTTAACGCTTTTAGTGCCCTGCGCGCTGGTGCTCAGCGCCTGCACTACGCCGGTCACGCCAGCCTTTAAGGATATCGGTTCCCGCAGCGGCCCCTGCATTGAGGGCGGCCCGGACGCCGTGGCGCAACAGTTCTATGATTACCGCATTCAGCATCGCGGTAATGACCTCACCGCCCTGCGCCCGTACCTGAGCGATAATCTGGCGAAACTGCTTAATGACGCCTCGCGCGATCCGCAGCAAAATGTGCTGCTTTCATCCGATCCGTTCTCCAGCCGCGCCACGCTGCCGGACAGCGCCGACGTCGCCAGCGCGTCCACCATTCCGAATACCGACGCACGGAATATTCCTCTGCGCGTGAAGCTAACCCAGGGGACGCAAACCTGGCAGGATGAGGTGCTGATGATCCGTGAAGGCCAGTGCTGGGCAATAGATGATGTGCGCTACATTGGCGGCAGCGTTCATGCTCCGGCGGGCACCCTTCGCCAGTCGATTGAGAACCGCTAACGCATACGTTAAATAAACGTTAACCCCGTAAAATGTCCGGCATTTCATGCGGAATGCCGACATTTATTCTCGCCCCCCTTTCCCGTCGCTATTTTGTGCTATGTTTAAGAGGAAACACGGGTTATATTTAACTTTTAACGCAGAAATATTGCATAACTATTCTGTCAACGGTACTATCTGCGGCCTCAATTGCTATAGATTGCCTGGATGAGTAAAGACTGCCCCGATGAGTATTAAACTAAACGGCATTAACTGCTTCTACGGCGCACACCAGGCGCTGTTCGACATTACGCTGAGCTGCCCGGAGGGCGAAACGCTGGTTTTGCTCGGCCCAAGCGGTGCGGGAAAAAGCTCCCTTCTGCGTGTTTTAAATCTGCTTGAAATGCCCCGTTCGGGAACGCTGGCCATCGCCGGTAACCATTTTGACTTCGCGAAAACCCCTTCTGATAAAGCGATTCGTGAACTGCGTCAAAACGTGGGCATGGTTTTCCAGCAATATAATCTCTGGCCGCATCTGACGGTGGTGCAAAACCTGATTGAAGCCCCGTGCCGCGTGCTTGGCTTAAGCAAAGACCAGGCGATGGCGCGAGCTGAAAAGCTGCTGGAACGTCTGCGTCTGAAACCGTACAGCGACCGTTATCCTCTGCATCTCTCTGGTGGTCAGCAACAGCGTGTGGCGATCGCCCGTGCGCTGATGATGGAGCCAGCGGTGCTGCTGTTCGACGAACCAACCGCGGCGCTGGACCCGGAAATTACTGCCCAGATCGTGAGTATCATTCGTGAACTGGCGGAAACCAACATTACCCAGGTCATCGTGACCCACGAGGTGGAAGTGGCGCGCAAAACCGCCAGCCGCGTGGTCTACATGGAAAACGGGTATATCGTTGAGCAAGGTGATGCGAGCTGCTTCACCAACCCGCAAACCGATGCCTTCAAAAACTACTTATCACACTGATGTGTTAGGGAAATTATAATGAAAAAAGTATTGATTGCCGCGCTGCTTGCTAGCGTCAGCCTTTCCGCTACCGCAGCCCAGACCATCCGTTTCGCCACTGAAGCGTCCTACCCTCCGTTTGAATCCATTGATGCGAACAACAAGATTGTTGGCTTCGACGTGGACCTGGCAAATGCCCTGTGTAAAGAGATCGACGCGACCTGTACCTTCAGCAACCAGGCGTTCGACAGCCTGATCCCAAGCCTGAAGTTCCGCCGTATCGACGCCGTGATGGCCGGTATGGACATCACTCCGGAGCGTGAAAAGCAGGTTCTGTTCACCACCCCTTACTACGACAACTCGGCGCTGTTCATTGGTCAGAAAGGTAAATACGCCTCCGTTGACCTGCTGAAAGGCAAGAAAGTCGGCGTGCAGAACGGCACCACGCACCAGAAATTCATCATGGATAAGCACCCGGAAATCACCACCGTGCCGTATGACAGCTACCAGAATGCGAAGCTGGACCTGCAAAACGGCCGTATCGATGCGGTGTTCGGGGACACGGCTGTCGTGACTGAATGGCTGAAAGCGAACGACAAGCTGGCCGCCGTGGGTGACAAAGTGACAGATAAAGACTACTTCGGTACAGGTCTGGGTATTGCCGTACGTCAGGGCAACACCGAGCTGCAGCAGAAATTCAACGCTGCGCTGGAAAAAGTGAAGAAAGACGGCACCTACGAAACCATCTACAAAAAATGGTTCCAGAAGTAATTCCTGATGAATGAAATTTTTCCTTTAGCAAGCGCCGCCGGGATGACCGTCGGCCTTGCCGTTTGTGCACTGATTATCGGCCTCGTACTGGCGATGTTCTTTGCGGTGTGGGAGTCCGTTAAGTGGCGCCCTGTCGCATGGCTCGGTTCAGCGCTGGTAACTGTGCTGCGTGGACTGCCGGAAATTCTGGTGGTCCTGTTTATCTATTTCGGCTCCTCACAGCTGCTGTTAACGCTGTCGGACGGCTTTACGATTAATCTCGGCTTTGCGCAGATCCCGGTGCAAATGCAGATTGAGAACTTCGACGTCAGCCCGTTCCTGTGCGGCGTAATTGCGCTCTCCCTGCTCTATTCGGCCTATGCGTCACAAACGCTGCGCGGCGCGCTGAAAGCGGTACCGCAGGGACAGTGGGAATCCGGTCAGGCGCTGGGCCTGTCGAAAGCGGCGATCTTCTTCCGCCTGGTGATGCCGCAGATGTGGCGTCATGCCCTGCCAGGGCTGGGCAACCAGTGGCTGGTACTGCTGAAAGATACCGCGCTGGTGAGCCTGATCAGCGTGAACGATTTAATGCTGCAAACCAAAAGTATCGCCACCCGTACGCAGGAGCCATTTACCTGGTACATCGTCGCGGCGGCTATCTACCTGGTGATCACGTTGCTGAGCCAGTACGTTCTGAAGCGTATTGATCTGCGCGCAACGCGTTTTGAACGGAGACCAGGCTGATGCTGGATTATTTACCCGAACTGATGAAAGGGCTGCACACCAGCCTGACGCTGACCGTTGCGTCTATCATCGTAGCGCTGATCCTGGCGCTGTTCTTCACCATCGTCCTGACGCTGAAAACGCCGGTGCTGGTGTGGATTGTCCGTGGCTACATTACGCTCTTTACCGGTACGCCGCTGCTGGTGCAGATCTTCCTGATTTACTACGGTCCAGGGCAGTTCCCGTCGTTACAGGAATATCCGGTTATCTGGCATTTGCTCTCTGAGCCATGGCTCTGCGCCCTGATAGCTCTCTCACTGAACAGCGCGGCCTATACCACGCAGCTGTTTTACGGCGCGATCCGCGCGATCCCGGAAGGCCAGTGGCAGTCCTGCGGTGCGCTGGGCATGAGCAAGAAGGACACGCTGGCGATCCTGTTGCCATACGCCTTTAAGCGTGCGCTCTCTTCCTATTCCAACGAAGTCGTTCTGGTGTTCAAAAGCACCTCTCTGGCCTACACCATCACCCTGATGGAAGTGATGGGCCACGGGCAGCTGCTGTACGGACGTACCTACGACGTGATGGTGTTCGGTGCGGCGGGTCTGGTCTATCTGGTGGTCAACGGTCTGCTGACGCTGATGATGCGTCTTATCGAGCGTAAGGCGCTGGCGTTTGAGCGCAGGAATTAATCACGCCAATGCATAAAACGGTATTGATTGAGCGGGTAACCTGATGGGTTATCCGCTTTTTTTTGCAACAAAGGTAATATCTAATCATTTTTATTGCATATAAATTCAGTAGATGGCATTGTATATCCAGGCCGCAGACACGGCGCATAAATAAGACAGACGGGAGCATTACAATGAAAAAGTTAGTTCTGGCCGCATTACTCGCAACCTTCGCCGCAGGCGCATCCGCCGCAGATAGAATCAATTTTGGCGTTTCTGCCACCTATCCGCCGTTTGAATCGCTGGATGCCAGCAACCAGATCGTCGGCTTTGACATTGACCTGGCGAAAGCGCTGTGCAAGCAGATGCAGGCCGACTGCACCTTTACTAACCACGCGTTTGACAGCCTGATCCCGTCCCTGAAATTTAAAAAATACGATGCGGTGATCTCCGGCATGGATATCACCCCAGAGCGCAGCAAGCAGGTCGCGTTCACCGACCCGTACTACGCGAACTCTGCGGTAGTGATTGCGAAGAAAGGGGCTTATAAGTCTTTCGACGAGCTGAAAGGCAAGCGCATCGGCATGGAAAACGGCACCACGCACCAGAAATATCTCCAGGACAAGCATCCTGAAGTGAAAACCGTGGCCTATGACAGCTACCAGAACGCAATTATCGACCTGAAAAATGGCCGTATCGATGGCGTATTTGGCGACACCGCGGTGGTGAATGAGTGGCTGAAAACCAACCCGCAGCTGGGTACAGCGACGGAGAAAGTGACCGATCCGCAGTACTTTGGTACCGGCCTCGGCATCGCGGTACGTCCGGATAACAAGGCCCTGCTGGAAAAACTGAACGGCGCGCTGAAAGCGATCAAAGCTGACGGCACATACCAGAAAATCAGCGAGCAGTGGTTCCCGCAGTAATCTCTTTTTGCCGGGTGGTCTGGCCTACGGGGGTGGTCTGTAGGCCGGGAAAGCGCAGCGCCACCCGGCAATTTCTCATAGCGGCACAAAGAACCTGAACCGCGCCCCGCTCACGGACTCCATCAGCCTGATCCCGCCACCGTGCAGCTCCAGCATTCTCTTCACGATTAACAGCCCTAATCCCCCACGGTTCTCCCGCGACGCCTGAGGATTTAACGCTGACGGTCGCTGGAACAAATCGTCGCGCAGCGAGGCATCTACGCCCGTACCATTGTCTGCCACTTCGACCTGAAGTCGTTCATTCTCCTGCCAGACCGCCAGACGAATTTCTCCGCCGCTCGGCGTATGACGGATGGCGTTATCCAGAAGATTAGTGACCACGCGCTCGATCATCGACACGTCGGCGTTCACCAGCGGCAATCGCCCCGGCACATCAATACGCAGGTTCACCTCGCGCGTGCGGGCGGTAAGTTCAAACTTCTGCGCCACGTCGGAAATCAGTTCAGCCATGGCAAAACGCTCGCGCTGGGGCTTGATGCCGCCGTGCTCAAGACGCGCCAGCTCGAACAGCTGCTGCGACAGATGGCGTACCTTTTGCCCCTGACGCAGCGCGGTAGCGAGGTACTGCTGATGCTCCTGCGGCGACAGCGTGGCGGATTTCAGCGACAGCGTTTCCAGATAACCCAGCAGCGACGTCAACGGGGTGCGTAAGTCGTGCGAAATGTTGGCGATAAACTCCCGGCGCTGGCGGTCGCTGTCGGCCAGCCGATCCCACTGAGAGGTGATTTTGCGCGCCAGCTCGATAAAGGTATTGCGCAGGATCGCCACTTCATCCTGGCCGGCAGGCTCGAGCGGCTGGGCCGCCAGCTGCTTAATCGCGCTGATGCTGTCCTGCTCCAGCCCGGCCACGTCCAGCGTGAGCTGTTTAACCGGGCGCGTCACCCAGTACCAAAGCAGCAGCCCCGCCAGCAGACCAAACAGCGCCACCAGCAGCATCGACCACAGCGCCGTACTCCAGAGCGCTTTGTGCCAGGCCATCTCCGCCAGCGCGTTGGACTCCTCCCCCTGCAAAATAATGTACAGATACCCCTTCAGCTCGCCGTCCTGTCGCAGCGGGGTGGCGCTGAAGACTTTCTTATTCTGGCTTCGGGGATCGTCGCCAAACACCGGCATCACCGTCCCGCTCAGGAAATTCTGTATCGGCGCGAGGTCAATTTTTTGCCGCTGAATGTGCCCCGGCGGGGCGGCATCGGCCAGGATATCGCCATCAGGCGAGACAACATACAGCTCGACGCTCGGATTAAAGGTCATCAGCCGGTCGAACAGCGGCTTTAAGGCGCTGCGATCCACCCTGCCCTGCGAATCCAGAATCGCTTCCCGCTGCGCAATCTGCTGCGCCAGCCCGCCTGAGAGACGCTGCACCATCGCATTGCCGTACTGCATGCTAACGTAGAGCTGCACCGCACAGGCGACGGTGGCGCAGAGCAGCAGTAACACCGTAAACAGCAGCGTCAGGCGCTGGCTCAGGCTAAAGCGACGCATCATGATTCTGCTCCGCAAATTTGTAGCCTTTACCCCAGACGGTGCGAACGATCTCCGGCTCGGCGGCATCTTTCTCTATTTTGATGCGCAGGCGGTTAATATGGGTGTTGACGGTGTGTTCGTAGCCTTCGTGCTGATACCCCCACACCTGCTCCAGCAATGCCAGCCGTGAAAAGACCTCTCCGGGATGGCGGGCAAAAAAATAGAGCAGTTCAAATTCACGCGGGGTGAGATCGACGTGTTGACCGTTAAGACGCACGGTGCGCGCCAGCGGATCGATAGTCAGACCGTGCGCCTGAATAATGCCGTCCGTCTGCGCCTGGCCCATCGCCTGCTGTCGGCGGAACAGCGCCTTAATGCGGGCAATCAGCTCCTGCACCGAGAAAGGTTTTGCCAGATAATCATCCGCCCCGGTTTCCAGGCCGGTAATACGGTCAGTTTCACTGCTGCGGGCGCTAATGATGATAATGGGCAGGTAGCGGGTCATCTGGCGGATACGGCGGCAAATCTCCAGACCATCAACATTCGGCAGCATCAGATCGAGGATCACCGCGTCCCACGGCTGTTTTTCCAGAAGCAGTAACGCCTTTCCCCCGTCCGGCTCGTGGGTAATGGCGTAGCCTTCATCTTCCAGGTTAAGACGCAGGAGTGCAGCGATATCGTGGTCGTCTTCTACCAGCAGGATCTGCTTCATGGGTAAGCCTTCAATCATTTGTTATGACGTAAGCTTACCTGATTTCGAGCGGGGGAAGAGTTCACATTTTGTTTAAGATTTCACGAGCAACGTCAGCACTTCGTAATGCGCAGTGTGCGGGAACATATCAAAGAGCTGAACGCGCGCAATGCGGTAGCCCGGCAGGCTGGCGATATCCTTCGCCATGGTCTGCGCGTTACAGCTGGAGTAGACGATGTACTCCGGCGCCATCTGGCTCAGGTAGTCGCAGAGCGCCTGGCCGATACCCCGGCGCGGCGGGTTCACCAACACCAGCTCCGGCACGTTGCCCTGGCCGGTGGCGAACCGGGTCGAGTCCAGCGCCTGGAAGTGCAGATTCGTCAGCCCCAGCTGCGCGGCGGACTGTTTCGCGCAGGCGATGGCCTCCGCAGAAATTTCAATCCCGGTGAGCTGCATGTCTGGCGTGGCACAGTGCAGGCCAAAGCCGCCGACGCCGCAGAACAGATCCCACATGTGATGAACCTGTAACGCACGCACCCAGTCGCGCGCGGTCGCGTACAGCGCGCTGGCGACGGTGGGGTTAGTCTGGAAGAAGCTTTGCGGACGGATCCACAGCGGCACGCCGTTGAAATTCTCCGCCAGCGCATGCTGTTCGGTGAAGAAAATCTCTTTCTCTCCTTCCATGATCGCCATATGCACCGGCTGAATATTAGCGGTAATGACCTTGAGCTGCGGAAGCTGTTCCTGCAGCCACGGCAACACCGCGCGAAGCTGCTCCAGTTTGGTTTCCGAACGCAGCACAAAGCGCAGCATCATCCCGCCGTCGATTTGGCTTTCAGTCAGCAGAAGGTACTTAAGCTCGCCGCGCCTGCGGGCAACGTTATAGGGCGTTAACCCCGCGCGGGCGATAAAGGGTTTCAGGGCGGTAAACACCGGCTCAAACGAGGCGGGATACAGCGGACAGCCGGTGAGATCGACGGGCGTGCCGTCACGGTGCAGCATGCCCAGCAGCGGCTTTTCGACGCTGCCGCTGACCACCATTTTGGCTTTATTACGAAAGCCCTGCTCCGGCCCGCTGACGGGTGCGCACCACTCGCCCACCGCGTGTGCTGCCAGCAGCTGTTGCAGGTCGGCCATTTTGGCGGTGAGTTGTTGAGGGACCGGCTGTTCTATCCACTGACAGGAGCGGCAGCGTCCGGCGTCATAGAGTGCGCACTGCATATGAAAACCTTAAGAATCACGAGGGCTGCGATTATACACATTATTGCAGGCGGAAGAACCGCCGACTGGAGGCGGGAACATAGAGCAGGCAGAGCACCAGCATGTCCGGCAATTTTTGCATCACTAAGGAATGGAAAATCTCGCGGCGGGAGCCGCCGGGTATGCTGAACAGCTCCGGATAGCCATAGCCCAGCGAGGCGGCCCACAGATAGCTGGCGGCGGTGATCTGCGTAAGAAAATATACCCAGCGCGCCCAGTTGCGCCCCTTTACCAGCGAGAACGCACAGTAGATCTCAATAAACACCAGCATCAGGCTGCTGAGAAACACCAGCGTCAGATTCCACGTCTGCGCGCTGCGGTGAATGAACTCCCCCATGCCTCGCGGGCCCAGCGTGTTCATAATCATCAGCACATCCAGGCAGCGGATCATAATAATGGCGAGCGCCGCCACCTGCACCAGCGCAGGGACGTTCGGACGGGCGTGCGAATGACGTGTTTTTTGCAAGAATCCCAATGTTTTTACTTCCCTGAAAAACAGTGCCGCGTCATACGCGGCACATCACTGGAAATAATAATTCCTTCAGCCGCGTCTTGCACGCTGGATATCGCGCACGCGCTGCTTTTCCGCGCGCGCCATCAAATACCAGGCGATAAATCCGACAATTCCGACCACGCCGAGGATGATGGAGGCCAGGGCATTAATCTCCGGATTCACCCCCATGCGCACGCTGGAGAAGACCAGCATCGGCAGCGTCGTCGCGCCCGGCCCCGACACAAAGCTGGCGATAACCAGATCGTCGAGCGAGAGCGTGAACGCCAGCAGCCAGCCGGAGATCACCGCCGGCATAATCATCGGCAGCGTAATGATGAAAAAGACCTTCAGCGGCGTGGCGCCGAGATCCATCGCCGCCTCTTCAATGGAGCGATCCAGCTCGCGCAGCCGCGAGGAGATGACCACCGCCACATACGCCGTACAGAAGGTGACGTGCGCCAGCCAGATGGTGAGCATCCCGCGATCCGCTGGCCAGCCGATGGCGTGCGCCAGCGCGACAAACAGCAGGAGCAGCGACAGACCGGTGATGACGTCCGGCATGACCAGCGGGGCGGTGATCATAAACGCAAAACCATTTGCTCCGCGAAAACGGCCGAAGCGCACCATCACCAGCGCGGCAATCGTGCCCAGCACGCAGGCCATCGTCGCCGCCAGCGCCGCAATGGTCAGGCTCAGCCCCACCGCACTCATCATCGCATCATCGTGGAACAGCTCGCTGTACCAGCGCGTCGACCAGCCCGCCCAGACGGTGACCAGCTTAGAGCTGTTGAACGAGTAGATCACCAGCATCAGCATAGGCGCGTACAGGAAGGTAAAGCCGATAATCAGGATCAGAATTCGCCACGGGGAGCGTACTACCGGTAAGTTGTTCATCCGTGGTCTCCCATCTGTTTCTGCTGATGTTTGTGGAACCACATGATCGGCACGATCAGCAGCAGTAACATGACAATCGCCACCGCCGAGGCCACCGGCCAGTCGCGGTTATTGAAAAACTCCTGCCACAGCACGCGGCCAATCATGATGCTGTCCGGCCCGCCGAGCAGTTCGGGGATCACAAACTCCCCGACCGCCGGGATAAACACCAGCATCGATCCGGCGATGATCCCGCCTTTTGTGAGCGGCACAATGACGCTGAAGAACGTCTTCAACGGGCGTGCGCCGAGATCCAGCGAGGCTTCCACCAGCGAGTAATCGATTCGCGTCAGCGCCGTATAGATTGGCAGCACCATAAACGGCAGATAGGCATAGACAATCCCGATATACACCGCAAGGTTGGTATGCAGGATCGTCAGCGGCTGGTCGATCACCCCAAGCCACAGCAGGAAGTTATTCAGTATGCCGTTATTCTTCAGGATCCCCATCCACGCGTACACGCGGATCAGGAAAGATGTCCACGACGGTAAAATGACCAACAGCAGTAAAATATTTCGCGTCGACGGCTTGCTGTGCGCCACTGCCCACGCCAGCGGGTAGCCCATCAACAAGCAGCAGATCGTTGAGATCGCCGCAACCTGTAACGACTGTAAATAGGCTTCGAAATAGAGCGGATCCTCAGTCAGTTGCAGGAAATTCCCAAGATTTAAGGTCAGCGTCAGCTGCCCGTCGGCCCACTCCCACAGATCGGTATACGGCGGGATCGCCCGCGCCATCTCCGCCAGGCTGATCTTAAAGACGATCAGGAACGGCAGCAGAAACAGCAGGATCAGCCAGATATAGGGCATGGCGATGACCAGCTTGCGGCCATGCGCCATCTGCACGCGCGCCAGCCAGTGCGAGAAACCGCCCGGTTTTTTGACGCGGGCTGGAGGTTCAAGTGTGCTCATGACCGCTCCTTATACCGTCAGGACTACGCAACTGTCCGCATCCCAGCACAGGCTCACTTCGTCGCCCCAGGTTGGCTGTCCCTTGCGATACCGGTGTTCGTTCTGTAACTGGGCGCTGAGCATCTGGCCGCTTTTCAGGCGGACATGGTAAATCGACAGATCGCCGAGATAGGCGATGTGTACCACTTCGCCCACGGCAAAGTTATAGCCATCGGCGGGCGGCTCATCGCAAAGCATGATTTTTTCCGGGCGCAGGGCAACGTAAACCGGCACGTTGTCCACCACGGAATTATCAGAATCAACCTTAAGCGGGTGCACCAGCCCCGGCGATTCAATCACCAGACCGTCGTCCTGGCGTTCCTTCAACAGCCCTTCGAAGACGTTTACCGAGCCGATGAACTCCGCGCTGTAGCGGGTTGTCGGGTGTTCGTAAATCTCCTCCGGCTCGCCTATCTGCACGAACTTACCGCGATTCATGATCGCAATGCGCCCGGCCATGGTCATCGCCTCTTCCTGGTCGTGCGTCACCATCACGCAGGTCACCCCTACGCGCTCAAGGATATCCACCACTTCCAGCTGCATCCGGTCGCGCAGCTTTTTATCCAGCGCGCCCATCGGCTCGTCGAGCAGGAGTAATTTCGGCCGTTTGGCCAGACTTCTTGCCAGCGCCACGCGCTGACGCTGGCCGCCGGAAAGCTGATGCGGCTTACGCTTCGCGAACTCCTGCATGTGCACCAGGCTCAGCATCTCCGCCACGCGCGCGGTGATTTCGGCTTTCGGCAGTTTGTCCTGCTTCAGGCCGAAGGCGATGTTCTGCTCGACGGTCATGTGCGGGAACAGGGCATAGGACTGGAACATCATGTTAATGGGCCGCTGGTACGGCGGCACGCTGGAGAGGTCTACCCCATCCAGCACGATCTGCCCGGCGGTAGGTTGTTCAAACCCGGCCAGCATACGCAGCAGGGTCGATTTACCGCAGCCGGATGCGCCGAGCAAAGCAAAAATTTCACCTTTGTAGATCGTCAGGCTGACATCGTCCACGGCATGCTGGCCGTCGAAGGATTTGGTGAGGTTTCGAATTTCAAGAAGCGGGGTCAGCGCTTTACGGACTTTCGCCTGCGGGCGGGGGATCGCGTCATTCACGGGGTGCTCTCCGGCATAGATCAACACTGGTGCAAACGCACCGTCAGGGTGCGCATCGCCGGGCGGCGCTAACGCTTGCCCGGCCTACGGGATTTGTCGGCCCGGTAAGCGACAGCGCCACCGGGCAACGATATCAAACGCCGTTACTTACCGCTTTTCACCTTGGTCCACGCGCGGGTACGCACACGGTCAATTTTCGGTTCCTGCACTTTCAGGGTGAAGAGCTTGGCAAACACATCGGCTGGCGGGTAGATCGCCGGATTATTGCGGATTTCTTCGCTCACCAGCGGCACGGAGGCCTTGTTACCGTTGGCGTAGTAGACGTGGTCGCTGATGTGGGCAATCACTTCCGGACGCATCAGGTAGTTGAGGAACTGATACGCTTCCTCTTTGTTTTTCGCATCAGCCGGCATCGCGAAGACGTCGAAGAACGCCAGCGCCCCCTCCTTCGGAATGAAGTAGGAAACATTCACACCGTTTTTCGCCTCTTTCGCACGGTTCGCTGCCTGCCAGACGTCACCCGCCCAGCCAATGGCCACGCAGATATCCCCGTTAGCCAGGTCGTTGATGTACTGAGAGGAGTGGAAGTAGCGAATATTCGGACGCAGCTTCAATAGCAGGTCGGTCGCCGGACCGGTGTAGTCGTCGGCCTTGCTGCTGTTTGGATCTTTGCCGAGATAGTTAAGCACGGTGGCGAAAATCTCTTCCGGCGCATCGAGGAAAGAGACGCCGCAGCTTTTCAGCTTCTCGAGATTTTCCGGCTTCAGCACCACGTCCCAGCTGTCCAGTTTGACGTCCGGGCCCAGCGCCGCTTTGACTTTATCCACGTTAAAGCCAATACCAGTGGTCGCCCACAGGTAAGGCATGGCGTATTTGTTGTCCGGATCATGCTTCGCCACCAGCTTCAGCACTTCCGGATCGAGGTTTTTCCAGTTCGATAACTTGTTCTTGTCCAGCGGCTGGAAGACACCGGCGGTCAGCTGACGCTCCAGGAAGCTTGCAGAGGGCACCACCAGGTCGAAACCGGTACTGCCCGCCATCAGTTTGCCTTCCAGTACTTCGTTGGAATCGAATACGTCGTAGACAACCTTAATGCCGGTCTCTTTTTCAAAATTCGCGACGGTGTCCGGCGCAATATAGTCAGACCAGTTATAGACGTGCAGCGTTTTTTGTTCCGCAGCGAGCGTGCCGGCAGAGACGGCCATCAGAGCACCCGCAACCAGACCCGATAACCATTTTTTATTCAAGGCGATCATATTGTTATTCCTTCTGAAAGCTCGTTAACAAACGAACCAAAACTGTGCAGCCTGAAGATATGCAATATTCATGCATAGTTTGTCGCTCTGCCCGAAATAAAATACACCCCTCTTCCCGGCAGGTTCCGCTCGCTTTTTTAAGCACCGCAAGAATAACTGTAGCCCGTGTCTCCGGCTATAGCCCAGACGAAAAAACGCCTTTTATCAATTTTTTATGCAGATTATGTCTACGTGATAAGCCGAAATGGCCCGAGAGGAGGTGAAAAATTCTTTAAAGAAAGGTTAAAAGCAGCAGAAAAAGCGGTGTTATGCAGCCGCTCTGGTAGCGACTGCGCAAAAGTCAGACAGGCTTAGTGGAGAAAATTGGAAGATGCATCATTATTCTCGGCATCATCTTCCGCGCTATACAGCAGGTGATGTGCGTTGGCTTCCATCATTACCATGGAAATTTGCTCTTCGCTCAGGCGCATAAACCAGGCGAACTGTTTGAAGGAGAGCCCCGCGCCGGAGAATAAAGACTGGCAAACCACCAGCTTCGGCAGATTATCATCCTGTATGTCGAGAAACGCTTTCACCGTCAAAGAACTGGCGTTAATCGCTGAAAGATCGGATGCCAGTGCAAGCAGCGCTGAAGGCTTCACTTCAGCCAGCGCCGAGAACAGGATCACGTCGTTAATCAGATCGATTTTGGCATCAAAAATACCATCGAAATTTTGCATGTGAGGCAGATGCAGCGCCTGGCAGGAGTCGCATTCGAAAAAAGTAATACCGGCATCATCGAGCCATTGACGTAACGTATCCAGTGTAGGTACGACCTGTAAATCCATCGCTGTGCAGCCTCTTAAATAAAAACGTTGTCCAGCTTACGCAAAAAGTGCGCGCCGATCCATTTAACCGCCCGTTTTCAGGCAAAATCCCGGCGTCGCATGGCGTTCAATCCATGCGATCATTTTACCTGCAATATCGACGCCTGTGGTTTTTTCCACCCCTTCCAGCCCCGGCGAGGCGTTAACTTCCATCACCAGCGGCCCGCGGTCGGCACGCAGCAGATCGACCCCCGCCACGTCCAGGCCCAGCGTCTGCGCCGCTTTCACCGCAATCTCGCGCTCGCGCTCGCTGATAAGGGCCACCCGCGCGATACCGCCGCGGTGCAGGTTAGAGCGGAAGTCGCCCTCTTTCGCCTGCCGCTCTATGGCGGCCACCACTTCATCGCCCACCACAAAGCAGCGGATGTCGCACCCTTTGGCCTCTTTAATATACTCCTGAACCAGAATATGGGCATTCAGACCGCGAAAGGCGTCAATCACGCTTTCCGCCGCCTGACGCGTCTCCGCCAGTACCACCCCAATACCCTGCGTGCCTTCCACCAGCTTAATGACCAGCGGCGCACCGCCCACCATGTCGATTAAATCGCTGGTGTCGTCCGGGGAGTGAGCAATCCCGGTGACGGGCAGATCGATCCCCTGGCGCGCCAGCAACTGCAGCGAGCGCAGCTTATCGCGGGCGCGTGAGATCGCCACGGACTCGTTGAGCGGATAGCTTCCCACCATTTCAAACTGGCGCAGCGCGGCCGTGCCGTAATAGGTGATCTGGGAGCCGATGCGGGGAATTACCGCATCAAAATGCGGGAGTTTGCGGCCTTTGTAATGAATCGACGACGCCGCAGGGTCGATGTTCATATAGCAGGACATCGGATCGAGGATCTCAACCTGATGTCCGCGTTTCGCCGCCGCTTCTCGCAGGCGTTTACATGAATAGAGCGTTCCATCCCGGGACAATATGGCAATTTTCACCCTGCACCTCTCTAAAGACATGGGAAAAGCCTGCCTATCATACACGAGGCGCAGGAGGAAGGGACTATCGCGTTGCCCAGCCCTGTTTGTGCAGGTAATCAAGAATGAACGGGCGGTTTTCTTTAATGATGGTGCGACGAATATGGTCGCTCCAGGTATCGCGGCGGTTGTTGCTGTCGCGCGTCAGATAGTAGTTCGCCAGCTCTTCATCGTATTGATGCAGAACGTCCTGATCGACCGGCTGGTAGTGGTTTTCATGCACCAGCATCGCAGCAGGAATACGCGGCTTCAGATCCGGGTTATCCGCCGGCCAGCCGAGGCACAGACCAAACAGCGGCAACACGTGTTTCGGCAGCTTCAGCAGTTGCGTCACGCTTTCGATGTTATTACGCAGCCCGCCGATATAGACGCCGCCAAGCCCCAGCGATTCCGCCGCCGTGAACGCGTTTTGCGCCATCAATGCCGTATCCACCACGCCCAGCAGCAGCTGTTCCGCCAGCCCCAGCTCCGCCTCAGGACAGATTTGCAGGTGACGGTTAAAATCGGCGCAGAACACCCAGAACTCAGCCGCCTGGGCAACGTGCTTTTGTCCGCCCGTCAGCGTTACCAGCTGTTCACGCATCGCCGGATCGGTGATGCGGATAATGGAGCTGCACTGCAAAAAGCTGGAGCTGGAGGTGCCTCTTGCGCTGTCGATGATCGCGTCCCGCTGCGCCTGGGTGATCGGCTCATCGGTGAAATGGCGAATGGAACGGTGGGAACGAAGCAGGTCAATGGTTGGCGTCATTTTGTCTCTCTTTGTATTGCGTAAAACATATGGCAGCCAGTATAGGCAATGATCCACCTGATGTAATTGGCGAAACATAGCCTGACTGTATCAAAGTGACAGGTGAAACCTTCTTTCCATGACGGCAGGTTATCGTGCACTATAGGGATTATTCGCCGTCAGGCTTGTTTTTTGAGGAGAGAGAAATGTTTGCAGTAATTTTTGGTCGTCCAGGATGCCCTTACTGTGTGCGCGCGAAAGAGCTGGCTGAGAAACTGACTGAAGAACGTGATGATTTCAACTTCCGTTACGTGGATATCCACGCGGAAGGCATCAGCAAAGCCGATCTGGAAAAAACCGTGGGTAAACCGGTTGAAACCGTGCCGCAAATCTTCCTCGATCAGAAACACATCGGCGGCTGCACCGATTTCGAAGCGTACGCCAAAGAGCACCTGGGCCTGTTTGCCGCTCAGTAATGCTAAGACGCCCTCACCCTGAGGGCGTTTTTATTTATGATGCTTCCGCTGTTGCAGCAGGCTGCGCATAAATAAGAAACAGAGCGCCCCCAGCGCACACCAGAAAACGCCACTTAGTAGCCACGCCACTTCCTGCCAGACGCTTCTCGACGAGAGAAACAGCACGCGCATCAGAAGCAGGCAGAGGGGCGCCGCAAGGATGGCCCCCAGCAGCGGCATTACCACCTCGCCTTGGCGCGAGAGAAAACTGGCCACTACTCCCGGCAGGATAAAGAACAACAGGCCCAGCTCGGGATGACCGGACGCTCTGAAGGCGCCCTTCACATTAAAAGCAAGCGACATGCAAACGACCGTAAACAGCAAAAAGCAGCTGATTACGCCAACCCAGTTTCGTTTAAAGTTCAAACTATCCTCCTGACTTATCTCTATCAAATACAAAAATCGTCCGGTGGACGCCCAGTCAGATAAAGCATTGCGGCAATCCTTGCCAAAGCACGCACACAAGTCGTGCGATAATAGGTGGCTGTCGGTAGCTATTACGATTAAACTAACCGCCTGCTAGTGTTTAGGGTATTTATCAGGAAGCAGGGAGGTGCAAAGTGATTCCCTGACTCTGAAAACAGTAGCCCAAATAGTCCTTTCATTCAACAACTTACTGGTAAACAAGAAGTTAGCCTCCGTGAATATAAACGTCGCAGACTTGTTAAATGGGAATTACATCCTGTTATTATTTGTGGTACTGGCACTGGGCCTTTGTCTGGGTAAATTGCGCCTGGGTTCAGTTCAACTTGGTAATTCCATTGGCGTTTTAGTCGTCTCCCTGTTATTAGGTCAGCAACATTTCAGTATTAACACGGACGCGCTTAACTTAGGTTTCATGCTGTTTATTTTCTGCGTTGGCGTGGAAGCCGGTCCGAACTTTTTTTCCATTTTCTTCCGAGACGGCAAAAATTATCTGATGCTGGCGCTGGTGATGGTCGGCAGCGCCCTGCTGATTGCGTTAGGGCTGGGCAAACTGTTTGGCTGGGACATCGGCTTAACGGCCGGTATGCTGGCAGGCTCGATGACCTCCACGCCGGTGCTTGTTGGCGCGGGGGATACGCTTCGTCATTCTGGCATGGCAGGCACCCAGCTTTCCGCCGCACTGGATAACCTGAGCCTGGGCTATGCCCTGACCTATCTGATTGGTCTGGTGAGCCTGATTGTTGGCGCGCGCTATCTGCCAAAACTTCAGCATCAGGATCTCCAGACCAGCGCCCAAACCATTGCCCGAGAGCGTGGTCTGGATACGGACTCCAAACGTAAAGTTTACCTGCCGGTGATCCGCGCCTACCGCGTCGGGCCAGAGCTGGTTGCCTGGACCGACGGGAAAAACCTGCGCGAGCTGGGGATTTACCGTCAGACCGGCTGCTACATCGAACGTATCCGTCGTAACGGCATTCTGGCAAACCCGGACGGTGACGCGGTGCTCCAGATGGGCGATGACATCGCTCTGGTTGGTTACCCGGACGCCCACGCGCGTCTCGATCCGAGCTTCCGCAACGGGAAAGAAGTGTTCGACCGCGACCTGCTGGACATGCGTATCGTCACCGAAGAGATTGTGGTGAAGAACCACAACGCCGTGGGCCGCCGTCTGGCGCAGTTGAAGCTGACCGACCACGGCTGTTTCCTCAACCGCGTGATCCGCAGCCAGATTGAAATGCCTATCGACGATAACGTGGTGCTTAATAAAGGCGATGTGTTGCAGGTCAGCGGCGATGCCCGACGTGTTAAAACCGTTGCCGACCGTATCGGCTTTATCTCGATTCACAGTCAGGTGACGGACCTGTTAGCCTTCTGCGCCTTCTTCATTGTTGGCCTGATGATCGGAATGATCACCTTCCAGTTCAGTAACTTTAGCTTCGGCATCGGTAACGCTGCCGGTCTGCTGTTCGCCGGGATCATGCTGGGCTTCCTGCGAGCGAACCATCCCACCTTCGGCTACATCCCTCAGGGAGCGCTGAACATGGTGAAAGAGTTCGGTCTGATGGTCTTTATGGCGGGTGTCGGCTTAAGCGCCGGGAGCGGCATTGGCAATGGCCTGGGTGCGGTCGGCTGGCAAATGTTGGTTTCCGGACTTATCGTCAGCCTGGTACCGGTAGTCATCTGCTTCCTGTTCGGCGCCTACGTGCTCCGCATGAACCGCGCCCTGCTCTTCGGCGCGATGATGGGCGCGCGCACCTGCGCACCGGCAATGGAGATCATCAGCGACACCGCGCGCAGCAACATCCCGGCGCTGGGCTATGCAGGCACCTACGCCATCGCAAACGTGCTGCTGACGCTGGCAGGTACGCTGATCATCATTATCTGGCCAGGACTCGGATAAATCTCAAGTTTGCGCGTGGCTGAAAAAATTTTCGTTACGCGCAGAACTTTTTACACAGGTCACAGTCATAACTATTGCCACTGCTTTTCTTTGATGTCCCCAATTTGTGGAGCCCATCAACCCCGCCGTTTTGGTTCAAGGTTGATGGGTTTTTTGTTGTCTGAAGTTCGTGACCTTTTTAATCAGGTAGTTAGAGCTCCATTTCGATAGGAATGGCGGCGGATTTTTGTGTAATCTATTGAATGTTTTTTCTAAATTCTCGCCAATCATCGGTGATTTTAACCATAAGTCTTTCGCAGCAATGCCCTTTCAGGCCGATATCTTTATGAGCCTGTTGGTTCAGAACCTCTAAAGCCGCATAGGCCATATCACCTATTTTTCCTTGTGTATCAGCATACTTGTAGTAAGCGCTCTCCTTAGGCACCCCTTCCAATTTTTCAATTTCATTTATGTAAATGCTTTCCATAGCATGTCTGTGTTCTTTGATCAGATCTCTAAATTCACCATCAAAGTATACAAATGCAGTAATTTCTAACTGTGCAAGGTTACGCATAGACTCATTGAACGTTTGTGGATGCAAATCGTTATCTCCAACAGTTACGGCACAGTGAGCTTGTGCCTTATTAGAACGCCCCCAGAAAGCAATTTTTTCAAAATGACTCAAAGTAGTTTCGTATGCCTTAACTTTTGATTCCCAATACTTTTCCTTCTTGAACTTAGTGAGTCCCCATCGACTACCTGCCCAAGCACCTGCAAAACCGACCAATGCAGGAATAATCTTTTCGATAAAAGAGAACGAACTTGCAAAATCCATGTGTACTCCGGATTTAAATACTTTTTAAAAGTTCATCCAGCTTACTATAACAATAAAAAAAACCGCCAGCGGCGGGTCAGAATCAGTAAGCAAATTGCTTCTACATATTTTTGGGATGAGGCGCTGCTGCGCTGATTTTTTGCGGACGGCATACTGACCGTACAAAATTTTCATGCGACACGATGGTATGCCCGTACTCGATATTAGTGCACAGGTTGTAGCGTTCTTTGGTTTGATTGGAAACTTGGAAACTGTTTCAGATATGTGCCGCCTGTACGCACATAGAACAATTCATCATAATAATCAGATCTAATTATTAACTAAATAGCAATAATGAGAGATGATTGTTCGCAATTTTGAACTAATTGTTCCATTGCGAACTCATCAATTTTCACCTCAAACTCAATACTGGTTGTGAAACCACTGTCAGCGCTGGCCGTATGCATGAACGTGGTGATTGTCCATTCCGCATCATCTATGAGCTGCTTAAAGCCGCTAATCTTCCCTTCACGGGCATTTACGTGTAGAGATCGGCACGGCCTTCTCAGTTAAAGGGAGAAAGACGCCACACCACGCTGTAGAGCTCCCATTGCATTTTGGCGGCCCTGTTGGCATAGGCCCGGTTCAGCACCAGCACATTTTCATCCGCACCCACCAGATAATCTCCCTGCTTCGCCTCCAGCTCCATTGCTGTCATGGTTTTCTTCCGGTGCTTAACGCTTTACGCCCAGCTTTCGTCCTAGCGGTCCACCGAAAATGCCCAAGCCCGATACGGCAAAAAACTGACCGGACACACCGCCGTACATCACAGCTCACCGATTGCGGTGAAACATAACATTCTCACCAGCACCTTTATCCCGCGTCCGCTGCTGAGCCAGTAGGCATTCAGCCGCTTTGTTCAGGACTATCAGGTGTCTGGTAACGCCTACCTGGAGAAACGGACGAACAGACTGGTGGACATTCTGTAACTGAAGCCATCGCTGGCGAAATACACACGCCGCTGGATCGACCTCGATACTTACTGGTTTGTGCAATACGGCATGACCACGCAGCCGTATAAGTTCACTCAAGGCAGCAACTTCATCTGATGGAGCCGGATATGAACCATGAAATTTACGGCCTGCTGGCATACCTGTCCGCTATACTTAAGTCCTGCTCAACGAGTCCGCCACCCTGTTCCGCCAGAAGTATTACATTAACGGCAGCCACGCGAGTTTCATCTTGTACATGACCGACACCGCGCAGAACCAGGAGGTAATAAACAATATCCGCCAGGCCATGAAAAACGCAAGGGGCCGGGCAAATTCCGCAACCTGTTTATGTACTCACCTAACGGCAAAAAGACAGAATTCTGATCATCCCTCTGTCAGAGGTGGCGGCTAAGGATGAGTTTTCGAACAACAAGAATGTGAACCGGGACGACATGATGGCAGCACATCTTGTACCACCTCAGATGATGGAAATTATGCCGAGTAATGTTGGGGGTTTGGGGATGAGGAGAAAGCGACCAAGTTTTTTTTTCGAAATGAGTTACTGCCGTCACAGAAAAGAATGGATAAAGTAAAAAACTGGTAAGAGACGAAATTTTGCGATTTAAGTCATATTATCTGGGCTGATGATGCTTGTAAATCAACATGTTTTGCTGTTCGATAGAACAAACCAAAAATCTGATCAGTGGGAAAAGTTCGTGGTACAACAAGCATGGTCCTTTAAAGCAATTGAAAAAGGCAACGTAAGGTACTGGGCAAATGATGGCTATAACGACGATTACTCAGTTTTCTATCGCTACAATAATTCTGTCCCAAATTACAAAAATGTCAAAGAAGGAGATCTTGTAATAATTAGAAATAGAGATAATATTTTAGGAATCTCTATTATAGAAAAATTAGAAACATACGACACTGAAAAAAATGTGTATAAATGCCCCCATGACGAATGCAATGCAAAAAAGATCCGCCCACGCAAAACAATGATGCCAAAGTGGCGTTGCGATAACGGACATGAATTTAATGAGAGAAGGTTGGTTTTAGAGCCTGCTATAGGATTTATAGCTACTTATGGTTCCGTTTTTAAGAAACTAAAAGACATCCCTCTTGATAAACTTGAAGCTGAAAGCTTGCGCTATAACGTTCAGTTATCCATACAGGAAGTAAATATACAGTGGGCAAAAGAACTATTTGATGCTCAAATATCGTCGATTCTTCTTACTGCAGGAGAAGCAGATAACGACTCTCCAGATTTGCTTGAAGGTGATCAGAGGAAACTAGTAGATAGGCAGATCAGGCAAAGACGTGGACAGAAAACATTTCGAGATAAGCTGTTAAAGTCCAGCCCTATATGCGCAGTTACAGGATGTGAGCTTGTAGATATTCTTGAGGCGGCACATATTGATGCTTACAGAAATGAAAGTCATAACCATATAAGCAACGGATTGCTGCTCAGAAGCGACATTCATACTCTGTTTGATCTAAATTTATGTGCTATACATCCGGAGTTTTTGACAATTCATTTCTCTAAAAAAGTCATCAATGAAGGCTATGATATTTATCATAATAGCATAATAAACACGATACATCGTATATCTCTGACAGCACTCATTAAAAGATGGAGTGCGTTTAAAGAAAACTGAAACCACATCATCATATCAAATAAAAAACAGCCGAGGACTTCCCCGGCAGTTTTTTATTTTTTTATTGCACGAAGAGTTGTCATAAGATTCTCACCATAAGGAGTAAGCGTCCAATATGTCCCTTTGTCTTTTACGCTCCGATTCCTTTCACTTTTCGTTATTAAACCAAGCGCTCTCAATTGAACTTTCACCGTTTGAAATGATGATGACTTCATTATTATTGAAAGTATATTCAGCCCCAAAACATCTTCATTATCCGTAAGCTGATCACGCACAATTTTTGATATAGAAGAATTAACTGCAGAATGTAATCCCTCATCAGCAATTTCATCTATCATCATCGGTGAAACATAGGAAAAAATCTCATTCCAGCTAATTTTCGCACTAGCAGAGTAACGTTTTCCATCATGGGTCCATTGAGAGGGGGATGCATTAAATGTATACTCAAATTCAAATAAATCATCACCCTGAGATAAAGTTTCACTTCCAACTGGAGCAGTTGTTTTGCTGGCAACAAGTTGGCTCTCAAGCTCTTCAATTGTTCTTTTTAATTTCAGTATTTCTTGAGCTTCACTTTCACTGGCAACAAGATTACCTTTAACCCAGCCAACAGCAGGTGATTCTCGTGTAAGTTTGATTAAACTTCTACTGACCTGACTTCCGAGTTCTGCAGGGGACTCCCAGAAGCGACAAAGCCGATTTTTAACCAACTCTTCAAATCTCGCCAGTTTTTCTTTACCATCAGAGGTTGACTCGCAAAGTCTTGCAGCCAAATTTTCCTTGTTTTTGTGGATAAAACCAATAACCGGTTTTCCAGTTTCAACTGCGTAACGATACTCCATTTCCGTATAGCTTAGTCCATCGGGTCCAATAGATCCGTATCGTCCTGCTAGGATGACTATATAATAATCACTGTCATCAATTACTTTCTTTATCAAACTCCATTGATCGCTATTAGTTGCCGGGAATAACTCCATCCCTGCTGGCATACAATCAAGCTCCAATAGTGCCTGCATCACTTCTTGGCGTTCTTCTTCTAAATCTGAAAACGTTGAACTAACAAATACCTGATAGCGCTTATCCAAAATCAAGATCCTCTCAAAATTTGCATAACCTAATTTAAACAAACTACTGAAACCATTCTGTGAGCGCGCGCTCGTATCCCCGCCACGCCTGCCCGCTTTAAATAATAGTTTTATGGCTGGAAAGTGCGGCAGTTCTGGTGGGTCAGCACCGTTACGCTCCTTTTGATCATGCAAATCTACACGCAACTCGGCACTTATGGTGTACATAAACCCAGCAAAAGTCCGCCATGCCCCCACGCAAAACCTAAGCCACTCAAGTTCGCATTGAATAGCCTTCTTGTTACAGATTAAAACTGATCCTTATCAATCACTTAGTGATGTGGTTAAATCATAATCCTACGCTGAAATTTTACTCATGAAGGAAAAACATGGACGCAACTGATCCTGGGAAGCTGATATGGCATGTCGCCTGCGATGAGTCAGGCATTGATGGTCAGCGATTTTATGGATTTGGCAGCCTGTGGATGAAGTACCAAAGGCGTGGCGACTTCGTACGCATCATTCGTGAGCTTAGGGAAAAGCATAACTGTAGCGATGAAATAAAGTGGCAAAAAGCTCATTCAAAGAGAAATGCTGCTTTTTATCATGACCTCCTTGAAACGTTCTTCAAACACCAATGGCTGGCGTTCCACTGCATCATTGTAGAAAAATCAAAAGTAGAAAAATCCTTCCATGGCGGCGACTACGATCTGGCTATGCGTAAGCATTTTGGCAAGCTGATTGAAACTAAAATAGGCAACGTTATCAAGGCTCATCCAGATAGGGAATGCGAGTTCCGTGTGGAAGTGGACCCACTTCCATCGCGGTATAAAAAAGCTGATGAGGCATTTGAAGTCATTACTAACCACACGTTAGCAAAAAGGTTTGGCCGTAGAGACATTATCAAGAGCGTCGTCACAAAGGATTCAAAATCTTCTGAACATATTCAAATTGCAGATTTTCTTCTAGGCGCAGTGATGTGCGCCTATCAAGGCAAAGCAACTTCGGATGCGAAGTTAGCAGTTGCCAACAAAGTTGCGTCTTATTTAGGGTGGGATTCGCTTATGTATGACACTTGGCCAAAAGAGCGCAAATTTAATATTTGGCTTTTTTTCGACAGAACGAAAGGACCAAGGGATATCCTTACGCGAGATGTGAATTTGAAGTATGAATTGCCCAAGTCTAAAAAATAGAGCCGACCTCACAGCCAGCACGGTTGGAGTCCCAGTCGTTCGACGAAGTTACCAACTAGGCGGTATCAACTTTCGGGGGGCCGCCTCTAATTCCCCAAAACCATAAATTCAGTTCAATGATAGTAGCGTTTTAAAGTTTCAAACTCAACAAAATGCATAACAATCATGTTGTAAGGCCTATAACACTAATTATCGCTCTCAAGTGAGGAATCACTAATGTGTACTTCCTTGCTGTCTAACAGCGTAATCGCAATGTCCTTGCCCTCAACACTATAGTCAGAGCTAGCGACAATCTGTATGTAAAAGTTCTATCCGTCCGCTGGGCAAGTGACATCCTGAATATATCGTTCACATTTCCTCTCAACATCACAGTTATACATACAGCAAAAATATGCTTTTAACGCTAAAAAAGTTTCACTCACCTAACCCATTGATTAATAATGGAGTTCAAACCCATGCTGCTCTAGTATAACTTATGCCATTAGTTATACTCCTACGGACGTTGATTCATGTAAAAGATGCGCAACCCAACTACAGACTGCCATCTCGCAGCATCGGATCTACTTCTGCTTCTCTGCAGCAACCAAAACATATATGATTAAACGCATATAAAAATCACACATCCAGGAACACCCATGCTCCACCCGCTCCAGCTCTTCAAAATCCTCTCCGACGAAACGCGGCTCGCCATCGTCATGCTGCTGCGTGAAGCGGGGGAACTGTGCGTATGCGATCTCTGCGCCGCCACCAACGAGCCGCAGCCGAAAGTCTCCCGCCATATGGCACTGCTCCGCGAGACCGGGCTGGTCATCGACCGACGTGAAGGGAAATGGGTCCATTACCGTTTATCTCCGAACATGCCCGCGTGGGCAGCGTCCATTATCGATAACAGCTGGAACTGCCTGCGTGAAGACACCCGCCTGAAGCTGAAGGGTAAAGTTCCGGGTGCATGCTAAGCAAAACATATTCACAAAATCAGATACAATGGAGTAAACAATGTTTCTGGCAGGAGCGATTTTTTTATTCACGCTGGTGCTGGTCATCTGGCAACCCAGAGGGCTCAGCATCGGCTGGAGCGCGACCATTGGCGCCGCGCTGGCGCTGGCGAGCGGCGTTATTCATATTAACGATATTCCGGTGGTCTGGAATATCGTCTGGAACGCCACGGCCACGTTTATCTCGGTGATCGTTATCAGCCTGCTGCTGGATGAGTCCGGTTTTTTCGAATGGGCGGCGCTGCACGTTGCTCGCTGGGGAAACGGTCGCGGGCGGTTGCTGTTTACCTGGATCGTGCTGCTGGGTGCAGCCGTGGCGGCGCTGTTCGCCAATGACGGCGCGGCATTGATCCTGACGCCTATCGTTATCGCCATGCTGCTGGCGCTGGGGTTCAGCAAGCAGGCCACGCTGGCGTTCGTGATGGCGGCGGGATTTATCGCCGATACCGCCAGCCTGCCGCTGATTGTCTCCAACCTGGTCAACATCGTCTCAGCGGACTTCTTTAAGCTGGGCTTTAGCGAATACGCCTCGGTGATGATCCCGGTTGATATCGCCGCAATTGCCGCGACGCTGGTGATGCTGCATCTGTTCTTCCGCAAGGAAATACCGCCGGAATATGACCTGGCAAAACTCCGCGAGCCCGCACGGGCCATTCATGACCTGCCGACGTTCAGAACGGGCTGGATCGTGCTGCTGCTACTGCTCGTCGGTTTCTTTGTGCTTGAACCTCTGGGTATCCCGGTCAGCGCTATCGCAACAACTGGCGCGCTGATTTTATTTGCCGTTGCTAAACGCGGGCACGCCATTAACACCGGGAAAGTGCTGCGCGGCGCACCCTGGCAGATCGTTATCTTTTCGCTGGGGATGTATCTGGTGGTGTATGGCCTGCGTAATGCCGGGCTGACGGAGTCTCTTTCAGGCGTTCTTGATCGCTTAGCCGGACACGGACTCTGGGCCACTACGCTGGGAACCGGATTTATCACCGCCTTTCTGTCATCCATAATGAACAATATGCCAACGGTATTGATCGGCGCGCTCTCCATTGAGGGTAGTGCGGCAACAGGCTTGATTAAGGAGGCGATGATTTACGCTAACGTGATTGGCTGCGATCTGGGGCCGAAAATCACCCCCATCGGTAGCCTGGCTACCCTGCTATGGCTTCATGTGCTGGCACAGAAAAACATGACCATTACCTGGGGCTACTATTTCAGGACGGGCATCATAATGACGCTGCCAGTTCTGTTTGTGACGCTCGCCGCGCTGGCGCTACGTCTCTCCTTCACACTGTAATGAGTAACGGATATGAGCAACATCACTATCTACCACAACCCGGCCTGCGGCACGTCGCGCAATACGCTGGAGATGATCCGCAACAGCGGTACGGAACCCGAAATTATTCTCTATCTTGAGAACCCACCGTCGCGTGATGAACTGACCAGGCTGATTGCAGACATGGGGATTCCCGTGTGCGATCTGCTGCGCAAAAACGTCGAGCCTTACGAGCAACTGGGCCTTGCCGGGGGAAATTTCACCGATGACCAGCTTATTGATTTCATGCTGCTATACCCCATTCTGATTAACCGTCCGATTGTGGTGACGCCGCTGGGTACACGTCTGTGCCGCCCTTCTGAAGTCGTTCTCGACATCCTTCCGGACGCGCAAAAAGGGGCATTTACAAAGGAAGATGGCGAAGTCGTCGTTGACGCCAGCGGGAAAAAAATCTCCTGACATCAGGCGTGGCCGGGGCGAGCGCTATCAGACGGTATCCTCGCCTGCAATCCGTCCCACTATCGCCCGGATCTCCTCCCGGGTTAACGGCGACCGGTCGGTTACAAAATGCAGCGTCATCCCCTCGATAAACGCATCCAGCGCACGGGCGGTGGCCGGATCAAACCACTGCTCAAGCGTAGTCTGGCTCATCTTCATCCAGTCCTGCATCACCGTTTTCAGCGCGGCGCTGCGGTGCATAAAAGCGTACAGCTGATACATCAGCGCCATATTGTGTGGCGTGGTCACGGCTGAACTGTGGATCAGCGTGGTAATGGCCTCGCACGCCCTCTCCCGCCCGGTCACCCCCGCGAAGAAATCCCGGTACTGCTGAGACATCTGCTGCGTAAACCACGTGAACGCCTCCTCCAGAAGCGACTCCATCCCGTCGAAATAGTAGGTCATCGACCCCAGCGGTACGCCTGCGCAGGTGGCAATTTTGCGGTGCGTGACGGCATGAATACCGTGCTCAGCTATGGTGTCCAGCGTCGCCTGGAGTATCTTCTCGCGGCGGTTAGGGTCGTTTGGTGGTCTGCTCATAAAATCCTCATCCGGTTTATGTACAAATGTACACAAAGTTGCTAGTGTTGTCGCTATTGTTGTACTTCTGGTGCTGATCCCAATGACGCTAACTTCTCCTCGCAAAGCCCTGCATCTGCGCATGTGGGCGCTGTTTATGTTCTTCTTCATCCCCGGGCTGCTGATGGCTTCCTGGGCAACGCGCACCCCGGCAATCCGCGATACGCTATCCGTCTCGACGGCGGAGATGGGGATCGTGCTGTTTGGCCTGTCGATTGGCTCGATGAGCGGCATCCTCTGCTCGGCCTGGCTGGTGAAGCGCTTTGGCACGCGCGCGGTGATCCGCACCACCATGTGCTGCGCCGTGGTGGGAATGTTCGGTCTGAGCGTGGCGCTGTGGTTCGCCTCGCCGCTGATGTTTGCCCTTGGGCTGATGGTATTTGGCGGCAGCTTTGGTGCGGCTGAAGTGGCCATTAACGTCGAGGGGGCCGCCGTCGAACAGGCGATGAACAAAACGGTGCTGCCCATGATGCATGGCTTTTACAGTCTCGGCACGCTGGCGGGCGCGGGCGTGGGGATGGCGCTGACGGCGCTGGGCATTGCGGCCAATGTGCACATTTTGCTGGCGGCGCTGGTCTGTATTATCCCGATCCTCACCGGCATCAGGGCTATTCCCGCAGGCACAGGACAACACGCCACGGACGAACAGAAGTCTGCGGCGAAAGGGTTGCCCTTCTATCGTGATTTCCAGCTAATGCTGATTGGCGTGGTGGTGCTGGCGATGGCATTTGCTGAAGGCTCCGCCAACGACTGGCTACCGTTGCTGATGGTGGACGGGCACGGATTTAGCCCCACCTCCGGCTCGCTGATCTACGCTGGATTTACGCTCGGCATGACCGTCGGACGCTTTACCGGCGGCTGGTTTATCGACCGTTACAGCCGCGTGGCGGTCGTCCGTGCCAGCGCCCTGCTGGGTGGGCTGGGCATCGCGATGATCATCTTTGTGGATGTGGACTGGATTGCCGGTGTGTCGGTGATCCTGTGGGGGCTGGGCGCCTCCCTTGGCTTCCCGCTGACCATTTCCGCTGCCAGCGATACCGGTCCCGATGCGCCGACGCGCGTGAGCGTTGTGGCGACCACGGGCTACCTTGCCTTCCTGGTGGGGCCACCGTTGCTTGGATTCCTCGGTGAGCACTACGGGTTGCGCAGCGCCATGCTGGTGGTGTTAGGGTTAGTGATTATTGCCGCCCTGGTGGCGCGTGCGGTGGCAAAACCGGAAGCAGAACAAACGACAATGGAGAAGGGATATGAGCGTTAAACTGATTGCAGTCGACATGGATGGCTCCTTCCTGAGCGATGCGAAAACCTATAATCGCGCGCGTTTTCTGGCGCAGTACGCGCGCATGAAAGCGCAAGGCATCCGTTTTGTGGTCGCCAGCGGAAACCAGTACTACCAGTTGATCTCATTTTTCCCCGAGATCGCCCATGAAATCGCCTTCGTCGCCGAAAACGGCGGCTGGGTGGTGGATGCGGGCGAAGACGTGTTTAACGGCGAACTGTCGAAAGAGCATTTTCTGACCGTCGCCACCCTGTTAAACGACGTGCCCGGCATTGAGATAATTGCCTGCGGAAAAAACAGCGCCTACACGCTGAAAACGTATAACGACCTCTTCAAAGAGATTGCGGCGAAATACTATCACCGCCTTGAAAGCGTCAGCAGCTTTGACAACCTCAACGATATTTTCTTCAAGTTCGGGCTTAACGTCTCTGACGACGAAATACCGCGCATTCAGGCGCTGCTGCATGAGAAGCTTGGCGACATCATGGTGCCGGTGACCACGGGTCACGGCAGTATCGACCTGATAATCCCTGGCGTGCACAAAGCTAACGGCCTGCGGATCCTGCAAGCGCGCTGGGGCATTGAGGACAGTGAAGTGGTGGCCTTTGGCGACAGCGGTAACGACGTGGAGATGCTGCGCCAGGCTGGGTTTGGCTTCGCGATGGCCAACGCCAGACCGCATATAAAGGCTGTGGCCCGCTATGAAGCGCCGAACAATAATGACGAAGGGGTGCTGGACGTGATTGATATGGTGCTGGAGGGGAAGGCGCCGTTTAATTGATTCCGTGCGGTCTGGTGCCTTCACCCTAACCCTCTCCCACAGGGCTGAGGGTTCCCCACAAAATAATGCCTGCACAGATGGCCCCCTCTCCCTTGAGGGAGAGGGCTGGGGTGAGGGGGAACATACGGCTCTGGTGGTCATTCCGTTCACTTTATTTTCCTTGCTACTCTGTCACGACATGACCGGTGAACGTGCCAGGGTGGCTCAGTCGCCACCACCCTGGCGACCCGGGCTCCCGTCGCATCCATGTGCCTCGCCCCGGCCTGCAGGAAACGCCTCAGCGATTTACAGCCGGACCGCGGCATCGCTGAAAGCCCTCAGTTATTCTGAGGCAACGTTATCGCTTTTGCTTTCAAATTACTGGGGATCCCTCAGCCCACAGGGAGAGGGAACTGTCCCGAGCTCGCCCAGCGGGGAGAGGGAATAAGGATTACGGTTGCAGGGCATTTCCGACGCGTTTGTCCTTCAGGAACACCACCATCAGACCTACCCACAGCACACCGTTTGCGAGATTGAACAGGCTGAAGAGCCCGTTTCCGCCAAACGCATAAGCATGCTTGCTCACCTCAATACCGACGGTGAAAATCAGCATTTGCAGCATCCCCATCGCGGCAGACACCGTGCCTTTACTCATTTCACTGGCGAACAGCGTCAGGCGCACCAGGCCAGCATTCGCCACGCCGATACCAAACGCGTAAACGCTCAGCCCCGCCGTCATCCACAGGTACGCATGAGACGAGGCTACGGTCGCCACCGCCGCGATAATCAGCCCTGCCGCTATGGGCCAGCCGCCCAAAATAATCAGCGAACGCACGGTACGGCGCGACGTCAGACGCGCCAGCACCAGGTTACCGATAATCAGCGCGCCAAAAATCGGCACCTGTAACAGGCCATACTCATAGCTGCTAAGCTGTTCGCCGCTGATGATAATGACCGGCGACTGGGCAATCCACGCCAGCAGCGGCAGGCTGACAAACCCCGTCGCCAGCGCGCCCGCGACAAAACGACCGTTTTTCAGCACTGCCTTATAATCCCGCCCAAGCTCTTTAAGCGAGAGCTTTTCGCCCAGGCGGGTGGCGGTTTCCGGCATCGCACGGTGCAGGCCAAAGAAAGAGATAGCCGCAAGCGCGGCAAAGAGGACGAACATCCCCTCCCACGGCGCGACGTGAACCCATGCCGCTCCCACCAGCGGCCCAAGAAGCGGTGCAATCAGCGCCACGTTTGCCATCAGCGCGGTAATTTTGATACACACCGCCTCCTCAAACGACTCCTGAATAGCGGCATAGCCCACGGCGCCAATAAAGCACAGGCTCACGCCCTGAAGGAAACGCAGCAGCGTGAACTGCTCAATACTCTGCGCCAGCAGCGTGGCGAGACAGGTGACGATAAACCACACTACGCCCGTCAGCATCACCGGACGGCGGCCAATACGATCCGACAGCGGCCCTAACAGCCACTGTAAAAACATGCCGCCCGCCAGATAGGCGGTCATGGATGTCGGCACCCACTCAATACCTGCGTTGTACTGCTCAACCACAGCCAGCATGCCGGGCTGGATCATGTCGTTGCCGATGTAGGTAGAGAATTCGTAAAGCACCAGACACAGAGGAAAAAGTAACGCCTGACGACCCAGACGATTACCGGAAGAAGAACGGTTTATCATGCAATCTCTTTAGTATGAAAAAATCGCGATGAGTGTAATGAATTGCCGCTGTCTGAGATAGCAAATTAACGTGAAAAAACAGAAATAACGCACTTATCGTTGTTGTTTAAGGTTTCCTTAAGTTGCCCTCCCTATGATAGTGCTATTTCACGTTATTGACCGAAACTATGACACACGCCGTCAGCCCTTCAGAATTATCTAAGTTACCGACAAATAAGACAAAACGTCTTTACCGTTTGCCTGCCCGCTTTTATGGTTATCAACTTTTCGTGCTTATTGCCCTTGCGGTGCTTTTTACCTGGCTTTCGCGCGATGAATCGCTTGACCGATGGATAACCGGTTCCTGGTATGACGCAGCGGCGCATCATTTTCCGCTACAGCAAAACCCGTTGCTGGATCTGCTGAACCATCGGCTGGCGAAATATGTGACCATTGTTATCGCTGCCGCATCGCTAATTTACGGCGCTTACAAACGCAATGCCCGACTGGTAACGGCCGCGCTTCTGATGGGGCTGGGTGCGCTGGTAGTAGGGGTGCTGAAAAGCATAAGCCACCACAGCTGTCCGTGGGATCTGGTGGAATATGGCGGCAGGTCCGTTTCGTATCCCCTGTTCAGCGCCGTTCCGGCAGACAGCGGACCGGGACGCTGCTTTCCCGGCGGCCACGCCTCCAGCGGGTTTATGGTGATGGGGCTGTTTTTTGCCTTCTGGCGTGAACGTCCGCGCCTGGCATGGTCCTTTGTCGCGTCAGGCGTTGTTATGGGGCTGGTGATGGGCTTCGGGCAGGTCATGCGCGGCGCGCATTTTTTCTCTCACAACCTGTGGGCCGGGTGGTGGGTCTGGTTTTCCCAGGTGCTGGTTTACGGGCTGGTTTCCGCCCGGTTTGCTAAAGAGTAACGAGATTATGTTAGAAAATCTGAACTACGAACTGTTTTACCTGCTCAACGCCACACCGTCGTCACCGGAATGGATGATCGATCTCGCCACCTTCATTGCGAAAGATCTGATTAGCATTGTACCGGCGCTGGCGGTGATCCTCTGGTTATGGGGACCTCGTACACAGGTCACCGCCCAGCGCCATCTGGTGATCAAAATGGCAATGGCAATTGGCGTGAGCGTGCTGGCAAGCTACGTGCTGGGTCACGCCTTCCCGCACGATCGTCCGTTTGTCGATCGCATCGGCTACAACTTCCTGCACCATGCGCCGGATGACTCGTTCCCGAGCGATCACGGCACGGTGATCTTCACCTTTGCGCTGGCCTTCCTGTTCTGGCATCGCCTGTGGTCCGGCGTAGTGCTGATGGGCGTGGCAGTCGCCATCGCCTGGTCCCGCGTCTACCTGGGGGTGCACTGGCCGCTGGATATGGTCGGCGGTTTCCTGGTGGGGCTGATGGGCTGCGTCAGCGCAGCCATCCTGTGGAGCCTCTTTGGCCCGGCGCTTTATCGTGCATTATCACAGGCCTATCGCGTTCTGTTTGCTCTTCCGATCCGCAAAGGCTGGATACGTGACTAACCCCGGTCCGTCAGGTTACACTTGAGCCCCCGCCCTGCGGGGGCTCACTTTTTTAGCCCGAGGATCTATGGAAACACGTCGCGATGACCGCATTGCTCAGCTGCTTCAGGCGCTGAAGCGCAGCGATAAGCTGCATCTTAAGGAAGCCGCTTCCCTGCTTGGCGTGTCTGAAATGACCATTCGTCGCGATCTGAACAGCGACAGCGCCCCCGTTGTGCTGCTTGGCGGGTATATTGTTCTGGAGCCGCGTAGCGCCAGCCATTATCTGTTAAGCGATCAAAAAACACGCCTGGTGGAAGAGAAGCGCAAAGCCGCGCGGCTCGCCGCCTCGCTGGTGCAGCCGCATCAAACGCTGTTTTTTGACTGCGGTACGACAACCCCGTGGATCATCGAGGCCATCGACAGCACCGTTCCCTTTACCGCCGTCTGTTATTCGCTAAATACCTTCCTGGCTTTGCAGGAGAAACCAGCATGCCGGGTGATTTTGTGTGGCGGCGAGTTTCATGCCAGCAACGCCATCTTCAAGCCGCTGAATATTCAGGACACGCTGAGCAATGTATGCCCTGATATCGCCTTTTACTCTGCGGCGGGCGTGAATGTGAAACAGGGGGCAACCTGTTTTAATCTTGAAGAGTTACCGGTGAAACAGTGGGCGCTCAACGCCGCGCAGCAGCATGTGCTGGTGGTTGATCACAGTAAATTTGGCAAGGTCCGTCCGGCAAGGATGGGAGAACTGTCGCGCTTTGACGCCATCGTCAGTGATTGCCGCCCGGATGACGAGCTGGTGGCATACGCGAAAGCGCAGCAGGTGAAGTTGATGTATTGAGGTTATGCCGGGTGGCGCTGCGCTTACCCGGCCTACGTTCGAGCCGTTACAGGCCGGGTAAGGCGAAGCCGCCACCCGGCAAAAACTTAGCTGAACCAGCTGCCAAACCAGCCGTGGAATTTCATTAACACAAAGTCCCACATCCGGCTGAAGAAGCCGCCCTCTTCCACCGCTTCCATTACCACCAGCGGACGCTGCTCAATAGATTTGCCGTTAAGCTGGAAATCTATCGTCCCGACCACCTGACCTTTTTTCAGCGGTGCGGTGAGCTGTGGCTCGGTCAGGGTATAGCTGGCTTTCAGGTTTTTCAGCTGACCGCGTGGAATGGTGACGGAACCCGCTTCACCCGCTCCCAGGTTCACTTCACTTTTATCACCAAACCAGACGCGCTGACTCACGAAGGTAGCGTCCGGCTTAATCGGCGTGACGGTTTCAAAGAAGCGGAAACCCCAGGTCAGCAGTTTTTCGGATTCGTTAAAACGAATTCGGTCGGTTTTCGTTCCCAGCACCACTGAGATCAGGCGCATATCGCCCTGCGTCGCAGAAGCCACCAGGTTGTATCCGGCCCCGGCAGTTGTACCGGTTTTCATGCCGTCCACGTTAACGTTACTACTCCACAGCAGACGGTTACGGTTAGGCTGGCGGATATTGTTGAAGGTGAACTCTTTCTCTTTATGGATAGCGTACTCATCCGGCACGTCATGGATCAGCGCTTTGCCCAGCAGCGCCATATCGCGCGCGGTACTAAACTGACCCGGCGCATCCAGGCCGTGAACAGTTTTAAAAGTGGTATTGGTCAGACCCAGTTTTTTCGCGTAGCCATTCATCAGCCCAATAAATGAGTCCTGACTGCCCGCGACGTAATCGGCCAGCGCAATACAGGCATCATTTCCCGACTGAATAATAACCCCTTTATTCAGATCGGACACGGAGACCTGGTCGCCAGGCTTCAGGAACATCACGGACGAGCCGCGCAGCGCCGGATTACCGGTCGCCCAGGCATCTTTCCCGACGGTGACCATGTCATTCAGCTTGATCTTGCCCGCTTTCAACGCCTGGCCGACCACATAGCTGGTCATAATTTTCGTCAGGCTCGCCGGGTCGAGTTTTTCGTCGGCGTTACCTTCCGCCAGCACTTTCCCGCTGGCGTAATCCATCAGGATCCAGGCGCGCGCATCAACAGGCGGCGCTTCGGGCGCTGTCTGTTCCGCCGCATGGAGCGTTGGGGCAAAAAGGAAAAGCAGCGCCGAGCCTGCCGCCAGGCTGCGCAGAGAGGAAGTTTTTTGCGTCATAAATGCCACCCGAGTGTCCATTCTAAAAATCACGTCACAATCACCGTGTCGCAAGAAGCGATGAGTAATAGCGCACTACAGCCTTCAAAGAAACCTGTTCCAGGTAAAGTTTTTAAAGTTTATGCAATAACATTCAGATACGCTTTGATTGCGGTGTTTTTTTTAGCATCTGTTGCGTAATTGTTAGGTTTATCTCACCATGGCGAAAAGCTGACTCGGATTCACATCTCATCGGGAGTAAATATGATTACGCTGTGGGGCAGGAACAATTCGACCAACGTGAAAAAAGTGCTCTGGACGCTGGAAGAGCTGGATTTACCGTTCAAGCAGGTTATGGCGGGCCTGGAGTTTGGCGTGAATAAAGACGCGGACTACCTGGCGATGAACCCAAACGGACTGGTGCCGCTACTGCGCGATGACGAGACAGACGCCACGCTGTGGGAGTCTAACACTATCGTGCGATACCTCGCCGCGCAGTACGGCCAGGGTCGGCTGTGGGTAGAAAATCCAGCCCAGCGCGCGCAGGGCGAAAAATGGATGGACTGGGCAAACCAGACGCTTTCCCCAACGCACCGCGTGATCCTGATGGGGCTTATACGTACGCCGGAAGCCGATCGTGATTATCCCACCATTCATGCCGCCCAGGACGCGTGCGAGTCGCTGTTTGCGATGATGAACGACGAACTGGCGAAGCATACCTGGTTCTCCGGCGACACGTTCGGCGTGGGCGATATCGCCGTCGCCCCTTTCGTCTGGAACCTCACTAACATGGGTCTCAGCTGGACCCCGCGCCCTCACCTTGAGCGCTGGATCCAGCAGCTCAGCGAGCGCCCGGCGTATCGCAACGTGGTGATGATCCCGGTGACCTGATTACGACCCGGACGGGCTGACTTTCCAAAGCTGCCCGTCCGTCTCGTCGGTCAGCACGTACAGATAACCATCCGGCCCGACGCGCACATCGCGAATTCGATGATCTTTATCCCCAAGAATGCGCCCGTCCTCCGTCACGGTATTGCCCTTCACGCTCAGCACGATGACGTCTTTCTCCTTCAGCGCGCCGATAAACAGCTTGTTTTTCCACTGCGGGAAGACGTCGCTGTTGTAGAACGCCATGCCGCTGACGGCGGGCGACACTTTCCAGACAAACAGCGGTTTTTCAGTGCCCTCAACGTGCTCGCCTTTCGCTTCCGGGATTTTCAGGCCGCTGTAGTTGATCCCGTGCGTCGCCATCGGCCAGCCGTAGTTTTTGCCTTTTTCAGGAATGTTGATCTCATCCCCGCCGCGAGGGCCGTGTTCATTAAGCCACAGCGCGTCGCTCCACGGGTTCATCGCCATTCCCTGCGGGTTGCGAATGCCGTAAGACCAGATTTCAGGCCGTGCACCGGCGGTGTTCACAAACGGGTTATCCGGCGGCACTTTCCCGTCCTCCGTCAGGCGCACCACCTTGCCCTGAAGCTTATCCAGATCCTGCGCCGTCGGGCGCTGGTTGTTTTCACCCAGGCCAATAAAGAGATGGCCTTTGCCGTCGAACACCAGCCGTCCGCCAAAGTGGTTGCCAGTAGAGAGCTTCGGCATCTGTCGGAACACCACCTGGAAGCCCTCAATGCGCGAGAGGTCATCGCTCAACCGCCCGTAGCCCACCGCGGTACCCGCTTTTCCATCATCACCCGCCTCGGCGAAGCTGAGCCAGATCCGCCGTGATTGTTCAAAATCCGGGTCCAGCACCACGTCCAGCAATCCGCCCTGGCCGCTCGCCCAGACCTTCGGCACGCCGATAATCGGGTCGGAGAGCCCTTTCCCTGCCTGCCAGTGCTTAAGCTGCCCGTCTTTTAGCGTGATCAGCAGCCCCTTATTATCAGGCAGAAACGCCAGCGACCAGGGGTGATCCAGTTTTGTCTGTAGCACGTCGACCTTAACCGTCTCGGGCGCCGCAAGCAGCGAAAGCGGGAATAACAGTGCAGGGAGGAAAAGCAGCGAGGATCGAGGCATAACGCACTCCTTTATCGGCATATGGCTTAAAGATTAGCCACTGTTCCCGGGTGCGTTAACACTTTTACAAAAGCTTAATCAAAAGGGGGAGTTGCCTCCCCCGGGTTCAGTGTCGGGCAAGCGTTTCCGGCTTGTTCAGACACATGATGCAAAGCGCGAGCGTGGTCAGGCAGTTTTCAAGCTTCTCCGCGTTAACGGCAATAAAATTCGGGCAGTCGTGACGTCCGTTCATCAAACAGACCCCGGCGATGGAAAGCACCTCGGCGGCGCGGCGCAGCGCCACTAGTTCGTTTTCAGCGCAGTGCGCTTTCAGGATGGGTGCTTTATCACGCATGAAATTGCAAAGTTCAAAGAAATTATCACGCAGATTTTCGCTTTCGCTGACTGACATATACCCTTTCGCCTTGCGGAGTTGCAGATATGCAGCCAGGTCGATTCGGGCGTTGATCAGCTTGTTAAGCAGATCGCGTTTCAGTCTGTCAACGGACATGCTATTTCCTCCTCTGTCAGCCATGTTACCCTATTAATAATAAGGTCATTTTTTGTACAATGTGATGCCTGAGATCAATAAACGATAACTGATTAACATTCTTTACAATGTTACAACGATTGCCCGCCTCAACTGCGCCATCAAGAGTGTATAAATCCCCCGCGATACGCTGTAAAATCCCGCCCTGATAACTCCATAATTGATGAATTTTTAACCTATGAGCAATGTTACGCACCCGCCGAAAATCGGCTTTGTCTCCCTGGGCTGCCCGAAGAACCTGGTGGATTCCGAACGGATCCTGACTGAACTTCGCACTGAAGGCTATGACGTGGTGCCAAGCTACGACAACGCCGACATGGTGATCGTCAACACCTGTGGGTTCATCGACAGCGCGGTCCAGGAGTCACTGGAAGCCATTGGTGAAGCCCTGACGGAAAATGGCAAAGTGATTGTCACCGGCTGCCTGGGCGCGAAGGTGGATCAGATCCGCGAAGTGCACCCGAAGGTACTGGAGATCACCGGCCCGCACAGCTACGAGCAGGTGCTGGAACATGTTCATCACTACGTACCAAAGCCAAAGCACAACCCGTTCCTGAGCCTGGTACCGGAACAGGGCGTGAAGCTGACGCCGCGCCACTATGCTTACCTGAAAATTTCCGAAGGCTGCAACCATCGCTGCACCTTCTGCATCATCCCGTCGATGCGTGGCGATTTGGTGAGCCGTCCGATTGGCGAGGTGCTGGCAGAAGCCAAACGCCTGGCCGACGCGGGCGTGAAGGAGTTACTGGTCATCTCCCAGGACACCTCCGCCTACGGCGTGGACGTCAAACACCGCTCCGGCTTCCATAACGGCGAGCCGGTAAAAACCAGCATGGTTGGCCTGTGCGAGCAGCTTGCTAAGCTCGGGATCTGGACGCGTCTGCACTACGTCTACCCTTACCCGCACGTTGACGACGTGATTCCGCTGATGGCGGAAGGCAAAATCCTGCCGTATCTGGATATCCCGTTACAGCACGCCAGCCCGCGCATTCTGAAGCTGATGAAGCGTCCTGGATCCGTTGACCGCCAGCTGGCGCGCATCAAGCAGTGGCGCGAGATCTGCCCGGATCTGACCCTGCGCTCCACCTTCATCGTTGGCTTCCCGGGTGAAACCGAAGAAGATTTCCAGATGCTGCTCGACTTCCTGAAAGAAGCGCGTCTGGATCGCGTGGGCTGCTTCAAGTACAGCCCGGTTGAAGGCGCAACGGCCAACGAGCTGGCGGACCAGGTACCGGAAGAGGTCAAAGAGGAACGCTGGAACCGCTTTATGCAGCTGCAACAGCAGATCTCTGCTGAACGCTTGCAGGAGAAAGTGGGCCGCGAAATTCTGGTCATTATCGACGAAGTGGACGAAGAAGGCGCGATTGGCCGCAGCATGGCGGATGCGCCTGAAATCGACGGCGCGGTGTACCTGAACGGGGAAACCAACGTCAAGCCGGGCGATATTATTCGCGTGAAGGTTGAAAACGCCGACGAGTATGATTTGTGGGGCAGCCGGGTTTAATCTTTAACCCCTCACCCCGGCCCTCTCCCCAAAGGGGCGAGGGGGAACAGACCGCACCGAGCAGTCCCCTCTCCCCTCAGGGGAGAGGGTTAGGGTGAGGGGTAAGTTCCTGCAAAAACCTACCCCTTAATCCTCGGATCCAGCGCGTCGCGCAGCCCATCCCCCAGCAGGTTAAACGCCAGCACGGTCAGGAAAATCGCCAGGCTCGGGAAGATCGCCACGTGCGGGGCGATCACCATATCCGCCCGCGCCTCGTTCAGCATCGCGCCCCACTCCGGCGTCGGCGGCTGTGCGCCTAACCCCAGAAACGACAGGCTGGCCGCCGAGATAATCGACACGCCTATGCGCATGGTGAAATAGACCACGATAGACGAGACCGTTCCCGGCAGAATATGGCTGAACAGGATTGTGGCATCGCTGGCTCCCATGCTGCGGGCCGACTCGATAAAGGTCTGCTGCTTCAGCACCAGCGTGTTGCCACGTACCAGGCGCGCGAAAGCGGGAATCGTGAATACCGCCACGGCGATGATGACGTTCGCCATGCCGCTGCCCATCACCGCCACCACGGCAATCGCCAGCAGAATACCGGGAAAGGCAAACAGCACGTCGCAGATACGCATGATGATGCGGTCCCACCAGCCTTCATAGTACCCGGCCACCAGCCCAAACACGGTGCCAATCGCTGCGCCCATCAGCACCGCAAAGACCCCGGCCGCCAGCGAGATCTGCGCCCCTACCAGCACGCGGCTGAAAATATCGCGCCCGAGCGAGTCCACGCCAAACCAGTGCATCATCGACGGTCCATCGTTCAGCCGGTCGTAATCGAAGTAATTTTCCGCATCAAACGGGGCTATCCAGGGGGCGATAATCGCCACCAGGATCAGCAGTAACACAAACAACCCGGCGACCATAGCGACGGGCTGACGACGGAATCGACGCCAGAACTCAACCCACGGGGTGCGAATATGGTCCGGCCTGATCCCCGGCATAGCGTTTAAAATGGCCTGGCGACGCCAGTTCAGTAATCGCATCTTACTTATACCTGATGGCCGGGTTAATGGCGGCGTACAGCACATCCACCACTAAGTTGATAAGAATAAACTCCAGCGAGAAAAGCAGAACTTCAGCCTGAATCACCGGGTAGTCACGCATATCGACCGAGTCGACCAGCAGGCGCCCCAGCCCCGGCCAGTTAAAGACCTTCTCAACCACGATAGAGCCGCCCAGCAGGAAGCCGAACTGTAGCCCCATCATCGTGACCACCGGGATCATCGCATTACGAAAACCATGCTTCAGAATGACCCATTTCTCACTCACCCCTTTTGCCCGCGCGGTGCGAATGTAATCTTCGCTCAGCACGTCGACAAAGGAGGCGCGGGTGAAACGGGCCATCACTGCCGCAACGGCTGCGCCAAGCGTCATAGAGGGCAGAATGTAGTGCTTCCAGGTGTCGGCCCCGACGGTGGGCAACCAGCCCAGCTCGACGGAGAAAATCTGCATCAGCAGCATACCCAGCGCAAACGCCGGGAAAGAGATACCGGTGACCGCCAGCGCCATACCGAGCTTATCCGGCCAGCGGTTGCGCCAGACGGCGGCGACAATCCCCGCGCCCAGGCCAAACACAACCGCCCAGCTCATACTGGCAATCGTTAACCAGAAGGTGGGCATAAAGCGGCTGGCAATCTCCTCCGACACCGGACGACGCGACACCATCGAGATGCCGAAATCGCCCTGAAGGACATTGCCAATGTAGCGCAGAAATTGCCGATACAGCGGCTGGTCAAGACCGAGCTGTTTACGTACCAGTTCGATAACCGTCGCATCCGCTTCCGGTCCGGCAATCAAACGCGCCGGATCGCCGGGCAGCATGTGGACAAACAAAAACACCAGCACGGCCACAATCAGCAGCGTCGGGATAAGCCCCAGCAGGCGTTTACACACATAATTCAGCATGAGTTTTATTTTAGATCCGCGTCATCAAAGCTAAAGCCCGTATCCGGCATGATGTAAAAACCGGTCAGCGCTTTATTGTGGGCTGAGACCAGTTTTTCCACCACCAGCGGCACCCACGGCGACTCTTTCCAGATAATGTCCTGCGCCTCTTTGTACAGGCGCGCTTTCTCTTCCGGTTTGGTGGTTTTCAGGGCATCAGCCAGATCCTTATCCACCTGCGGATTACTGTAGAACGCGGTATTGAACAGCGTTGGCGGCCAGTTCTGGGAAGCAAACAGCGGCGACAGGGACCAGTCCGCTTCACCGGTTGAAGCCGTCCAGCCGGTGTAGAACATCCGCACGCCGCTCTCTTTCTGTCCTTTGCCTTCCACTTCCGCCGCGCGCTGTCCGGCATCCATCGCCGTGACCCTGGCTTTAATGCCCACCTGTGCCAGCTGCTGCTGGGTAAATTGCAGCACCTTCTGCGCGGTACTGTGGTTATGCGACGACCACAGCGTGGTGCTAAAGCCGTTCGGATAGCCCGCCTCTTTCAGCAGTTCCCGCGCTTTCGCCGGATCGTACGGCCACGGCTGATAGCTCTGCGCGTACTCAATGGTTGGCGGCATCACGCCCGTCGCCGGGGTGGCGTAGCCGGCAAAGGCCACCTTCACCAGTGCCTGGCGGTTAATGGCGTAGTTGATGGCTTCGCGCACCTTCGGGTTATCAAACGGTTTTTGCGTGACGTTCATGCTGATGTAGCGCTGCATAATCGACGGGCTGGCCACCAGCTCCAGCTTGCTGTTTTTCGCCAGCAGCGCTGCCTGTTCGTAGGGGATCGGGAAGGCAAACTGCGCTTCGCCGGTTTGCAGCATCGCGGCACGGGTATTGTTGTCCACGACCGGCCGCCAGGTGAGGGTATCCAGCTTCGGCAGCCCCGGCTGCCAGTATCCGGCGAATTTCTTCACCTTCACATAATCGGTCTGGTTCCAGGTAAGCAGTTCGTACGGTCCGGTCCCCACCGGGTGGAAGCCAATCTCTTTGCCGTATTTCTTCAACGCCGCAGGGGAAATCATCACCGTCGCGGGATGCGCCAGGATATTGATAAACGCCGAGAACGGCTCTTTGAGGGTGATCTTCACCGTCGCTGGATCAATCACCTCGGTTTGGGCGATATTTTTATACAGGTTGTAGCGCTTAAGACCGTTTTCCGGATTGCTGGCTCGGTCCAGGTTGACCTTAACCGCCTCGGCGTTGAAGTCGGTGCCGTCCTGGAACTTCACGCCGGTACGGAGCTTAACGGTATAGACCAGCCCGTCGTCCGACACGGTATAACCTTCCGCCAGCACGTTTTTCAGCTTCATCTCGCGGTCCAGGCCGAACAGCCCCTGGTAGAAGGATTTTGTCACCGCCTGAGAAAGGGTGTCGTTAGCATCATACGGATCCAGCGTCGTGAAGTTAGACCCCACAGCCACCACCACGTCTTTCGCCGCGATCGCGGGGGCGGCGGCCAGCGCAGCCGTCACGCTCGCGGCAAGCAGCCATTGACGAGCAACAAAAGGAACCATTGTGTTCTCCTGCCTGTTGTAAGTTATAACCGCGAGAATGCATTGCCCTGACGCGGGGGTGCGACAAAATGACCGGGACCGACTTCACGCAGCGCCACGCGCTCCAGAGTTTCGCCCCGTTTACGAATATTGCTCGGCATTTCGTCCTGCAACAGCACGCGCTGGGCGTGACGATGCTCAGGATCGGCAACCGGTACGGCGGCCATCAGCTTGCGGGTGTACGGATGCTGCGGGTTTTCAAATACCGCCCGACGGGGGCCAATTTCAACAATTTGCCCCATGTACATCACCGCCACGCGATGGCTGATCCGCTCAACCACCGCCATATCGTGAGAGATAAACAGAAACGCAATGCCCAAATCCCGCTGTAAATCGAGCAGGAGATTGATGATTTGCGCGCGGATGGAGACATCCAGCGCTGACACGGACTCATCCGCAATCACCACCTTCGGATTCAGGGCCAATGCCCGGGCTATGCAGATACGCTGTCGCTGACCGCCAGAAAATTCGTGCGGATAACGCCAGGCATGCTCCGGTTTCAGGCCCACGCGCTCCAGCAGCCACGCGACGCGGCGCTGCGCGGCTTCACCGTCGAGCAGGTTGTGCACCCGCAGCGGCTCCATAATCGAGTACCCCACCGTATGGCGCGGATCGAGCGACGCATAAGGATCCTGAAAAATAAACTGAATATCCCGGCGCACCGCCTGCAATTTACCATTGGGGAGTGTATCGATGCGCTCACCGTTGAAGGTGATGCTTCCCTCCTGCGACTCAACCAGCCTGAGCAGCGCCCGCCCGGTGGTGGATTTACCGCAGCCGGACTCCCCCACCAGCGCCAGCGTTTCGCCCGGCCAGAGATCAAAACTGACGTATTCAACCGCATGCACTTCGCGCTTCACGCGGTTAAGGATCCCGCTGCGCAGCGGGAAACGGGTCACCAGGTCACGCACTTCAAGGATCGGCCTGCCGGAAACCACCGTGTTCTGCTCGGTTTCGTCTTCCTGCTGGCCCTGTTCGGTCTGAGAGAACAGCGGAAAACGGCGCGGAAAATCACTGCCATTCATGGCGCCCAGACGCGGGACCGCCGCCAGCAGCGCTTTAGTATAAGGATGCACCGGCGCATGAAAGACCTGCTCCACCGTGCCGGTTTCCACAGCTTTGCCCTGATGCATAACCAGCACCCGATCGGCAATATCCGCCACCACCCCCATATCGTGGGTGATGAATATCACCCCCATCTCCATCTCCTGCTGCAACACCTTAATCAGTTGCAGGATCTGGGCCTGAATGGTGACATCCAGCGCCGTGGTGGGTTCGTCCGCAATGAGCACCGCCGGACGGCACGACAGCGCCATCGCAATCATCACCCGCTGGCGCATGCCACCGGAAAGCTGATGCGGATAGCGGGACAAAATCGCGTGCGCCTCAGGGATACGTACCAGCTCCAGCATCCGTTTAGCTTCGTTGAGCGCCTCATCACCGCTCAATCCCTGATGCAGGCGGATAGATTCGGCAATCTGCTCGCCCACCGGGAAGACCGGGTTCAGGGAGGTCATCGGCTCCTGAAAAATCATCGCAATATCCGCCCCGCGCACCCCCTGCATCCGGGACGCGCTCAGCTCGTTGAGATCGATAACCTGACGGTTGCGACGGCGCAACAGCATCCGCTCGCTGGTGACCTGCCCGCCCGTCTGCTCAAGCAGACGCATCAGCGCCAGCGCGGTAACCGATTTACCGGATCCGGACTCGCCGACAATCGCCAGCGTCTCGCCGCGCCTGAGCGAAAACGATAAATTCTGTACTGCAGGGATGAACTGCCGCTCTTCCTGAAAGGCAATATTCAGTTGGTGGACAGCCAGCACTTCGCAGTTGTCCAGCTCTTCACTGTGCGGCACGCAATGCCCCCTTATTCACGATAAATGCCTGTGCTGGGCGCATCGCCGGCATACCCCCACGCCCGGTACATCCCTTCACTGTTGAACGGCAGCGCCACGTTGCCCTCCCGATCCACCGCGATTAAGCCACCTTCTCCGCCCAGGGCTGGCAGTTTCTCCATTACCACCCGCTCGCAGGCCTCACTCAGACTTAATCCGCCGTAATCCATTAGCGCGGTAATGTCGTAGGCCGCCAGCGCGCGAATAAACACTTCGCCAGTGCCGGTGCATGACACCGCCGCCGTGGCGTTATTAGCGTAACACCCGGCCCCCGGCAGCGGACTGTCGCCGACGCGTCCGGGAAGCTTGTTGGTCATACCGCCTGTCGACGTCGCGGCGGCGAGGTTACCGGCTTTATCCAGCGCCACCGCGCCTACCGTGCCCATTTTGCTGCGTTCATCGAGCGGCGCGGCATGGTCCAGCTGTGTCATCCACGCTGTACGGGCCTCCAGCAACTGCCGGTAACGCTCCTCGGTGGAAAAAAGATCGGGCGAGACCGTATCCATCCCGTGCTCGACGGCAAATTTCTCCGCCCCCGCCCCGGTCAGCAGCACATGCGGGCTTTGATCCATCACCAGACGCGCGGCCAGCACGGGATTGCGCAGTCGGCTGACGCCCGCCACCGCCCCCGCTTTCAGGGTGATACCGTCCATCACGCAGGCATCCAGTTCATGCGTTTCATCGCGCGTAAAGACCGAGCCAATACCGGCATTAAACAGCGGACACTCCTCCAGCAGGCGCACCGCTTCGGTCACCACGTCCAGCGCGCTTTCGCCCGCTTCCAGCATGCGCTGGCCTGTTTCCACAATGGCGTTCAGCGCATCAATATAACGCTTCTCCTGCTCGGGACTGAGCTGTGCACGGGTGATTGCCCCGGCACCGCCATGAATTGCGATAACCGCTTTACTCATTTCGCATCACCCATCAGCCTGGCTGGCTGCTTTTTCTATAAATATCATTATCGTCGACGAATCTTCAGATGATTTTTGAATATAGAAAGACGCAACTGTGATGTAAAGCTTACACCCATCGGGTCATACAGTTAGCCGCACTTTTCTGCCATAATGAGCGCTTTCGTTGTTACTCCGCAGGAGCCCACCATGGATTTTACCGCCGGACTGATGCCGCTTGAGACGGCACTCTCGCAGATGCTTGATCGTATTACTCCCCTGCACGACGTTGAGACGCTGCCGCTTGTGCGCTGTTTTGGCCGTATTGCCGCGCGCGATATCGTCTCGCCGCTGAACGTGCCGGGGTTCGATAACGCGGCGATGGACGGCTATGCCGTACGTCTGGCGGATTTGCAAACGGGTCAGCCGCTGCCGGTGGCAGGTAAAGCCTTTGCCGGGCAGCCGTTCAACGGTGAGTGGCCAGCGGGCACCTGCGTGCGCATTATGACCGGCGCGCCGGTGCCAAAGGGCTGTGAAGCCGTGGTGATGCAGGAAGAGACCGAACTAACGGACGACGGCGTGCGTTTTACCGCCAGCGTCAAAGCGGGACAGAATATCCGCCACATCGGGGAAGACATTACCCTCGGCGCAACGGTCTTTGCCGCCGGGCAAAAACTGACGGTCGCCGAACTGCCGGTGCTGGCATCGCTTGGCATCGCGGAGATTGACGTTGTCCGCAAGGTACACGTGGCGGTGTTCTCCACGGGAGACGAGCTACAGCTTCCGGGTCAGCCGCTGAACGAGGGGCAGATTTACGACACCAACCGTCTGGCGGTGCACCTGATGCTTGAGCAACTGGGCTGCGAGGTGATTAACCTCGGCATCATTCCTGACGATCCGGAGAAACTGCGCACGGCGTTTATCGACGCGGACGCCTCTGCCGACGTGGTGATCAGCTCCGGCGGCGTTTCGGTTGGCGAAGCGGATTACACCAAAACCCTGCTTGAAGAGCTGGGTGAAATCGCCTTCTGGAAGCTGGCGATTAAACCGGGCAAACCGTTCGCGTTTGGCAAACTTCCGCACAGCTGGTTCTGTGGCCTGCCGGGTAACCCGGTCTCTGCCGCGCTGACCTTCTACCAGCTGGTGATCCCGCTGCTGGCGAAGCTTTCAGGCAACAATGCCGACCCGCTGCCGGAACGTGTGCGCGTGCGGGCGGCAACGCGCCTCAAAAAATCTCCGGGCCGTCTCGATTTCCAGCGCGGCATTCTGGCGCGCAACGCCGATGGCGAGCTGGAGGTGAGCACCACCGGGCATCAGGGTTCGCACATCTTTAGCTCCTTCAGCCAGGGTAACTGCTTTATCGTGCTGGAGCGCGATCGCGGCCACGTTGAGGCGGGCGAATGGGTTGAAGTGGAACGCTTTAACCACCTGTTCGGAGGCTGACATGACGGTGGAACTGAGCGACCCGGAGATGATGCGCTACAACCGCCAGATCGTGCTGCGCGGGTTTGATTTCGAGGGTCAGGAAGCGCTCAAGGCGGCCAGCGTGCTGGTTGTCGGCCTTGGCGGGCTGGGCTGCGCGGCGGCGCAATACCTGGCTGCGGCGGGCGTCGGCCGCATGACGTTACTGGATTTCGATACCGTGTCGGTGTCGAACCTGCAACGCCAGACGCTACACAGCGACGCGACGGTTGGTCAGCCGAAAGTGGAATCTGCGCGCACGGCGCTGGCGCGAATTAACCCCAACGTTCAGTTCACCCTGATTGACGCGATGCTGGATGACGACGCGCTGTTTGCGCAGATTGCTCGGCATGACCTGGTGCTGGACTGCACCGATAACGTCGCCATTCGTAACCAGCTCAATGCGGGCTGCTTTGCCCATAAAACGCCGCTAATTTCCGGCGCGGCCATCCGCATGGAGGGGCAAATCAGCGTTTTCACCTACGCTGAGGGAGAGCCCTGCTACCGTTGCCTGAGCCGTCTGTTTGGCGAGAATGCGCTGACCTGCGTCGAGGCGGGCGTGATGGCGCCGCTGGTTGGGGTTATCGGTTCCTTGCAGGCGATGGAGGCGATTAAGGTGCTGGCGCATTACGGCACGCCCGCAGCGGGCAAAATCGTGATATATGACGCGATGACCTGTCAGTTCCGCGAGATGAAGCTGATGCGTAATCCGGGGTGTGAGGTGTGCGGAGGTTAAACCCTGCTGCGGCCTGATGCCCTCACCCCGGCCCTCTCCCACAGGGAGAGGGAGAAAATCGTAGGCCGGGTAAGCGTCAGCGCCACCCGGCAACAGCATCAAATAGACGTCCGCCCAAACGCCCCCTGCCAGTCCTGCTCAAACTTCACAATTGCCGCATCTACTGCCGGAGAGGTAATAAACTGCTGCGCCACGTCCAGCGGCAGCGTGATGGACTCGCACCCTGCCAGCAGGCAGTCCAGCGCCTGGCGCGGGGTTTTAAAGCTCGCGGCGAGCACTTTTGACTGCGGTGCGTGCAGCGTCAGCAATTGTTGCAGTTCAATCACCGTCTGGATCCCGTCCCCGCCCTGCGCGTCCACGCGGTTCACGTAAGGGGCCACATACTCAGCACCCGCCAGCGCGGAGAGCATCCCCTGCGCTGCGCCGTATACCGCGGTACCCAGCGTCGGGATCCCTTCTGCTTTCAGCATTTTGATCGCCGCCAGCCCTTCAGCGGTCACGGGCACTTTCACCACCAGGTCATTGATTATCGCGCGCAGGTTACGTGCGTCTTCCACCATCCCCTCGGCGGTCTTCGCCATCACCTGGGCGAACAGCCGGCCCTTGCCGCCCAGCGCGTCGTGCAGCGCGGGCAGCAGTTCTTCCAGAGGCGTTTTACCCGCCGCCACAATGCTTGGGTTAGTGGTCACGCCCGCCAGCGGGAAGATACGCGCCAGCTTTTTGACTGCCGCAACGTCAGATGTGTCGAGATAAAGTTCCATGATGTCACCCTCAAAATTAGCCTGCATTTACCCTATCACGAGAAAACCTGCTCATGAATTGACCCATATCAAGATAACTTTCATTCGAAAGTAATTTAATCTTCATATGTAATTAGAGGGCAAAAAAATGATCTTCAACATACAGCGTTACTCCACCCACGACGGCCCCGGTATTCGAACCGTGGTGTTCCTGAAAGGCTGCTCGCTGGGCTGTCGCTGGTGCCAGAACCCGGAAAGCCGCTCCCGCACGCGGGACGTCCTGTTTGACGCCCGTCTGTGTCTGGACGGCTGTGACCTGTGTCAGCAGGCCGCGCCAGGGTGTGTTGAACGTGCGCTGAACGGGTTGATCATCCATCGTGAAAAATTAAGTGAAAAGACGCTCACTGCCCTCACCGACTGCTGCCCGACGCAGGCGCTTACCGTCTGCGGTGAAGAGAAGCAGGTGGAGGAGATTATGGCCACCGTGCTACGCGACAAGCCCTTCTACGACCGCAGCGGCGGCGGGATCACCCTTTCCGGCGGCGAGCCGTTTATGAATCCTGACCTGGCGCACGCCCTGTTTAAAGCCAGCCATGAACAAGGCATTCATACTGCGGTTGAAACCTGCCTTCACGTGCCCTGGCATTATATCGAGCCTTCACTGCCGTATGTCGATCTGTTCCTGGCGGACCTGAAACATGTCGACGGCGAGGTGTTCAAGCAGTGGACCGATGGCTCTGCTAAGCGGATCCTGGACAACCTGAAGCGCCTGGCTACCGTCGGGAAGAAGATCACCATTCGCGTGCCGCTGATCCAGGGCTTTAACGCCGATGAAGCGTCGGTTACCGCCATTACCAATTTCGCCGCCGACGAACTCGGCGTTCACGATATTCATTTTCTGCCGTATCACACGCTGGGCATGAACAAATACACCCTGCTCGGCCAACCCTACTCTGCCCCTGACAAACCGCTGGATAACCCTGCCCTGCTGGACTTCGCGCAGCAGTATGCCTGCCAGAAAGGGTTAACCGCGACCTTACGAGGATAAACTTATGACCACCCTGAATCTCAACACCCTCAGCGAGCGCATCAAGGCGCACAAAACGGCTCTGGTGCATATCGTTAAGCCGCCGGTCTGTACCGAACGCGCGCAGCACTATACCGAAATGTACCAGCAGCATCTGGACAAGCCGATCCCGGTACGTCGCGCGCTGGCCCTCGCCCACCACCTGGCAAAACGCACCATCTGGATCAAGCACGATGAGCTGATTATCGGTAACCAGGCCAGCGAAGTGCGTGCCGCGCCGATCTTCCCGGAATATACCGTCTCCTGGATTGAGAAAGAGATTGACGATCTGGCGGACCGTCCAGGTGCAGGCTTTGCGGTGAGCGAAGAGAATAAACGCGTTCTGCATGAAATCTGCCCGTGGTGGCGCGGCCAGACGGTACAGGATCGCTGCTACGGTATGTTTACCGACGAGCAGAAGGGCCTGCTGGAAACCGGCATCATCAAAGCGGAAGGCAACATGACCTCAGGCGACGCACACCTGGCGGTGAATTTCCCGCTGGTGCTGGAGAAAGGGCTCGACGGCCTGCGCGCGAAAGTAGCCGAGCGCCGCTCGCGCATCAACCTGACGGTACTGGACGATCTGCACGGCGATCAGTTCCTGAAAGCCATTGATATCGTGCTGGAAGCCGTAAGCCTGCACATCAGGCGCTTCGCCGATCTGGCACGTGAGATGGCCGCCAGCGAAACCCGCGACAGCCGCCGCGACGAGCTGCTGGCGATGGCGGAAAACTGCGACATCATCGCCCACCAGCCGCCAAAAAGCTTCTGGCAGGCGCTACAGCTGTGCTACTTCATTCAGCTGATCCTGCAAATTGAGTCCAACGGTCACTCCGTCTCCTTTGCCCGTATGGACCAGTACCTTTACCCGTACTATCGCCGCGACGTGGAGCTGGACCAGAGCCTGGATCGCGAGCACGCCATCGAGCTGCTGCACAGCTGCTGGCTGAAGCTGCTGGAAGTGAACAAAATCCGCTCCGGCTCGCACTCCAAAGCCTCTGCGGGCAGCCCGCTGTATCAGAACGTCACCATTGGCGGCCAGAAGCTGGTCAACGGCGAGCCAATGGACGCGGTCAACCCGCTCTCCTACGCAATTCTGGAATCCTGCGGCCGTCTGCGCTCCACCCAGCCAAACCTGAGCGTGCGCTACCACGCTGGCATGAGCAACGACTTCCTCGACGCCTGCGTGCAGGTGATCCGCTGCGGCTTCGGGATGCCGGCGTTTAACAACGATGAAATCGTCATCCCGGAATTTATCAAGCTCGGCGTGGAACGAGAGGACGCGTATGACTATGCGGCGATTGGCTGCATCGAAACCGCCGTCGGCGGAAAGTGGGGCTATCGCTGCACCGGCATGAGCTTTATCAACTTCGCCCGCGTGATGCTGGCAGCGCTGGAAGGCGGTCGCGATGCCACCAGCGGCCAGGTATTCCTGCCGCAGGAAAAAGCGCTTTCGGCCGGTAATTTTGGCAATTTCGACGAAGTGATGGCGGCGTGGGATAACCAGATCCGCTACTACACCCGCAAATCTATTGAGATCGAGTACGTGGTGGACACCATGCTGGAAGAGAACGTCCACGATATTCTCTGCTCGGCGCTGGTGGACGACTGCATCGAACGCGCGAAAAGCATTAAGCAGGGCGGCGCGAAGTATGACTGGGTTTCCGGCCTTCAGGTGGGGATCGCCAACCTCGGTAACAGCCTGGCCGCGGTGAAGAAGCTGGTGTTTGACCAGGGCGTTATCGGTCAGCAACAGCTGGCGGCGGCGCTGGCGGATGACTTCGAGGGGCTGACCCACGAGCAGCTGCGCCAGCGCCTGATCAACGGCGCGCCGAAGTACGGCAACGACGACGACAGCGTGGACCTGCTGCTGACCCGTGCCTACGAAACCTACATTGAAGAGCTGAAGCAGTATCACAACCCACGCTACGGCCGTGGCCCGATTGGGGGTAACTACTACGCGGGCACGTCGTCTATCTCCGCAAACGTGCCGTTTGGCGCAGCAACCATGGCGACGCCGGACGGACGTAAAGCGCACACCCCGCTGGCGGAAGGGGCAAGCCCGGCCTCCGGTACCGACCACCTCGGCCCGACGGCGGTGATTGGCTCCGTGGGTAAACTGCCGACGGAAGCGATCCTCGGCGGCGTGCTGCTTAACCAGAAGCTGAACCCGTCGACGCTGGAAAACGACAGCGATCGCCAGAAGCTGATGGTGCTGCTGCGCACCTTCTTCGAGGTGCATAAGGGCTGGCATATTCAGTACAACATTGTCTCGCGCGAAACGCTGCTGGAAGCGAAGAAACACCCTGATCAGTATCGTGACCTGGTGGTGCGCGTCGCGGGTTACTCGGCGTTCTTCACCGCCCTGTCACCTGATGCGCAGGACGATATTATTGCCCGTACCGAGCATACACTGTAAAAAAACGCCCGGTGGCGCTTCGCTTACCGGGCCTACATTGTCTCCCCGTAGGCCGGGTAAGGCGAAGCCGCCACCCGGCTTTCTGACTTTCATTCGAAATTAAATTTGTGCTCCCCGTCACCTTGTTATTAGAATGTTTCAAAACGCAGTGACCCAGGAGCACAGTATGACCGTAAAAGTTATCGTCACCGATATGGACGGAACTTTCCTTGATGATGCCAAGCAGTACGATCGTGACCGCTTCCAGGCACAGTTTGAGCAGCTTAAAGCCCGTAACATCGAATTTGTTGTCGCCAGCGGCAACCAGTATTACCAGCTCATCTCCTTTTTCCCGGAGCTGAAAGATCAGATCTCCTTCGTCGCGGAAAACGGCGCGCTGGTGTTCGACCACGGCGAACAGATTTTCCACGGTGAGCTAACGCGTCATGAGTCGCAGATCGTCATTGGTGAACTACTGAAAGACAAAGGGCTGAATTTTGTGGCCTGCGGGCTGGAGAGCGCGTACGTCAGCGATAAGGCTCCAGAAGCGTTCGTGAAGCTGATGTCGAAACACTACCATCGCTTAAAACCCATCAGCGATTACCGCGACATTGACGACGTGCTGTTTAAATTCTCCCTGAACCTGCCGGACAGCGATATCCCGAACCTGGTAGATAAACTGCATGTCTCCCTGGACGGCATCATGAAGCCGGTTACCAGCGGCTTCGGTTTTGTCGATTTGATTATCCCGGGCCTGCACAAAGCCAACGGCATCAGTCGTCTGCTGAAACGCTGGAAAGTCTCCCCGCAGGCGTGCGTCGGCATTGGCGACAGCGGCAACGATGCGGAAATGCTGAAGCTGGTGAAATATTCATTTGCGATGGGCAATGCGGCAGAAAGCATTAAAGCGGTCAGCCGTTACACTACCGACGATAACAACCATCAGGGCGCGCTGAATGTGATTCAGGCCGTGCTCGACGCCCACTCCCCGTTCGACGTCTGATCCCCTACCTGCCGGAGCCTCACTCCGGCCCCTTCACTCTTTTTCCATCCTGTGGCGCCCGTCAAGGTTTTAAACTTGCATTAACTTATTTTTAACTTAAAGTATCACTTGTAGACACTTTTACTTTCGAATGAAAGATGCGAGGCAGTTATGACCTTTACCAGCGAAACGTTGCCAGCGGACCACAAAGCGGCAATTCGTCAGATGAAACGCGCGCTACGGGCCCAGATCGGTGACGTGCAGGCAGTGTTCGACCGGCTTAGCGACAAAATCGCCGCCCGCGTGGCGGAAATTAATGCCCTTAAAAATAAAGGTGAATCCGTATGGCCGGTAATCCCCTTTACGGATGTGAAAAACGGTACGATCACCGCCGAACAGCGCGAAGCGGTTAAACGTCGCGGCTGCGCGGTGATCAAAGGCCACTTCCCGCGCGAGCAGGCGCTGGCATGGGATCAATCGATGCTCGACTACCTCGATCTGAATAAGTTTGACGAGGTTTACAAAGGACCCGGCGATAACTTCTTCGGCACCTTAACGGCCTCTCGCCCGGAGATTTATCCGATCTACTGGTCTCAGGCGCAAATGCAGGCGCGCCAGAGTGGAGAGATGGCACAGGTACAGTCGTTCCTGAATCGTTTATGGACATTTGAGAGCAACGGTAAGCAGTGGTTCGACCCGGACGTGAGCGTAATTTATCCGGACCGCATTCGCCGCCGCCCACCAGGAACAACCTCGAAAGGACTTGGCGCACACACCGATTCCGGCGCGCTGGAGCGCTGGCTGCTGCCCGCTTATCAGCAGGTCTTTGCCCGCGTGTTTGACGGCAACGTTGAGAAATACGATCCGTGGAATGCTGCGCACCGTACCGAGGTGGAAGAGTACACGGTGGATAACACCACCAAATGCTCCGTGTTCCGCACCTTCCAGGGCTGGACGGCACTGTCGGACATGATCCCCGGCCAGGGGCTGCTGCACGTGGTGCCGATCCCGGAAGCGATGGCTTACATTCTGCTGCGTCCGCTACTGGACGACGTGCCGGAAGACGAACTGTGCGGCGTGGCGCCGGGGCGCGTGCTGCCGATTTCTGAGAAGTGGCATCCGCTGCTCATCGAAGCGTTGACCAGCATTCCCGCGCTGGAAGCCGGTGATTCTGTCTGGTGGCACTGCGATGTGATCCACTCGGTCGCGCCGGTGGAAAACCAACAGGGCTGGGGCAACGTGATGTATATTCCTGCCGCGCCGATGTGCGAGAAAAACCTCGCCTACGCGAAAAAGGTCAAGGAAGCGCTGGAAACCGGCGCGTCACCGGGAGATTTCCCGCGCGAGGATTATGAGAAAAGCTGGCAGGACCGTTTCACCGTGAACGATCTGAACATCCACGGCAAGCGCGCGCTGGGCATGGCTTAACTGTCGTAAAGCCCTTCCCGCTCAACGGCGGTGCGTCGTTTTCCCTGACGTATCCGCCGTACCGATTCCCGCACGGCCAGCGTGCCGTTCAGCAGCAATGTTCCGACCGGCGCGTCCGGGCGCATCAGCCGCTGCTGGAGCATATATACCGCTTCTGTTCCCAGCTCATCGCGCGGGACATGCACCGCCGTCAGAGGCACATCCTGAATCGCCGCGAGATTAAAGCCGTCGATGCTCATCACCGAGACATCCTGCGGCACGCGCAGACCGTGTTTTTGCAGGGCGCTGATGGTTCCCGCCGCCATAAAGTCGCCGCCCACCAGGAACGCCGTCGGCAGATCTTTCCCTTTTTGCTGGTGAAGCCACTCACTCACCAGTTGCTCCGTCTCTTTGGCGCTAAAGCTTGGCACCATCAGCAGATCGCGCCGGTCGCTAAACCTGAGGTTATGGCCGTGCCACGCGTCGCGGATCCCCGACAGGCGCAGCTCCATGGTATAGCGACGCAAACACAGCACATTCATCACCTCCCGGTGCCCCATCTCGAACAGGTACTCCGCCGCCCGCTCGCCAATGGCGCGGTGATCCGGCGCGACGGCGGGCAGGCGCATGTGGCGGTCCCGGCAGTTAATCAGCATGCAGGGTTTGCCCACGTCTACCGCCAGATCGTGGATATGCGGATCGTCGATACCGAGGAGGATCGCCGCCTGGGTGTCCACTTCGTTCATGCGGGCCAGAAACAGCTGGGCGTCGCTGTCGTTCTCCTCCAGCGCACAGTAACGCAGGCGAACCTCGTGCGAGGCCAGCCCTTTGCTCACGCTCTGGATGACGCGGTAATAAAAGATGTCAGACCGCTCGTCAAACGCCCGCTGCGGGGCAAACACCATCAGGCTGTTAAGCAACAGACGCCCCGCCGCCATGCCCTCTATTACCCCCAGCTCCCGCGCGCATGCCAGCACCGTTGCCCGTGCTTTTTCGCTGGTGTTTGCCTTCCCCGCCAGCACGCGGGAAACGGTGCTGATGGAGAGCCGGGTACGGGCGGCGATTTCGGTGATTTTAAGCCTTTTATCCATTTTGTGATCTGGCTCCGGATGTGAAATGAAAAAATTTTCACAACATCTTTATCAGGTAATAACTTGCGAGAAGGCCATAATGCCGAAAATTAAACCTCGGTTATGAGAAAGTTTGCACAAAATCCACTATTTCCTGCTCAATTTCTCTCTTAAGGTGAACCTGTCACACAACTTCCATACTAGTTGTATAGCAGCTTAGCACTCTAAAACAGATAACTTTCAAACGCCTGACGCTGTGTGACATCTGAACCTTTGTCCCTTACCGTCCGTCTTGTGGAGAAGAAAATGAGTCAGGACATCAACAACACCGTTGCGACAAGCAAAACCCGTCGCGTCATTAAGAATCTGCGCTGGTACGTACTGGTGCTGTTTCTTCTTGGCGTGACCGTAAACTACATCACCCGTAACTCGTTAGGTATTCTCGCCCCCGAGCTGAAAGAGAGCCTTGGTATCACCACCGAGCAATACTCGTGGATCGTCGGCGCGTTCCAGATCGCCTATACCATTTTCCAGCCCCTTTGCGGCTGGCTGATTGACGTTATCGGCCTCAAGATTGGCTTTATGGTCTGCGCCGGGATTTGGGCGCTGATGTGTATCTTCCACGCAGGTGCCGGGAGCTGGCTGCATCTCGCGATCCTGCGCTTCTTTATGGGCGCGTCCGAAGCCGCCGCCACGCCAGCGAACGCCAAAACCATCGGTGAATGGTTCCCGAAATCAGAGCGTCCTGTTGCCGCCGGTTGGGCGGGCGTGGGCTTCTCCATCGGTGCGATGCTGGCTCCGCCAATCATTTACTTCGCTCATGCGTCGTTCGGCTGGCAGGGTGCGTTTATGTTTACCGGCGTACTGGCGCTGCTGTGGGTGATCCTGTGGTGGATCTTCTATCACAACCCGGAGCAGCACCCGAACCTGAGCCGCGACGAGCTGGCGTTTATCAAACAGGATAACGAACCCGCACCGGTCAGGCTGCCCTTTCTGACCGCGCTGAAAACCGTCTCGAAGAACAAACGGTTCTACGGTATCGCCATTCCGGCCTTTATGGCGGAACCCGCCTGGGCGGTGCTGAGCTTCTGGGTGCCGCTTTACCTCGCCAAAGAGCACGGCATGGATTTGAAACAGATCGCGATGTTCGCCTGGCTGCCGTTCCTCGCCGCCGACCTCGGCAGCGTGGCGAGCGGCTACCTCACCCGGCTTTATACCCGCTGGTTCGGCTGCACCCGCGTCAACTCGGTGGTGGCAAGTTCAGTGACCGGCGCGTTTTTGATGATTTCTCTGGCCGTTGTGGCCGTGACCCGCGACCCGTATATCACCATCGTGCTGATCTCCATCGGCGGTTTCGGCCACCAGATCATCTCCTGCATGCTGAGCGCGCTGGTCGTGGAGTCGTTCGACAAGGGCCAGATGGCGACGGTTAACGGCATGCGCGGCTCGGCGGCGTGGATCGCCAGCTTCCTGTTCTCTCTTTTGATTGGGGTGACCGCCGACAAAATCGGCTTCAACCCGCTCTTTATCGCCATGGGCTTCTTTGACCTGATTGGCGCTTTCTTCCTGGTGGCATTTATTGCTGAACGTCGCGCCAAGCGCGCCTGATAGTGGATGTATTGCATATGAAAACCCTGAAAAACTGGACCATCGATACGCAGTCAGCGAATCATCTGGAACTGCTGGTGGATAACCAGCACCGTCTGTGCCTGTATGTGCTGGAAGAGAATCTGTTCCGCGTGCTGATCAAGCGTAAAGGCCAGCTGGCGCTGGACCGCACCTGGAGCATCGCGCCGGAACAAGACGTACCGTGGGAAGGCCGCCGTCGCGACGATGTCAGCGGCTTCACCTGCCCGGCCTGGACACTGACGCAGCAGGGCGATGCGTTAACCGTAGCGACCGAACAACTGCGCGTCACCGTCCACCAGCCCCTGTGGCTGGAGTGGCACTACCGCAATGAAGCGGGCGAGTGGCAGCCGCTGGTTAACGACCGTCCCACCAGCGCCTACCTGCTCAATGCCCACGGTGACGGCGTGGCGCACTATCTCAGCCGTCGCAAGGATGAACGTTTTTACGGTCTGGGTGAGAAAGCGGGGGATTTACAGCGTAACGGCAAACGCTATGAGATGCGTAACCTGGACGCGATGGGCTATAACGCCGCCAGCACCGATCCGCTGTACAAGCACATCCCGTTCACCCTCACCCGTCGCGATGACGTGAGCTACGGCCTGTTCTACGATAACCTGAGCAGCTGCTGGCTGGATCTGGGTAACGAGATCGACAACTATCACACCGCCTACCGCCGCTGGCAGGCGGAAGCGGGCGATATTGACTACTACCTCTTCACCGGCAAGCGCGTGCTGGACGTGACGAAAGCCTTCGTGCGCCTGACGGGGAATACGCTGTTCGGACCGAAGTGGAGCCTGGGCTACAGCGGCTCAACCATGCACTACACCGACGCGCCGGACGCGCAGGACCAGCTGATGAACTTCATCCGCCTGTGCGATGAGCATGCCATTCCGTGCGACTCGTTCCAGCTCTCCTCCGGCTATACCTCGATTAACGGCAAGCGCTACGTTTTTAACTGGAACTACGACAAAGTGCCGCAGCCGAAGGTGATGAGCCAGGCGTTCCACGACGCGGGGCTGCGGCTTGCGGCAAACATCAAGCCGTGTCTGTTGCAGGATCATCCCCGCTACGGCGAAGTGGCGGAACGCGGCCTGTTCATTCGCGATTCAGAAACCGATGCGCCTGAACGTTCCAGCTTCTGGGATGACGAAGGATCGCATCTCGATTTCACCAACCCGCAGACGGTGCAGTGGTGGCAGAACGGCGTGACCACGCAGCTGCTGGAGATGGGCATCGACTCCACCTGGAACGACAACAACGAGTATGAAGTGTGGGACGGGGAAGCGCGCTGCTATGGCTTCGGCCAGGAGATCGCCATCAAGCATATTCGCCCGGTGATGCCGCTGCTGATGATGCGCGCCTCGCTGGAAGCACAGCAGCGCTTTGCGCCGGATAAACGTCCGTATCTGATCTCCCGCTCCGGCTGTGCCGGAATGCAGCGCTACGTTCAGACCTGGAGCGGCGACAACCGTACCAACTGGGACACCCTGCGCTATAACATCCGCATGGGCCTGGGCATGAGCCTGTCCGGACTGTTCAACGTCGGTCACGACGTCGGCGGTTTCTCCGGCGACAAGCCGGATGCCGAGCTGTTCGTGCGCTGGGTACAAAACGGCGTGATGCATCCGCGCTTTACCATCCACTCGTGGAATGACGATCGCACCGTGAACGAACCGTGGATGTACCCGGGCGTGACCCCTGCGATTCGCAGCGCCATTGAACTGCGCTATCGCCTGCTGCCGTACCTCTACACCCTGCTCTGGCAGGCGCACGCCGACGACGAGCCGATGCTGCGCCCGACCTTCCTCGATCATGAGCACGATGCGCAGACCTTTGAAGAGTGCGACGACTTCCTGCTGGGCCGTGACCTGCTGGTGGCCAGCGTCGTCGAAGCCGGGCAGCGCGAGCGCCGCGTCTGGCTGCCGGATAACGAAACCGGCTGGTACGATTTTTACACCCACACGTGGTATGCGGGCGGGCAATCGATCGTCCTTGATGCGCCGCTGGAAAAGCTGCCGCTTCTGGTGCGCGCAGGGGCCGGTTTGCCGCTCAGCGAACGCATCCGTCACGTGAGCGCCGATAAAGACGTTACCCGTGAGCTAAAACTGTTCCCGGTGAAAGGCGTCGGCACCACCTCCGGGCTGCTGTTTGAGGATGACGGCGAAAGCTGGGGCTACCTGAACGGCAATGCGCTGTGGGTGGAATGGGAGATGGTGTGCGACGGCGCAAGTATCAACCTGAAGGTGAATGCGCGCGGCGACTATCGTCCGGCATGGAAGGCACTGAAGGTGTCATTACCGACGGGGGAAAAACGTACGCTGCGGGTGAACGGGGTTGAAGGGGGCGAGTGGGTGGTTTAGTGCGGCCTGATGCCCTCACCCTAACCCTCTCCCACAGGGAGAGGTGATAGAACGTAGGCCGGGTAAGGCGAAGCCGCCACCCGGCTATTTTTTTAACTCTCGATACCTTTACTGCGCAGGTAATCTTCGTAGTTACCGGTGAAGTCCACCACGCGCTCTGGCGTGATTTCGATCACGCGGGTCGCCAGGGAGCTGACGAACTCACGGTCGTGAGAGACGAAGATCAGGGTGCCCTGATACATCTCCAGCGCCATGTTCAGGGATTCGATCGATTCCATATCCAGGTGGTTGGTTGGTTCGTCCATCACCAGGATATTCGGTTTTTCCATCATCAGCTTGCCGAACAGCATACGGCCCTTTTCACCACCGGAGAGCACTTTGGCGGGCTTTTTGATGTCGTCCTGGCTGAACAGCAGACGCCCCAGAATGCTGCGTACCGCCTGCTCGTCGTCGCCTTCCTGCTTCCACTGGCTCATCCAGTCGAAGACGGTCAGATCGTTTTCGAACTCATATTCATGGTCCTGCGCGTAGTAACCAATCTGCGCATTTTCAGACCATTTCACGGTACCGTTATCCGGTTGCATTTCGCCCACCAGAGTTTTCAGCATAGTGGATTTACCCACGCCGTTGGCACCCAGGATAGCAATCTTCTCGCCCACTTCCAGCAGCAGGTTGAAGTTTTTGAACAGCGGGCCTTCATCGAAGCCTTTGGTGAGGGCTTCCACTTCCAGCGCGTTACGGAACAGCTTCTTGTCCTGCTCGAAGCGAATGAACGGGTTCTGACGGCTGGAGGCTTTTACCTCTTCGAGCTTGATTTTGTCGATCTGACGGGCACGCGACGTTGCCTGGCGTGATTTAGAGGCGTTAGCGCTGAAGCGGCTGACGAAGGATTGCAGGTCCGCAATCTGCGCTTTCTTCTTGGCGTTGTCGGCAAGCAGACGTTCACGCGCCTGGGTTGCCGCCGTCATGTACTCATCATAGTTGCCCGGATAAACGCGCAGCTCGCCGTAATCCAGATCCGCCATGTGCGTACACACCATGTTAAGGAAGTGACGGTCGTGCGAGATGATGATCATGGTGCTGTCGCGATCGTTCAGCGTCTGCTCAAGCCAGCGGATGGTGTCGATGTCCAGGTTGTTGGTCGGTTCGTCGAGCAGCAGGATGTCTGGATTAGAGAACAGCGCCTGCGCCAGCAGCACACGCAGCTTCCAGCCTGGCGCAACTTCGCTCATCGGACCATAGTGCTGTTCAACAGGAATGCCGACGCCCAGCAGCAGTTCGCCCGCACGCGCTTCCGCAGAATAACCGTCCATTTCGCCGTACTGCGTTTCCAGGTCGGCCACTTTGTAACCGTCTTCTTCGCTCATCTCAGCGAGACCGTAGATACGATCGCGCTCCTGCTTCACTTCCCACAGCTCCGCATGCCCCATGATCACGGTGTCGAGCACGGTGAACTCTTCGAAGGCGAACTGATCCTGACGCAGCTTACCGATACGCTCGTTCGGGTCGAGCGACACGTTGCCCAGCGTCGGCTCCAGGTCACCGCCGAGGATCTTCATAAAGGTGGATTTTCCGCTACCGTTGGCACCAATCAGGCCGTAACGGTTGCCGCCGCCAAATTTGACGGAAATATTTTCGAACAGCGGCTTACTGCCAAACTGCATAGTGACGTTGCTGGTAACTAACACGGAGAGATTCCTGCGAAAAGTGTGATAAACGCGGCATTATGCCACAATTCCGAATTGAGATCCTGTGTTGCGGTAATCCACTAAACTTTAACAAAATCGAAAAAAATGTGATTTCGTACACATCTGAATTCCCAGTTAACGGGAATGCACATATAATGCGCTCCCATTACAGATTCAGACTTCTCAACTCATCGCCAGAATGGCTTAGATACCTCGCATAACATGAACATGAAATTAACAACGCTTTTTGCGGCGGCGTTAGCCGTAGTAGGTTTTTGTAAGACCGCGTCTGCGGTGACGTATCCCCTGCCGACAGACGGAAGCCGTCTGGTGGGTGAAAACCAGGTGGTGACGGTTCCGGAAGGTAACACTCAGCCGCTGGAATACTTCGCGGCGCAGTATCAGCTCGGCCTGTCTAACATGCTGGAAGCGAACCCGGGCGTTGACCCGTATCTGCCGAAAGCGGGTACCGTACTCAACATTCCACAGCAGCTGATCCTGCCGGATACCGTGCACGAAGGTATCGTGATTAACAGCGCCGAAATGCGTCTGTATTACTACCCGAAAGGCACTAACACCGTGATCGTTCTGCCTATCGGTATCGGTCAGCTGGGTAAAGACACCCCGCTGAACTGGACCACCAAAGTGGAGCGTAAGAAAGCGGGCCCAACCTGGACGCCGACCGCCAAAATGCACGCTGAGTACATTGCTGCCGGTGAACCGCTGCCGGCCGTTGTGCCTGCTGGCCCGGATAACCCGATGGGTCTGTACGCGCTGTACATTGGTCGTCTGTATGCCATCCACGGTACTAACGCCAACTTCGGTATCGGCCTGCGCGTAAGCCACGGCTGCGTACGTCTGCGTAATGAAGACATCAAATTCCTGTTCGATAACGTGCCGGTCGGTACGCGCGTGCAGTTCATTAACGAACCGGTGAAAGCGACGTCAGAGCCGGACGGCAGCCGTTACATTGAAGTGCATAACCCGCTGTCCACCAGCGAAGATCAGATCAACAACAACGAAATCGTACCGATTAAGCTGACCAGCGCGGTGCAGTCCGTTACCTCTCAGGCGGATGTTGACACGACCATCGTTGACCAGGCGATTCAGAACCGTTCCGGTATGCCGGTGCGTTTGAACTAATCGCGAGCACGAACAAAGCGGGCCTCGAGGCCCGCTTTTTTTTATCCGTTATTCACAATAACGATGCCGCCATGGTCATAGCGATAGTGACAATGGGCGTACTCCAGCGGCGTACCATCTTCCAGATAGATCACCTGCTCGACCTCCAGCACCGGGTCGGTTGGCTCACAGACCAGATGCTGCATATCCAGCGCACTGGGCTTCAGCGCCCGCACCACACGATACGATCCCATGATCTTCAGCCCCAGCGTCTCCTGCACATACCGGAATACCGAACTTTCAAGATGGGTTTTGTTCAGGCCGGGCACCAGATTGAGCGGCATCACCGTGGCGTCCAGGGACATCGGCTCACCGTTGAGTAAACGCAGACGAATGAAGTCATAGATCGGCGTATCCGGATTTATCATCAGCGAGGCCTGCTCTTTCTCGTTCGGGAAGCGAAGTTCGAAGTGCACCACCTGGCTCGTCACCGTGCCTAAATGTTCCCAGGTTTTGGTCGCCCCAAAGTAGTCGCTGCCGGAGAGATCCCACTGGGAAAGCTGGAGGAAATTTTTGCGGATGAACGTGCCCTGTCCCTGCCGGGTATAGACCAGCCCTTCTACGATCAGCTGACGCATCGCCTGCTGAATGGTCATCCGGCTGGTGCTGAATTCCGCCGCCAGCGCGAACTGGTCCGGCAGCGGTTCATTGGCGGCGTACTGCTGGGTAATAATGCGTTTCTTAATTTCCCGCGCTATGGTGATGTACTTCGCCGCCATCTTCCTTCCTTAAATTAGTTTTCTGTCCCGCTGTTTTTCACGGCCACTCGCTCGGCCACCTTGAGGAAAGGCAGGTAGAAGAATACACCAAATACGATGATTGCCAACTGCACCACCACCGCCCGCCAGTCCCCCGCCGTCGCCAGCCAGGCGCTGAGGATCGGCGGCGTGGTCCACGGGATCATCACCACGCAGCGCGACATCAGACCCAGCGTGGTACAGAGCCACGCAAAGTAAATCCCGATGGCGGGCAGCAGCACAAACGGGATCATCAGCGGCAGGTTAAAGACAATCGGCAGGCCGAAAATCACCGGCTCGTTGATGTTGAACAGACCCGGCGCCAGTGACAGACGCGCCACCTGCTTCGCTGATTTCTGTCTTGAGAAGATGAAGATAGCGATCAGCAATGAGATAGTGCTGCCCGTCCCGCCCACCATGCCAAAGGTCGGCACAAAAATGTTGTTGATGATGTGTGGGATCGGCTGGCCGTTGGCAAAGGCCAGCATGTTCTCGTTGGTGTTGATCAGCAGAAACGGCTCCAGCACCACGCTGTTGACTACCGACTGATGAATACCGAGCGTGAACAGGAAGTTACCGAAGCTGTAAATGAAGATCGTCCCGGGCAGACTGGTGTTGATCAGCCGCAGCGGCTGCTGAATGAATGTCGTAATGAGATGGATCAGATCCGTATGCAGCACGTTCGCCAGTATGGCCGCCAGCACCGCAAACAGGGAGAGCGTGAGGATCGTCGGGATCAGCGCGGTAAAGGATTTGCTCACCGCCGGAGGCACGTTCTCCCCCAGCGAAATGTGCAGCGCCTTCAGCCGTGAAATGGCGATAAACAGCTCGGTTGAGAGCAGCCCAATCAGCACCCCGGCGAAAATCCCGGTCGAGCCGATATTGGCGAACGTCAGCACCTGGGTGACGTTCACCGTGGCGTCGCTGCCGACAGGCGTAATCTGTAAGCGCATCGGCATCATGATGATGAAGCTGCTGACGGCGATAACCACTGCCGAGACCGGATTGTCGAAATCTTTGTTACGCGCCAGCGACCAGGCGATCATCGGTGCCAGCAGCAGCGCGGCGATGTTCAGCGTGCCGTTGATAATCGCCTCGCCCCACACCTTAAACTGCGTGAGCGTGTCGCCTTCCAGCACCCATGGAAACACGACGTTGTTCACCAGCACCGCCAGACCGGCGAGGATGAAAATCGGCATCACCGTGGCGAAAGCGTCCCGCAGGGATCGCAGGTGTACCTGGTTTGCCAGGCGCGCCGAGAACTCAACAAATTTATCGACAAAAGACTGCATGTGCGGTGTTATTTTTGTTTCAGACATAGCGGAGTATTCCCATCAATCAGTCACAAAAACGGCCCGGCAGCGTACGGCTTACATCTCGCGTCCGTTAGTATGGATAACCTGTTTTAACCACGCGTAGCTCTTCTTCGGCACGCGCTTAAGGTCTTTCAGGTCGTGATTTTCACGGTTGACGTAGACCACGCCGTAGCGCTTACGCATGTCACCCTGCGAGCTGAGAATGTCGATTAAGCCCCAGCCGAGGTAGCCCATTACCTCTGCCCCGTCCTCGAATATTGCCGCTTTCATCGCCTCGATGTGCGCCCGGTGGTAGTCGATGCGGTAGGTGTCCTCGATCGGGTTTACCCCGTCCCAGGACTCGATCACGCCGATGCCGTTTTCAATCGGGAATACCGGCATCCGCCAGTCGTTGGCATAGCGGGTGATGATGGTGCGAAAGCCCAGCGGGTCGATCTGCCAGTTCCACTCGGTGGCTTTCAGGTACGGGTTATTTTTCTCGCCATGCAGCAGGTAATGGTTCACCGGCGTGCCTTCCGGGATGGCATCGCTGTCCAGCGTTTTGCTGGCGTAATAGCTGAAGGCCATAAAGTCGTTCTTCGTGCGCGCAAACAGCGCGAGATCGTCTGCGCGGTAGATATCACCGAAGCCCTCCTGCTCCACCACCGCCATCACCGCCGGGCTGTAGCCCTGTCCCGCGAAGACGCGCAGCAGGTTCTGGTTGAGGAATTCGTCGTACTGCTGGGCGCAGAAGATATCGCGCGGTTTGCAGGTGGCTGGATAAATCAGCTGGTGCGCCAGCATGCCGCCCATCAGCTTGCCTGGCTTAGTCTGGTGCAGGTATTCGGTCAGAGTCATGTGCGCCACCATCGCATGGTGCTGAAGCTCATACAGCTCGCGCAGGGTTTGCTCGCCTTTCATGTAACCGGAAATGCGAAAAGCTTCCGGCATATGGAAAATGTTCTGCTCGTTGAAGGTCAGCCAGTACTTCACGCGATCGCCGTAGCAGTCGATCATCTTCTTGCCGTAGCGGATAAAGGCCTCCATCACCCGGCGGTCGTTGAAGCCGTTGTACTCCTGCGCCAGCGCCAGCGGCATATCGAAGTGGTAGAGGCAGACCATCGGCTCAATACCGCGGGCGAGCAGATCGTTAATAAAGCGGTCGTAAAACGCGATACCTTCGGCGTTGAACTCGCCGTCACCCTGCGGGCAGACGCGGCTCCAGGAGATCTGGAAGCGGTAGCAGTTCATGCCCAGATCCTGCATCAGATCGAAATCTTCCCGGTAGCGGTGGTAGGAGTCGGTCGCCACTTTCCAGTCGGAGATGTTTTCTCCTGCTTCCCGAATGTCATATACCGACATCCCCTTCCCGCCCTCATTCCATGCCCCTTCCGTCTGCATGCTGGATACCGAGTTGCCCCATAAAAAGCTGGCTGGCAGTGATTTGTCCATGGTTGCTCCCTATATGACTAGTCATTTAAATTTCATGACTAGTCATATAGATCGAGATGAAACATCAGGCAAAGAGAAGGAGCATTTTTTGTGAGGTGGGTTGAAATAAAGACCAGAGATAGTAGCCCCGGTAAGCGAAGCGCCACCGGGGAAAAGGAAGGTTACTGCTGCGCGAGCTGACTACGACGGTATTCCCCCTGCCGCTCCAGCATCCAGCCTGGATATTCGCGCGGCAGCGCGCTGACGGCATCAAGCTGTTTAAGCTCGTCTTCGCTTAAGCGGATCCCGGTGGCGGCAATATTATCGTCCAGCTGATCGACGCGTTTCGCACCAATAATGACGCTGGTCACCGCTTTTTGATGCAGCAGCCATGCCAGCGCGATTTGCGCCACGGAGACGCCCCTACGCTCGGCAATGACGCGCATTACGTCCACGCAGTCGAAGGCGCGATCTTTATTCACCGGCGGGAAGTCAAATTCCAGACGGCGGCCTCCGGTTTCGCTCTGCCCGTCACGACCGTATTTTCCGCTCAGCAGGCCGCCCGCCAGCGGGCTCCAGACCATCAATCCGACGCCTTCGCTCTGCATCATCGGCACCAGCTCGCGCTCCAGGTCACGTCCGGCAATGGTGTAATACGCCTGCAACGATGCGAAACGCGCCAGCCCAAGACGTTCAGAAATACCGAGCGCTTTGGCAATCTGCCACGCAGTCCAGTTCGAGACGCCGATGTATCGCACGTGACCGTGCTGCACAAGGTTATCCAGTGCGTAAAGCGTCTCCTCAATGGGGGTCGCGGGGTCGAAACCGTGCAGCTGATAGAGATCGATATGATCGAGCTGCAGGCGGCGCAGGCTGTTCTTTACGCTGTCGATAATGTGATAGCGCGAGCCGCCGCGTGAGTTCACTCCCGCCGTGCCCGTTTCACCAAACACCTTTGTGGCGACCACCACGTTTTCACGTGGAACGTTCAGGTTTTTCAGCGCCTGCCCGAGGATCTCCTCCGAGCGTCCTTCCGAATAGACGTCGGCAGTGTCGATAAAGTTGATGCCCGCGTCCAGTGCGCGGCCCACCAGCTGCTCGGCTTCGTTTTGCCTTAGCTGGCCAATCTTGCCCCACATGCCGCCCTCGCCGCCGAAGGTCATGGTGCCGAGGCAGAGTTCAGAAACAAACAGTCCGGTATTGCCCAGTTTTTGATAACGCATAACGCTTTCCTCGCATGTCGATTGGGTGTCTGTTAGTTATACCCGCCCCCCAGCCATCGCGAATGTGGCGTTCCTGTCCGTTTCTTGCCCAATCCTCTGAATCTATCCGCGCGGGGCATCGCCAAAGACGCTGTAGTCTGGCAGCTGAACCTGCTGATACGGCTCCCAGCCGCCGCCGAGGGCTTTGTAGAGCGCCACCAGGTCAAGCGCGCTCTGCACCTGCGCCTGCGCCCGCTGCTGTTCGGCCTGAGCGAGCTGACGCTGGGCGTCCAGCACGTCAATAAAACTGGCGATCCCCTGCCGGTAGCTGTCGCTGGCGAGATCAAAAGCGTTTTGCAGCGCGTCGATGGTTTTCGCCAGGCCCGCCTCACGCTGCTGGTCAGTGCGATAGCTCACCAGCGCGTTTTCAACGTCGCCGAGCGCCGTCAGCACCGTCTGACGGTAGTCCAGCACCGCCGCCCCTTGCTGTGCGCGGGCCACCTTGACGCTGGAGACCAGCCGACCGCCCTGGAAGATGGGGATGGAGACCTGCGGACCGAAGCTGTAAAAGTGGCTGCTCCAGTCGGTCAGCCAGCCGGATTCGCTGTTACGCAGGCCAAACTGCCCGGAGAGGGTGAAGCTTGGGAACAGTTCGGCTACCGAGACGCCAATTTGCGCCGTGGCGGCATGGAGGTTCGCCTCAGCTTCGCGCACGTCCGGGCGCCGACGCGCCAGCGTTGACGGAATGCCGGTTTGCACAATATCCGGCAACGCTGGCATCGGCTGCACGGATTGTAATTCGGCATCCAGCGCCCCCGGCGGTTTGCCGAGCAGGATGGCCAGCCCGTTCATCGCCTGGCGTTCCTGCGCCTGATACTGCGGCAATTGGGCTTCAAGATTGCCCAGCTGCGCCCGGGCGTTTTCTACGTCCATCTGCGGTGACAGCCCGCCCCGCTGGCGGCTTTCGGTCAGATCCAGCGTCTGCTGCGCGCTTTCAATTTGCGTATTAAGCGTGGCAATGATGCTCTGCGCCCCTCGCAGCTGTAGCCACGCCCGCGCCACTTCGGCTTCCAGCGAGACCAGCGCATCGTTACGCTGCTCGATCGCCGCCCGCTGCTGCGCCTCGGCCGCTTCTACCTGACGGCGCACCTTGCCCCACAGGTCGATTTCCCACTGAGCGTCGAAGCTGCCCTGATAGAGGTTAATCGGCTGCGTCAGCGGGCCTAACGCGCTTCGCAGCTGCGGATCGACATTACTCAACTGGTCATACACGCCGTGGGATTTCAGCTCCCCTTCCAGCCCAAGCTGCTGGCGCGTCGCCTGCACATTGCCATTCACCGACGGGAAAAATGCCCCGCCGGCCTGGTTAATCTGTTCGCGCGCGCCGGCAATGCGCAATACCGTTTGCTGTAGCGTCAGATTTCCGGCGATGGCGCGTTCAATCAGGCTGTCGAGCTGCGGCGAGCCGAAAGTTTTCCACCAGCGCGGGTTAGTTGCCGCGGAGGACGTTTGTGATTTCACCGCGCCGTCGCCCTTATCGTTCCAGTGCGTGGTGGCGGGCGGTGCAGGCTGTTGGTAGTCCGGCCCGACGGCGCAGCCCACCAGCAGCATCATTATCATCAGGGGGTGTAAACGTCTGTGTATCATCAGTGTGCTCCTGCACTCCCCTCGCTCTTAACCGGCGAGAGCAACAAACAAAACGGAATCAGTAAGAAGGCCACCGCGCTCAGAATGGTGAAGACGTCGATGTAGGCCAGAAAGCGCGACTGCTCGATCATGGTCTGGTACATCCGCCCGGTGGCAATGCCGGTCGGATCGCCCACCTGAGTGGTGAAGTTCTGGATCGCCTGGGCGCTTTCGCGTATCGCCAGCTGGAACTGCTCATTAAACGGCGAAGCGTGGTAAGCCAGATGCGCGCTGTGCGCCTGCGAGCGCTCGGTGATCGCCGCCGTCGAGAGCGAAATCCCAATCGAGCCGGCCACGTTGCGGAACATGGTAAACAGCGCCGCCGCGTCGGCGTTAAGCCGCCTCGGGATCGAGATAAAGGCGATGGTGGTGAGGGGCACAAACAGGAACCCGAGTCCAATCGACTGGGCGCTGCGAAACAGCACCAGCGTTTCGAAATCGATATCCGGCGTCAGCGTCCGGGACCAGAAGAACGACACCGCCAGGCAGGTAAAGCCGAAGGCGATGATCCAGCGCGTCTGCACCACCGGCATCAGCTTCAGTACCAGCGGAATAGTCAGCACAATCAGCACCGCGCCGGGCGAGAGCACCAGCCCGGACCAGGTGGCGGTATAGCCCAAATCCTGCTGCGCCAGTTGCGGAATAACCACCGAACTGCCGTACAGGATCATCGCCATCCCCGCCATCAGCAGGCTGGAGATCGCAAAGTTGCGATCCTTCATACAGTGCAGATCCACCACCGGCTTTTTGGCATACATCAGCCAGTAGATCGCGCCGATAATGCCGACCAGCGTCAGTACCGCGAAGGTGCGGATAAAGTTCGAATAGAACCAGTCATCATCTTCGCCCCGGTCGAGCATCACCTGCAAACAGCCAAGTCCGAGAGCGATCAGGCCGATCCCCGTCCAGTCGACGGTGAGCTTCTCTTCCGACTTTTTCTCCCACGGCGGATCTTCCAGCAGCTGATAGATGGCCAGCACCGTCACAATCCCTACCGGAATATTGATAAAGAACACCCAGCGCCAGGAGTAGTTATCGGTGATCCAGCCTCCCAGCGTCGGGCCAAGTACCGGCGCGACGATAATGGCAATGGATGAAAGGCCAAAGGCTTTGCCCCTGTCCTCCGGCTTGAAGTAATCGAGCAGCACCGATTGCTGCGTGGGCTGCAACCCGCCGCCAAAAAAGCCCTGCATCACACGGAACAGGATGATTTGCCAAAGCTCGGTGGCGATGCCGCACAGGAACGAACAGATGGTGAACATCACAATGCAGATCAGGAAGAACTGCTTGCGGCCAAACAGCCGGCTCAGGAAGGCCGAGATCGGCAGCACGATGCCGTTCGCCACCAGGTAGCTGGTGAGCACCCAGGTAGATTCGTCATAGCTGGCCGAGAGCGATCCCGCGACGTGGGGCAGCGCCACGTTGACGATGGTGGTGTCCAGAATTTCCATAAACACCGCCAGGGTGACCACAATCGCCACCGCCCACGGGTTACTGGCGGGCTTCCAGTTTTCGTGGCTGCTGTCCGTCATTCCACGGTGACCTTCGGTTCAACCGACAGCCCCAGCGGCAGCGGTTTGTTCGGATCCAGCCCCTTATCAATGACGATTTTCACCGGCACGCGCTGAACGATCTTCACAAAGTTACCGGTGGCGTTTTCCGACGGGAAGGCGGAGAAGCGCGAGCCGCTGCCCTGCTGGATGCTGTCAATATGGCCTTCGAGCGCCATATCCGGCCAGGCATCGACGGACACGGTCACTTTGTCGCCCGGCTTCATACGTTCAAGCTGCGACTCCTTGAAGTTCGCCACCACCCACACGTTCGGGGAAACCAGCGAGAACAGTGCCGTGCCTGCCTGCACCAGCGTACCAGGCTGGACGTTGCGTTTGGTGACAAAACCGTCGAACGGGGCGCGGACTTCGGTATAAGAGAGGTTCAGGTTGGCGGTTTCCAACTGCGCTCTGGCCTGATCGACCTGCCGTTCGCGGGCTTCGACGTTAGTCTCCTGCTGGCGGATTTGCAGCTGGACTTGCTCCGCCACCTCCAGCTGCGCCTGCGCGCTGGCCAGACCCGCCTGGGCACTCCGCAGTTGAGCGTTCGCGGCATCGATGCTTTGTTGTGTGGTCGCGCGGGGGTCAACGCCGCGCTGACGGCGGTACTCCGCCTGAGCGTTGGTCATATCCGCCTGGGCTTTCAGTACCTGGGCTTTGGCTTCATCGCGCTGGGCGGGATATTGCACCTTCGAGAGCGCCAGCTGCGCCTGCGCCTGATGCAACTGCGCAACCGCCAGCCCAAGCTGGGCCTGAGCCTGATCGCGCTGGGCGGTGGTATCACGCGGATCGATCACCACCAGCACATCCCCTTTCTTTACACGCTGGTTATCCCGCACGCGAAGTTCGGTAACGTAGCCTGCCGTTTTTGGGGCAATGGTCACTACGTCGCCGTCGGTGAAGGCGTCGTCGGTGGTCTCTTCGTTACGGGTTAAAAACCACCAGACCAGCGCCACGATCACCATCACGATGACCACGATGCCAAGGATAATTAACGGTTTTTTGCCCGGGCGCTTGCGCTCGTTATTGTTTTGATCCTGCTCGTCAGCAGGTGGATTTTGATCTTCTGCCATAGTTCAGCAACGGTCCTGTCAGTGAGCGGCATCACACTATGCCGTTCACTAAAGCTAGGACGTTGCTATACATTTGCCAGGAAAAACTGACAAATTGCGCACTATATGAGAAGGAATAGTCCGAAACCGACCGCCGCAGACCAGAGCAGCATCGGGATTGACCATAAATGGAAGCGCCACCAGATGCGGCGATCGTTGGCCATCCGCAGGGCGATGAGGTTGGCCAGCGAGCCGGGCAGCAGCCCAAAGCCGCCGACGTTGACCGCCCACGCCAGCAGTACCGTTGGGGGAACATAGTTAAGCAGCAAAATGGTGGACGGCACGTTACTGATCACCTGCGAGAGACCAATCGCCGTCAGCCATAGTCCCGTCTGCGACAGACCGCTGACGCTATGGAGAACGGTCTGCAATACCGGGAGCTGGATCAGTAGATGGACGTCAATAAACATCGCCATAAACACCAGCAGCAGCGTCCAGTCAACGCTCACCAGCACCCGCCGGGCGAGGAACAGGAAGCCACACGCCACCAGCAGCGCGCCCGCCAGCGCCTGGTTTAACTCCAGCGCGGTAATGAAAACGATATACAGTCCCAGGCAGCTCCAGACGAGACGCGGCTGCCACTGGGGGCCGGTGGTACCGCTGTGGTACTGCAACGATTTATTCGGGAAAGCAAACCAGCCCACCACCAGCAGCGTCGCCACGATCGCCAGCGCCAGCGGCGCCATCTGCCAGGTAAATGCGATAAACGACAGGCCGGAGCGTCCCCACAGCAGAATGTTCTGCGGGTTACCGATCGGCGTGAGCAGCGAGCCTGCATTGACGGCCAGCGCTTCAAAGATAATCAGACGGGTAACCGGTATTTCGCACAGCTTACGCAGCGTGAGCGTAAGCGGCACCACGATAAACAGCGCTACGTCATTAGTGAGGAACGTCGACAGCAGCGCCGCCGAAAAGACCATGAACAGAGCCAGTTTGCGCTCGGTGGCGAAGCGGCGCACCATTTTGCGCCCCAGCACGTCAAAATAGCCGCTCAGCTCTACGCCTTTGGTGAGCATCATCAAACCGCTCAGGGTAATAATGGTGCGCCAGTCTATGGCCGCCGGCCAGGTGTGCGGCGTGAAGGGCACAAAGACGCTGAGCCCAACGCCAGTGATAAGTAAAAGATGGAAAAAACGATCGCGTTTCAGGGCCTGCAAGCCGGGGATGTTCATTCAGCGGCGGGGCCATATTTGAGCGTAAATTCGCGGAACTTCACCAGCGTCTCTTCGCTGACGTGGTGTTCCATACCTTCGGCATCCCGACGGGCAATTTCCGGGCTGACGCCAAGCACCAGTAAAAAATTCTCGACGATCTGATGGCGCTCGCGGCTCTCCTGCGCCAGCTTTTCGCCTTCAGCGGTGAGAAACACCCCGCGCCAGGGGATCATCTCGATCAGCCCGACCGACGCCAGACGTTTTAACATTTTGGCAACGGTTGGCTGCGACACCCCCAGGCGTGCGGCCATATCCACCTGGCGCGCTTCTCCAACTTCACGAATCAGATCAGAGATCAGTTCGACATAATCATCAATCAGCTCCCGGCGGTGCGCCTCACGCACCTGACGGAAGCCTTCCACATGCTCTTCAACGTTCACCAGTTGCGTCGTTTTTTTTGTTGTTGGCTTACCTGCGCGACGGTTCATTGTGCTTCCTCAATGGGTTGACGCTTCCAGCGCCCTGTAACGGAGCGCACATTGTAAACCATAGCTCTACAAGCACAAAAAATTAACGAATTAGCCATAGCTATACAATATAGCCTGTTAAATCATTTATCTATCTAACAAATCAATGAGTTACATACAGTAAAAATCTTGAGTGGCTCAAAAGTGTCGCTATCTTAAAAGGGGTTTTCAGCTTTGAGAAAAGTTTAAACACATAGAAGAAGCATGTTGAGGACTCCTGTTCGATCTCCCCTTACTCCTAAAGGAAGTTTACTGTTATGCTAATGGCTGCTTTTTGGTTTTGAGAACATACTATACACAAGCAATTAGAATGGATCCTAACATGGCTAAAAGAGTAAAAACCGATAAACCCCAAAATTTATCATATAGAATAAAGAGCATTAATATAGAAAAATTGAAAGGTATTAATAACTGCCCAATTTCCTTCCCTGAAGATAAATCTGTAACCGCTATCATGGGGATTAACGGATCTGGTAAGTCAACTATCCTTCATGCTCTCTCTTGCGTTTTCAAACCACTTGAAAAATCTTCGAAAGAAAATAATAGGTTCTCGGACTTTTTTACCCCGCACAATGAAAACAACTGGCAGGATAGTAAATTCTCGGTTGTTTTCCGCGCTGGAGAAATAAAATATAACGGAGGAACAGTTTCTTTTGAAGGAATCGCAATAGATGATAAAAAAGATATTATTTATGGAAAGGATAAACGCTGGACACCAGTTTACGCACGAAGACTCGAAAGAGAATCCATATATATCGGTTTACAAAATCTAGCCACCTTAGCCGACAACACTGGAGCTTCAAGATATGCAGAATATAAAAGGGTGGACATTTACGAAAAGACAATCAAGGACAAGATGATTTTAGCTTTGAACAAAATCCTTGATGCTGATTACAAAGATTTATTTGAATGCCATACACTTAAAGGCAATAAAAAGTTCATAGGGATGGTTAAAGGCGATATTGAATACACAGAACATACAATGGGCGCAGGAGAAAAAAGAGTTTTCGAGATTGTTAAACACGTCTATAGTGGAAAACTAAATCGGAATGGTTACTTAATAATTGATGAAATAGATGTTTTACTGCATGAACGAGCATTTCAGGAACTTATTAGTTTCTTAATCAAAGAAAGTAAGGCTATGTGCTTTGAGGTTGTATTTACTACGCATAGAGAGTCAGTAATCAACTTTAAAAACCAGATTAATATTATCAGCATTTGGAACATAGGGAATGGGATAGAAGCATATCCAGGTGTATCAGCTGATGCTTTAAGACAGATAACTGATGTTGAACCCGATATGGTCAATGTCTTTGTAGAAGATAACTTAGCAAAGACAGCAATAAACATATTAATTGAAAGTGAAGGTTTAAACGATAAAGTTGATATCTCTCTTTTTGGTTCAGCAGAAAACTCCGCTGTGATTTTATCAGGTCTGAAACTTACAGAAAAAAGAATCGATACCAGTTTAGCCATTTTAGATGGAGATTACTATATCACTCCTCCTGAAAAAACTAAGATGGTCAATAAAGTTCTTTCAGGAACTGATAAAAGAGTCGAAAAAGAAGAAGTTTTATCAAGAATTTTTCAGTTTAATTTAGATATAACAGACGTAAAAGGATCACCTGAAAAAAATCATCGCTTATGGTTTGAAGCAATAGATGAAAATGGTGTGACTGATAATGATAAAACGATGTTTGTAAATCTCAAAAAACATTCTCAAAGTATCGGTGCGCTTACAGATTATCATGATTATTATCCTGAATTAGCTAGAAGGGCTAGGCTTGATAATATTGAGTACAAGGTTCTAAACTTTATTAGCAAATATAGCGAAAAGTGGGATTTCTATATAAGGGACATTCGGGTAGAGATACACAAAGCAATTGCTGTAATTTAATTCATCACTAAGGCGTGATAATCACGCCTTTTTATTTATCTTATTGGATTTCAACTACTTGATTATAATTTTATATATTTATTGAATGACTTAAAAGATATTGCCACTTATCAGCACCTGAAGTAGTCAACATATTCTCCCATTGCCTACAATTTTCCATCCAATGTTCATATGCCGCTTGCCATGCCTCCGGCTCATCGGCGAAAAGTTGTTCTGCAATCGGCAACCACTCAATCCCTCTCGTACCGAACTCCAGATAACGTACGTCCCATCCTTCACCGTGTGGCCACAACACATATTTTTGGTCAGGCGTTCCTGTACTGGGAAGGTAGTCAGAATCCTTTAGATTTTCGCCTCTGTCCAGAAAGATAAAAACCGCTCCGCTAATTGAAATTTTGCCCATTGCCTCGTCCTCTTTACAAAACAAATACTGTATGCATAACCAGTATTATAGTGCGTAAGTTTTTCAGTTTGCCAGTAGATTTCTGTCTGCCCCAGAGCCGCGCCAGTTCTTGCTTTAGCTTTGACAGTCTGACCATGGCCATAAAATAAAAACGATCCTTCAAACACACGTAAAATTAATTTTCTCTTTATTTATCTTGTAGTTACAATTTTACTTCGATCCTCCACAGATCCATAAAAGTGAAAAACACTGAAATTCTTTTCAATCTTTTCAGTTCGGGTTTTCCGCAAAGCCGCCAGCACTGGCGCGGTCTGGCGGTCTGGTTTGTAGAAAAATAAAACTGAAAAATTTTTATGATCCAAAAACCGCAGGCGGGTGCGGTGTAGTGCGATTTTGGTCTGCTAAAGATTTTTTTGGCCGTGCTGTGACGCGCCAGCGCCCCGCTGTGGACACGATCTGTTTTAAGGGTGGCTCTGAGTGTGCGAAAAGGCTGAACGCGCCAGAGCGCCGCTGACAGCGCGTAGCGATAGCCGCTTAAGAGGTAAGAAAAGAGATATCCCCGCCAGGGGATGAAGGACATAAAAAACCCGCTTTCGCGGGTTATGTTCTGGACTGGTTTACTTGCCAATCACCGGGGAGTATTTGCCGTTCAGCGTGTCCGCTTTCGCTCCGGTGTTCCGGATTGCTCCCGCGTTGGTCGGTGCTCCCGTATTGCTGTGCGTGTGGCTTGCCGTTTGCTCTGCCAGCTCTTTAACCACGTCGAGCGTGTCCAGCATCAGCTGTGCCACATTGATAGTGCCAGAGCCAATCCACACCACAGGGGCAATAATTTGCTGTTGCACGGCCGCCACACTTTTACGTATCTGGCCAATTTTCTCAATCAGGTCTTTACCCGTTGTGACTGTCTGGCTCCCGGCTATGTCTGTTTCATCATTGCCGCCGATACTCGCCACGCGGTTATTCACAGCCTGGCTGTAATCCCCCGTGCACACCTGCTGAATGGCTCCGGCCAGCAATGTGGATGTGCCCAGCACGGTAATTTTATCCGTGGCCTTAACTGTGGTGTCCCGGCTGACCAGCTCGCGCTGTTCTGTATCGGCCTTAACCACCCGCGCCATTGAGGTTTCACTGATCGTCTGGTCTGTCTGCCTCACCCAGTCCCCCGCCTGGGTGACGCGCTGCGACACTTCCGCGCGCTGCTGTTGCAGCTGTTCGCCAGGCTGGATATCCGGGAGGCTGGTTCCGTCCGGCACGGTCTGCCGCACAAAAGGCTTATCCGGCCGTCCGCCAGTAAAAGCGATTTCGACCAGCGTTCCTTCAGGCGGAAACTGGAACATCCCCGAATCATTACCCGCCATAGGAACCGGTAGCGGAACGGCCGAATAAACAGGCGTGTCTTTTTCCGGGTTGCCGTCCGCGTCCAGCAGCTGCACGTCAACCGCATAGCGGGGACGGAACGGATCGGAGAAATTGCCGCTTTTCACTGCCTCAACGGGATTCATCACACGGCCAAACTTTGGCAAATGCATCCCGGATGCCAGCTCCGGATAATGGCTTTCAATCTGACGCTGAACGGGTGTTTTTTGCAGTGGCTTACCCGTCGCACGGTTGCGGGGTGTCCAGGTGACAGCCATCGTGTCATTTTGCAGGTGGACTTTTGTCACCCGTTCCCCATTCAGCTCCACGCCGGGGCGCAGACTCTGCACCAGGGGAAGCGTCATTGAGTTCCCCCCGGCCGCCCCCTGATTAAATTCATGTGGGATCTCAATCGGGCGACCAGCAAACAGGGCTTTTTCCGCGCCGCCAACATATACCGCGCCGTCCGGCAGCTGATACCAGACGTAATCCGTAATGCCGAAAGCCTTTCCGAGATTATCCAGCAGCTGATACCCCGTCCCGCTGTGGGTGAAATGTGGGATCGGACGGTCTGAATATTCTGTATCCGGCACGCTGAAGGTCAGGCCGCTGTGCTCTGTAAGCCAGCTGGCCACATCGCGCAGCGTGGGGTGCTGAAACGAACATGGCCAGAGGCGTTCAAATACGCCGACCAGCTCACGAACAAAGAGACGCTGAAAGCCGTTTTCAGCAGGTTGCGAGCGTTCCACGTACCCGGTAAACCAGCGCAACACCAGATCGGTGTAACCCACATCGAGACGCACCAGCTTCCCCGTATAGTCCTGCGCTGTTCCGGCCGTAATAAACCCCCGGCCACAGCTGTTCAGCTCCAGCACCAGGCTGGCATCAGCCAGGTGAATTTCATCCGTTGAAAGATATAAACGTTTAATCGGTTTCATGATTATGCCAGTGCGTCATTTACGGGCTTGAGTACGTTGCTTTCAAACCACGTCAGTTTTTCTTCATCCTCGCCAGCAGCCTGGCCACCGTTCTGGCCTCCGCCGCTTCCCGCCGTTTGCTTCACGGCTTTGGTTTTGCCGCTTGCCCTGGCCTCGCGTTTTTCCTGCACGCTGACATGTTCGGTCAGGGTGAATGTAACCAGCCAGGACATGCGCCCGTCCTGCGGCGGCGCGTCCAGTGTTCCGGTAAAAATCGCCTCACGGAAATTCACCGCCCGCGCCGCCTCATGTGCAACGCGGTATTTCTGGCGCTGGCCGCTGGCCTCCGTCGCGCTGGCCAGCTCAAAAATACGGCGCAGGATCTCCGGATTTTTATACGGAATTTCGCCGGAAACGCGCAGCTCCTTGCCTTTGATGCCCTGCTCGGATTTCGTGGTTGCACTCGTCTGGCCGGACTGGTCTTTGTCCTGGAATTGCTGCGATACGGTCACGCGCATGTTCTTCAGCAGAATGGCTTCACCGTTAAGCGCCAGTGTCGGGTTCGAGGTCATGTATCATTCCTTTTATGCCGTCGAGATTGTCGCCAACCAGCATCATGGCGGCGGTGTACACAGAGGACTGAAGCGGAATCCCTTTTACCAGCTCCAGAAGCGTGGACGGCAGATCGCCGCTGGCAGTAAACACCCATGCCCTGGCGCTTTTTCCCTGCAAATCCGCTAATCCGCTGGCAATGCCAGAAATCAGGCTTTCGCGCTGCTGTTTAAAATCCCCCATCAGCTTTTTTACGCCCGTCAAATCCGCGACGGCTGCGGCCTCCTGCTGGGCTTTCTTCACCGCAGCGGCCGCCAGAGCAGTGCGGCTTGTAGGCACAGAAAGCGGGATCGCCGCGGGTAAACTCTGACTGTATTTCGCCGGAATTTGCATCTTCTCCGCAGCCAGCTGCGCGGCGGACTGCGCCAGCCTCCGCACCTGGGTAAATGCCGGGCTGGGGAATACATCCACAAGCTTGTTCAGGCTGGCCATAAAGCTGTCATGCGTCTGGCCAGAAACCATCATGATCACGATATCCGCCGCCCCGCCCGTTCCGGCCAGCTTGTCAGCCAGGTAGTTGATCGCGTTTACCGGGCTGAGATACGCGCCGTTTTCTGTCTGTTGCCCTACCCCGTACACCCAGGGATGTACCGGGATAACGGAACAATTCAGCGCGGCCACGGAATCACTGAATGCAATTCGTGCTTCACGCCACATTGCCAGGCACCTCTGGCCACTCAATATCAGGTGCCTTACTGGTATCAACACGGTTAAGTAATACCCGGTATTTTTTCCATGCCGACAGACTTGCTGTTTCCGCCTCAGAAGCCATAGACAAATCAACAGCATCCTGAAGCGGGGAAATAGCTTCTGCCGCGCCAGCCAACAGCTGCGCCTTTAATAACTCTGCGCTTTCAATTTCCTCTTCCCGCGTAGGTGGCGCAATATCAACCCACACCATACATTTTGATTTTAGGCTGTAATATGGCGCTTTCCTGTCAGGTGAAACCATAAAAGTTTCATATTCTTCGTCAGTAATTTTTTTCAGGTCAGAGGGAACAGGAATACCCTGCTCCTCATAAGAATTGACGGTTTCCTCAAGATAAAAACTATTTTCTGAATTGCTAAAAAACTTGTCCATTTCAGTAGCCCGTAACGTTTAAGAAGAATGTACCACTACAGTTATGAGTCTGGATTTTCACCTGGTTTTTACCCACAGGCGTACAGAACCAGTATGACGCGGAGTTATTCCCGCCCGTTCCGTAATAGCTTGAACCTATACCCAGAATCCCGTTAGGGAATGACGTGGGCAGTGTTACAGTCACGGTGGCATTATTGCCGACAGAGATATTCCTCATAGACTGCATAAATACAGCACCATTGCCATGTGTATAGTACGCACTGTTATTTCCCGTAGTCGTTTTACCTACCCCATAACGCGCGTCGGATTCTGCTTTGGTGTACGCCTGACCTGCCGGGGTGTAATTGCCTTTTGGCTGGAAACGCCCGTCAGACTCTGCTTTTGTATAAGCCTGTCCAGCTGGGGTATAGCTCCCTTTTGGCTGGAAACGTCCGTCACTCTCCGCTTTGGTGTACGCGCCCGTTTTCGGCATATAACCCGCATCCGTTTGCGATTTAGTGTAATAACGCGAATCAAAGTTGGCATAACTGCCCGGATTAACTTGCCCTGGCGCGTTAAAATTCCCTTTGGTGTCCCATTTAAAATTCACCTCTTGCCCACCACTGCCTTTCATGTGTAGATGCCATGAAAGTTCATCTCCCGCGACAAGAGACCCTAAGGAGAAAGCCCATGAGTTTTTCCCCGCAATGGTTGCCTGCTGTTTAATTACCGGATGGTATTCACTCGCTCCGGTTGTGGAATATGAGTTAAAGAACGGTGCTTTAGCTTTGTACTGCTCAGCCCAGGCAAATGGTCCGGTATAACCCGCTGTAACTTCTTTATCCGCATTAATTGTATTATTAACGGTTAACGGCGTACCCGTCTGTAATGCACCTGTTGCCAAATTAACCCACAACGGACGAAGCGCGTTATAAGATCCATAAGCATCTCCTTTATTGGTGAGCATCAGATAAAGGTTATTTCCGTCATTACGCCAGAATGTTCCGTAATCACCGTACGCAATACGGAAACTGTTTGCAGATGTTGACTGAAACTCAGCAGCATTTCTAATCAGACCTTTAACCTCGGCACTTCCGGTCAGAGGAATCGCACCAACATCCCCGGCAGAGGGTTTATTTGCCGCGTCATATTGTTTTACCCAGGCTGACCACACACCGCTGTAAAGGGTACGGATGTACGTACGGGAACCATTGTAAACCCGGTAAATCTGCGTAATACCCGCATGTTTATAGACTTCCAGCGAACCGGCGTTTGCCTCCGGATAGTTTTTCCCGGTTTGTGCCTGAGCGTTCGCTGGCTGGTAATACAATCCCGGTTCGGTGAAGTTGTTTAAATCAGCGTTGCCACCAATCCCCGTAGAAAGTTTAAAAATATCGCCAGGGGTGATATTAAAATCAGATTTAAGCTCATGCCCGTTCACTTTTCGCGTTTGTGGCACGCGTCCGTTCGCATTGTCATCTGCGGCCTTGCCTTTGTCGTATGCCGCTTTAACCGCTTTAGGTGTCGCAGCCATTGCCTCAGACGTGCTATCCGTCGCGCTACTTAACTTTGTGAATCCCTTCTCGGTAGTAGTGGCATCAGGATGGTTACGCGATTTTTCATGTGCCTTTAACGCCTGGTCAGCAAGATCACCTGTCGGGCGCAGATCGGTAATATTGCCATTCGCATCAATACTTGCCACGGCAAAAACGTAATGCTGCACACCGTTTTGCACATAATCAGCCAGGTCAGCCGCCACTGTAATTTTGCTGGCCACACCCCAGGCGCTGGTCAGCGTTCCCGTCCATGCCACATCCAGCCAGACTTTTGCTGGTTTAGCCGGAACAGAAATATTCTGGTTAGCCGCCAGCTGCGCGCGCAACCCGCGCACATATCCCACCCCGGCCGTCACGAAATATTGTGAGCCGTTCTTTGCGACAAGCCAGCCATTACCCATGAAAGCCGCCGCGCCGTACAGGTCGATATTTTCCATGCGCTGACGTTCATCCATTGCGGCCATACGTGCGGTGAAGTCAATCTGCCAGGTTTCCGCTGGCGTGTTGATTCCGGTCTCAGCCTGTGCGCCGTTGTACTCCATCAAAAACGAACGGGTGAGCACATTACCCTGCTGTCCATCCTTCGTTTTCAGCTTCTGCTGTAGCGGCGCATGAACAATCATGGCCAGCGTGTTGCTCGCCTTGTTAATCAGGCCGATCCAGTTAAACGAAAAATCACCCACTTCCGCGCCCAGTACAACGGAGTGAACCACGGCATTTTCATTGACCACACCTTTACGGCTGACGGCCTGGCGGTGAACGATTTGCGCGGCAGGTGGCAGTGTTTCCTTGCGGTCAACGGGCTTAGTGGCATCCAGCCCCGGCACGTTGGCAAAAACAAATTCATCCAGCAGAACGGCTTCACCCGTTACCGCCTGGCTTGCTTTCCACTGCTCAAAGGCCAGTGTGATCGCTGTCTGTGACATAAATTCTCCCTATAAACTCGCGCTAAACGTTGCGCCACTGGCTTCCGTGCTGTTCAGACGTGCCGGATAAACCACGTATTCCCCCTGATCCCATCCCGCCCGGATAGCCAGGCTTTCAGACGTGATCACTTCAAACTGATAACGGCGGCAGGTTCGCCCGTACTGCCGGATTATCTGAATCATCAGCTGCGTGTTGTCTGCAATCTGGCTGTCCGTGACGCGTACCATGATCACGTCCCAGTCGATGTCCGGCTGGCGTTCTACCAGCTCCACGTAACCAATCCCCAGCCGTGAAAAGATGTTTATGAACCCTTCAACGGAACCCGCATCACGCGCATTAATGAAGGCATAGGCCACGCGCTTGCGGTACAGGCTCAGCGGTTCGCCACTGAAACGGCTTATGTCACGGTCATACGCGATTAAATTGAGTACCGGCTCTATGCAGGTCAGCGGATCAAACTGACGTAATGGCCATGTGATCCAGCTGTACACCTCAGCCCAGTACGTCCGCGCCGTGCGCAGTAAAGCCAGCGGCTCACCTTTATTCATCCAGGACGGCAGCGACATGCTGGCCAGTTTTTTCAGAAAATCATTCATCTTCCAGGCTCACCGTTAAGGAGTTAAGGCGCGGTACGCTCAGATCGCTGGTGATATCCTTCAGCGAAAACTCGATGGAATCCGAATCCGGGAAGGTTTTGTGCACCTCGCGCCCCAGCTGCGAAAACGAAAAGCGGGAATATGGCCATGTTTTTTTCACGTCATAATCCGTGTTTTCCCTGAAGGCGCAGCGGATCAGGTTTTCAATCCCTTTCTTCAGCGTGCCCTGCTGTTCCTCGTCAAGATTGCTCAGGTTTCTGACATACACCGTCACGTTCAGATCGTGGCGGGTTTCCGGCATGGCAAAGCACTGCATATCGTCCCCGTGCCCGTGGTGGCCTTGCGTGTTGATGTAGTCATTAACCGCTTCAATAAACGGCTCAGACGTGACCCCGCTATCAAGCAACAGATACGCGTTCGCTGTACCCGGACCACGTGGCGCGTCATGCAGAAAGAAAATCCGGTCAATACTCAGTCCGGCCACGCTCGCAATCATCGAACGGTAAACCGCGTCCGTGTGGTAGTTCCCCACCAGGTTGAACTGGTTCCGGCAGCGCTCGCGCAGCTCGTCATCACTTTCTTCATCCGCGCCCGGCACGGTCAGCCAGTCCTCTTCACTGGCCACATGGCTGATACCGTCCACGGCCACGGGCAAAATGCGGTAATAGCCCGGCGCAAGGTTGTACGCCCCGCCCGTTCCGGTGGCTTTGACGGCCAGCAAAGCACTTGCCGTGCCGGACGGGATCACCACGTCAGCGACCGTGGCCATGGCGTAAACCTTGCCGTTAATCCTTTCGGTCTGGACTACCGTTCCCGCCGCCACGGTGACGGCCTGTTTTGAATCCTCCTTGTAAAAGCGGATCACACCTTCCGCAGCGCTGGCAGGCTTAGCCGTGACATTCACCGCCCAGGCCAGCAGACGCAGCATCTGCCCACCCGCTGTGGCCACAAACATATTGGTCATGACCACCGAAACCAGCGCATCCTTCAGCCACATTACTGGCGCGGTCACAATGGCGGTAATGAGCCGCCAGAACGGAGACATGCGCGACGTGTTGGTAATCAGCCCTTCCTGCGCGGCGATGGCGTTGAAGCGGGTGCGCACCGCCTCTTCCGTAACGGGCATCCCGCTGGACTTCACCACCTCTTCAAAATCAACCTGCGGCTTTTCCGTCATAGCTCCACCTGTGCTGATATTCCGCCAAAGTCGTACGTGCTCGCCGTCACCCATAACCGCTTCGGGCTTTCCTCACTCACATCCACCGTACCCGGCACAATGCGTTCATCTTCTTCAATCAGCAGTTCCAGCTGCGTGAAGATATCCGCGCGTAAAGTCGGGCTGCGTTCGCCAACCAGCTGCGTGGCCAGACCGCTTTCCAGAATGCTGTGAATAATGTCCTGCCCGATACTTTTGCGGTTATTACACAGCTCAGGCTCTTTCCCGGTATTCAGAACAAAATTACCGTTTTCAATCAGCAGATCGATGTAAAGCAAATCACTCATGGGTTTAGCTCCTGCCACTCCTGCAATTGTCCCGGTGAAAGCATTTCTTTCGGGTAGATATTCACCGTGTCAATTTTGCGGCTGTTGTCCGTAACAGATTTAGAATTGCTGTTTATGGTTTTACTGATCCCGCCGCGCTCAACGCCTTTAAGCTCCCCACCAGTTAAAAGCACACTGGGGGCAATTGCTGGCGGTGGCTCAGGTAATAACGTGTTTTGCGTTAACTGCTGCGTAATATTTCCGCCATACTCAACCTGTTTTATTTCAGGTGAAGTAATCGCAGACTGTTCAACCTGTTTAGGGTTGAAAGGGATTCCCTTATTTGCTCCCGAACCTGAATCAGCAGCCAGGGCAATATCCACGCCCGGAATTTTATTCAGCTTTTCAATAATCCAGTTGTACGTTCCGGTAAATGAACCTTTCAGGGTGTCCCACAATTTCCCAAAAACGCCACCGATCACGCTGGCCATTTTTTCAAAGGAGGCAACAGGGGAATTAATATCAAAGGCGTTAACCACATCACCCCAGCCCTCAATAACGATCCCGAACATCTCAATGACCGTCTGAATGGAACGATAAACCAGCTCAAACGGAGTCAGAACCATGCCAACCGCCCCCGCCACCACACGGCCAAAGGTTTCCCCCGCGCTGGTCACGCCAGCCAGTTTTTCCCCGGTCATTTGTACCGGGGAAAGCAGGTTGCCAAACCAGCCAAACAGCGTTTTAACGCCATTCCAGACCCAGCCCACCGCCGTGGCGATGCCGCTGAATAGCCCTTTAAACGGAGTCAGTGCGCCACTGGCCTGGCTGAAACCACTGATAAAGCCGCTGACGAAAGCCTTGATCGGTTGCCAGAACTTAATGACCGCCAGCACCACGCCAGCAATGGCCAGGGCAACAGCCGCAATCGGGGCAATCATCAGTAAAAACGAGGCAGACCCCATACGGGCGGCAATACTGGCGGCGAGCAGTGCGGCACGCAAACCCCGCAACCCGGCAGTAAACAGCTGCGTCACGGCGTTACTGGCGAGCATTGCCAGGCGATTGAGTCCCAGCAGTCTGGCCATGGGCGCCAGCACCTTCGTCATGCCCATCATCACAAACGAACTGACGCCCATCACGATATTGGCAACAGCACCCACGGCGGCAAAACTCAGCAGCGCTAACGCGGCATACCCCACCACCCGCGCGATGTTGGGAAACAGCTGCATCCACCGGGCAAAGGTTTGCCCCATATCTGCCAGGCGATTCAGCAGCGGATACAGTACCGGGATCAGCGTCAGGCCAATGACGGTTTTGATGGCCGTCAGAATGGCAATAAAGCGATCCCACGGTTTCACCATTCTGGCCGCCATTTCCTGGGTGCGCTTCAGCCCGTCAGCACCGCCCAGTTCGGTGATATTCCGCTGAAGTAGCGCCACGTTGCCATACAGCTGCTTAACCACCGCCGAACTGTCCCCAAAGGCTTCATCCAGCTCCGCCTGTGCCTTCAGGTTCCCTTCCAGGCTCTTGCCATATTTGCCCTGTAGCTTCGCCAGCATTTCAGGCATGGACAGCATTTTTCCGGTAGCGTCAGTAAAGGACAGCCCCAGCTTTTTAGCGCCATCGATCGCGCCCGTCATAAAGCCTTCGTAAGCGCTGCTCGCTTCCGTTCCCAGCGTGCGGCTCAGTTGCCCCAGAACGGCCAGCTGTTCATCCAGCCCGACACCGTAGTTGGTTCCCACGCCGCGCGCGCCTTCCATCAGGTCTTTGATAGTGCCCATTTCCGCGCCGAACGTCTTGCGCATATAAACCATCTTTCCGGCCAGCTGTTCAGCGAACTGCACTTTACCCAGGCGGGCGGCATCAGAGGAAAAGTTGCCGAACATCTGCCCCATAAACTCCGACGTTTCCGCCGCGGTTGATTTCATGGCAAACGCCAGGACGTTGGCGACTTTGGTCACTTTCGGCAGTTCATTCCCGGTCAGTCCGGCAATGGCCGCATTAATTGATTCAGTGGACTGAACAAACTCCACGGCGCTGGCGCCGTATGTCGTGCTGAACATGAGCGCATCGCGCCGGACGGTTTTTAGCGCAGAATCGTCGATACCTTTTGCGGCCGCCTCGTTCAGTGCGTCATACATTTCTATGGCCGGGGACAATGCGCCTTTGATGGCCATGCCCGTTCCGGCCAGCGCCAGCACGCCGCCGCCAATCTTCGTAAACGCTGCCGCTGATTTTTCCGCAAAGCCGGTCACATTGTTCTGCACCTGTTTTAAAGGGCGGGACAATTTATCGATCAGGCTTAATGTAAAATCTAACTGTTTCATTCAGCGCCTTTAAAAGCAGTGCTCATTCCATTTGCCGTAGCAATGCGCATATTTTCCCAAAAACGATTATCCAGCCAGACAGCGGCGGCGATATCGTCAACAGAATCTTCCCCGTGGGGTAAATAGTGGCGGCGTAAAATTAAATACTGATCGAGTCCGTTTCTTTCAATAGCCCGGACTCGCTTTGTCAGTTTTTTACTTCAATTTCCAGCTCAGGTGCGTAAATTTCATTTACCTTGCCAGCCAGCTGCAATGCTGCACCCGGACGTTTTAAAAGCTCGACCAGCGCGTCTTTACTCTCCGGCTCCACGATGCGGGTCAGGTAGTTATGCGCCGGGGCAACTTTGTTATCCATCGACATTTCATTAATGAATTTGTTATAGGCGGTCTGATTAGGTGCGAAAACAATTTCTTTACCACATACAACAAGATTAATTTTCTGTTCCATTTAATACACTCTCTCGTTTGTTTATTTCATCTATCAGCGCGTTATGACGTGCTGCACACACAGAATATAAATCCTGATATTCAATAGCAGGGGCAGCAATATCCGCCCCGGTATTACCTTTAATGCGAGGAAGATTTTCCGTTGGGCATTTTCGCTTCAGGTTTTCCTGATAAGGTACGCTCGGTATTTTCGACGGTTGCGTTATACATCCGGATAAAATCATCAGACACGCAAACATTAGTGAAAACCGGCTTAAGAATTTCTGTTCTGATCTCCTTCGGTCTGCCACTTTCCAGCGCCTCCAGCTTATCTTCCAGCCCCCTGGCGGATTCGCTGGCAATCTCCAGCATCGCCTTTTGGGACTTGTTACCCGCAACCTGTGCGGCGGAGTTGATCGCCAGCTCCAGACTGTCACGCCGCCAGTCAGCGGTCAGCCAGCCCCAGACAAATGCCAGCGCAACCACTACCAGCCACTGGCCGTTTGTCATCAGCGCACCCCGTTATGCTCCAGACTGAAGTGATTACCGTCCGGACGGGATTTAAAGCGGCCGCCCCACGTACCGCCCAGCGATTCCCAGTATTCACCCAGTGGGAGATAATCGGCAGTGTCTGTTTTGTACTGGCCATTCACGAACAGATTAAAGTCCACGGCCAGGCGCTGGGTATGCAGACTGTTGGTGATACCGCTGCCCTTTTTAGCGTTCAGCGCGGCCTGTTCCGGCGTGCGGTACGCCTCGCCAAACGTCAGACGATAGCCGTGCTCTTCAGCCCAGTGGATCAGATTGCCCACCATCACGGTAAACAGCTGCTGTTTTTCACTTAACGTCATAATTTACCCGCCCCTGCGTTAATCCCTTTACGTTTGAGCCAAAGCTCAACCCCCTGAAGCCCGGCCAGCCCCAGCGCTGAACCAATCCCCAGAAGCGCCAGCGGGTGAAGCTCCGGAACCAGATACAGCGCCGAACCCGCCGCCACAGAAAGCGCACTCCCGACAATGACACGCCCGATGGCCAGCCGTGCCGTAACAGGCTCATTGCTGGACAGTAGCTTACCCAGCGCGATAAGCGCCCCCATAACCGCCAGCGTCAGAGCGCCTTTTTCGTACTCCTGCATCCCTGCCCCTTACCCGATCAGGTTTTCCGTGGCTTCCGCTTCCAGATACGGAACGCCGTTGATGTTTACGAACTTTGGACTGGTCACAAAGTATTTGATTTTGTGCGTGGCCACGCTGCCACCCTTCGGATCGATATCCAGCAGGTTACTCAGCTGAAGTTTGCAGCCGAACGTCTCCACCTTAACTTCCTCATTACCGGCTTTGGCATAGAAGAGGAAATCCACAGGTTCAATACCGCGCCAGGAACCTGCCGATCGCGCTTTTGCCGTCAGCACGCTCAGCACTTTGGAACTGACTTCAATTTCACCCTCAGCGGCCACATCACCATCTACGTGTCCATCCGGCACGCCACGGGTCTGCGCGGCGGCGCTGTTGTCCGTGATATCGAGAGAAATTTTCTCGATGTGGATCAGATCGCCGTCAACGTATGAATCAAACGACATTCCCGAAATACGCTTACTCATGCGGCGACCTCCAGGCTGGCATCCAGTAACAGACTAATGGTGATTTGCAGCGGCACTTCCCAGGTGCGCACTACAATGTAAATCTCCACCGCCTTTTTGTTTTTCCAGACAATGGTCACATCACCATCCTGCGGCGGCTTCACTTCGCCGGGGAATGAAACCCCGTTGATGTTTGCTGCCGTGGACATTTCGCGCAGCGGCTTCGCAAACAGCGTCTGGTGTGCGGCAATGCTGCCCGGTGTGCTGTTAAGCGAACGGTCTGCAATTTTGCCGATGGCCAGCAGACGCACCCGGCGTGCGGCTTTATCGGCCACGCGCAGCGTCTCGATGGACTGATAATCGCCCCCTTCCACGTCCAGCGTGCGGCCGTCTGACCAGTAGAACCCGTCATAGTCCGGATACCACATCGGCACGCTGAAGCGCTGCGCCTCCAGCGCCTGAAGCGTGGCCAGCTCTAGCACCGCCCCTGTGCCATCCAGCGGCAGTTCATCACTGCCCAGGCTGACAAGTGCCCCCGTTTTTACACGCGCCGGACTGTCCGCCACGGTGACGGCACGGTTACACAGACGGCCAGCCAGCACGCCCGGTTCATTCCCCCAGAGCCGGGGAACCAGCTGCACCGCTTTTTCCGCAATGCCGTCCTGGAGGATGGCCACGCGCGCAAGGTAATCCGCCTGTCCCTCCTCTTCCTGTATTCCCTGTGTGGCCAGAATGAACCACACCCAGCGGCCATATTTGGCGATCAGATCCGCGCGCAGCTTAACGGCCTGGTTAATCTCCGCCTTTGTGGAAATGTCATTGCACAGCACCACACCTTCAACAGAGCACGACACCTGCGCGGCCAGCACCGCTTTAACCCACGCATCCGGCTCGCTGTCAGCTGCCAGCACATGGACGAACCCCCACCAGTTCTGGCCAGCATTCGACATTGCCGCCAGAACATCCCGTTTTAACTGGCTGTCCGCCTCACCCAGAAGCGCGTCAAAATCGCTCTGGGTGTTCACAGCCAGGGTCTTGCCTGTATTTTTGGTTCCCGTACCGATAAACAGCACCGTGCGTTCCACCTCATTGGTCTCGCCCAGTAGCTGGTTTACCTGGTTAACGGTCACATTTGGCCAGGTCATGTTCTCCCCCTGATATCCTGCGCATTCACATCCCAGCCAAAGCCGATGGCCTGAAGCTGGCGTGCCAGCGCCTTGTTAAAATCTTCATCACCCATTCCCAGAAATACGCGGGAAGGGAGATCGATAGTCCAGCTCGTTTTTACAGCCTTGCCGCTTAGCTTCCGGATAAGCAAACCCGCCTGTCCGTATGGCATTTCGCTGGTTATTTCCCGGATTGTGGGTTTTTTCCAGCGTTTACCCCGTCGCACCCGGTAGCCCAGCGCGCGCAGTTTCTTTGCCTGCGCAGCGGTGGCCATCTTTCCCGCCTGTACCTTTCCCGGCTGGCTGGCGCGACTCACACGAACGCGCATACCGTTCTGCTGTGAATACCCCACAGTGCCAGCGGGTACAGGTTTATCCCCGTTCCGGTAGCCGCCACCCTGCAAGTAAATCCGCACGGCCTGAATTTCAGGCATTTCCCGGATATGCAGCAGTTTCGGCATATTGCGCAGCATCTTGCCTTTGCGCTTCGTTTTGCGCCCTTCCCAGCCTTCCCCGTCCGGCGTTTCCTGGTTCCGCACGTTGCGCTTGGCAGCGGCAATAACGCCATATTTCGCCATTCGCCACAGCAGCCGCTGTCGTTTTTTGGGCGGCAGCTCCATGCTGGCCAGCGCCTTTTTCAGCTCCGCCAGCTGGCGCTTGTTAAGCTCCCCTCCGGCAATCACGAGGCATCGCCTACAGGCGCACCGGATTCATCCACGCCGTAAACCGTCGCCGTCAGCGCCGTCCAGATCTCCGGCTCAGCCAGAGACCAGCGCTTTCCCTGCCAGGGGATTAATCCCTTTTCGTCCTCACGGATCACCAGCTCTTCCGCCATGGGAACCGTCAGGACAATATCGGCGGTTTCTTCATCGGCCACCGACACATCCCACTGCGGATCGGCCTCAGTTACCCCGATTTCGTCCAGCAGCTCCCTGTCTGCCTCATCGAGCCAGGCAGCCATCAGCGACATAAGCAGCTGCGGCGGGCACAGGCGATACGGGAAACGCTCCCAGCTCAGTACCGCGTCATAGCGGATCACCGCCTGGCGGTACTGCCCCAGCCCCAAATCCTTTGCAGCCGGTACGAACTCCATTTCATCCACAACGCTGCCAAAAGCCTTCATCGCACGGGCTGGCACGTTGCTGGTAAAGAACGCCGTCAGGTTTTCAAGCTGTGTCTGGTTCATACCTTCTTCACCGTTGCTCTTTTCAGCCCCTTCATACGGCGGATCACAACAGATGCTTCTGCCAGTAACCCGGCGCGGGTTTCCGTGCTTTCCTGGCCTGGGTGAGAGTCACGCCGCCCAACGGTGGCAAACTCCCCCAACAGGTCCGCTTTTGCCCTGGCAAAAACCGCCTTCATGTACTGCGCACAGAGGGCGTTTAGCTCCCCCATCCGTGCCCCCGGCGCGTCCCCTGCGCTCAGAACCCCTTTTGCCTTCCAGCTGGCTTCCACTTTTTCCAGCTCCGCATTCACCTCCGCCACGGCCGCAAGCAGCGCCTGGGCAACGGTGTCCGCCTCAACATCAGCCGGGATCGCTCGCTGTGCCTGAAAATCCTTCAGGTTCAGGTCTGGCCAGAATCCTTCGTTTTTTAGCGGCTCGTCCTGATAATCAAGCGGCTTTCCACTAAACATGGCTCCCCCGAAAAAATAGGCGGGCTGTCCGGTTTCCACGGCGCAGCTTCACATCGTGTTTCTGCCCTCCACCGCGCCCGCCTGGCTTGCGGTAGTCTTTAACCCTGCGTCAGTTTTCGGATACGTGCGGCGATGGTCTGCCGCTGCGTTTTAACGCCGATTTTCAGGTAATACTGTTCTGCGGTGGCCAGCAGCTGATCGGCTTTCTTAAGTGTTTCCACATCGTCCACACCCGCCGCTGTTTTCTGGCCATCCTCACCGCGCAGCAGCTGCAACCCGGCGAACTTGTACCATTTCGCTGTCACCTGCTCATGCAGCCGCCACCGGGTGGCCACGTTCTCAAACGTGCGTGAAAAATAAGGCTCAATGCTTTCCCCGCGCCCCGCAGACTCCTCCGCCCAGGCCAGCATCGTATCGGCCACGAACGTTGGAAAATTGCTGCGCAGCCGTTCCGGTGTAGCTTGTTGCTGGGCAATAGCGATATCAGCCCATTCCAGCGCCTTATCCAGATCGCCCACATCAAACAGCCAGATCACGCACCACGCCAGAACCGGATTGGCATACACCTGGCCGCTGGCCAGATACGCTTCCACAGTCGGAACCCATTTCGGCAGCAGCACATTGCGCTTATGCTCAACGCGATCAGCAATCAGCGGCAGGCTTCGCACCTGTTCCACATCTGTTTCCAGCGCCTTAATCAGCAAGTGCATGCTTTCCGTGGTGCCAACTGCCAGGCTTTGCTTCAGCTTTTGTTCCATCGCAATGCGCTGGTTATGACGCTGCGCGGGTGAAAGAGACATTGATTAACCCTCCACTGGCTCTGACGGCTTGCCGATGGTCACGGCATTTTCATCAATCGCCGCGTACAGCTCCGGCACTTCAACCGCATAGCCTTCGTTGCGCAGATATTTGTTTTCGAACTGTTTGCGATCCTCCACAAACTCAGCCTTACGCATACGGGTGTTGCGCTGGGTGTAGATGTGCAGGTTTTTCAGCGGAGTAACCACCATGCGTTTACCCGGCATGAACGGCGGAATGATTGCCGGACGGCCAGCAATAGTGCTTCCCAGCATCTGCGCCGCGATTTTCTCCGTTGGGCGATCAGCGGCCTGATACAGTCGGTACTGTTCGGCGGCCACCAGGTCAGCACCTACCAGCACCACCAGGCGCGGGTCATTGCGGAACTGAGCCGGGATTTTGGCGTTAATCAGATCGGAGGCCATCGCATCCAGCGATTTGTAATCTCCCGCTTCATCCAGAACGACCGGATCGGTCATAATCTGATTGCCACCCAACAGCGTTTTCATACGCTCATGCCAGCCAATGTTCACATCTTCGCCGTTCGGGTTAGCAGTAGGGTCAGTGGTTTTAGCGCGGCTCTTCCCGTTGAAACCAATGCGCAGCATATCCAGTGCGAAAGCCTGGGTAGTGAAAGCCTGAACCAGGTTGTAAAACTCGTTTTCGTCTTTGCCAGCATTAGCCCAGACGGAAAGCAAATCCCAGCGCAGTGCCGCACAGGTGTCCGTTTCAACCAGCGAATAATCATTACCGTCAACGCCTACCTGACGGACAAAACGGCCGTTCTCACTGCGCCCGGTATGAAGAACAGATGAACCAACAGAGATCACCTGGCCACTCAGCTGGTCAACGTCCAGGCATGTGAGCATGTCCAGGAACTCGACCGACTCCAGCAGCGCCAGACGCAGCGCATTTTCCTGCGGGTCATTCAGGGAAAAATAGCGACTGGTATCACGTGCGCCGAACTGCTGCGCCATTCCAGCCGTATATTTATCCAGTAAATCCCGCCCACGGTTATTAAGGTGCATAAAACTCCCTCGCATTTACGCGATTATTTAACTTGTTTTTACTTTTTTGCTTTTATGCAAATTACAGGAAATTGAATTTCCCGGATTTGGACGGAACCTGGCGCTGTTTGCGCTGACCGCCTTTACTACCCAGATCGTTAAAGCGGTTAACGATTTCTTTTGCGTTGGAACGCAATTCTGCAAACTCTTCCGTGTCTACAACTTCTGCAATGGTATCAACATCACCCTGCATTTCCTGTAGCGTATTTTCAATCGTGGCCAGGCGGCCTTCAATTTCATTCACCGCATTTGCAAGAGCCTGTAATTTATCGTCTCCCTGCGGCGCTTCTTCTGACGGGGACTCTTCTTCAAACTTCGGCTTAATACCAAAATACGACTGCCATTTTTTCTTTGACATTTTTTCTCCCTGCTTAATTTTGCCTTCTGTGGTCAATACACAACGGTAATAACCTTGTTTAGATAAACTGCGCTCACTGAAACGCATTCGTGTAGTGCCAACACTGGCCGGACGGTTCGTTACTGCCAGCCCTTTAAGGTAAAAACGACCAGTCCCCCGCCAGTCCTCTTCTGGCTCAATAGAAAAGAACAGTAACTGCCCCTCTTCATTTGCATACAGCAGACGTATGTTCGGGCAGAGGCTGACATATAAACGGGCAAGACCATCATCACCATCGCGCCAGGTAGCTTCAAGCACCTCCCCGAAACTGGCTCCAGAATGATCGTGTTCAGGCCAGAGCAATGCTACGTAATGGTTAAAGTCATAGGTTTCCCCCATATCTATAATCCATTGCCGTTCAATGACTCTTCCGTCTACCGTATCCCCTTCGGTGGCAACACACAGCCAGTCAGTTTTTAAATGCGACACATATTTCCCCCTCTGTCGATTTACTGTTTACCGTGCTGTGGATTTGATTATTGCTAATTAAACGCATCCCCGCATCACGCTTTATTCTGAACAGTTCGGTTATAAGCCATTACCGAACAGCCCCGAATTAACCCCGCCGTTTTTTCATCATTACCACGGCATAATTAAATCTATGGCTAAATACTCAGACGAATTAAGAGGCGTTGTCCGCGCACTTTACCTGCGCCGCTATACGCCTAAAGAAATTGCATCAGAATTAAATCTGCCGAATGCGCGGATCGTTTACTACTGGGCGGAGAAATATAAATGGGCTGACCTGCTCAGTTTCGAAAGTACAGAGGAGGCAATTGAGCGCCGTTACCAGCTGTTAGCATCCCGCGACAATAAAACGGACCTGGATTTAAAAGAAATGGATTTGCTTATTACTCACGCCACAAAGCTGCGCGCCCAGAGCAATAAGCATAAAGAAAAGCTGGCCTCCAGCCAGGGGGAACGGCAGGCAGCTGCGCGAGGGGATAGCGAGGATGAACCGCGCGGCAAACGCAAGTACAAGAAAAACGATATTTCGTCTCTGACCCAGGAAGATTTTGACACCTGGGCGGACGAACATCTTTTCGAATATCAGAAACACCTGCGCCGCAACATTGGCCAGCTGGTCAGGAACATCCTGAAAAGTCGCCAGATCGGTGCAACCTGGTACTTTGCGTTTGAGGCGTTCGAAAACGCGGTAATGACGGGCGATCCGCAAATATTCCTGTCCGCGTCCAAAGCCCAGGCGGAGGTGTTCCGGTCATACATCGTCAACATTGCCGAACAGTATTTCGGTATCACGCTGACCGGGAACCCGATCCGCTTAAGCAACGGCGCAGAACTGCGTTTTCTGTCGACCAACAAAAACACCGCCCAGTCATACAGTGGCCATCTTTACTGTGATGAATATTTTTGGGTGCCCAACTTCGCAAAACTTAATGAAGTGGCCAGTGCGATGGCCACACATGACAAATGGCGCACCACCTACTTTTCCACGCCATCGGCCAAAACACACCAGGCGTATCCGTTCTGGACGGGTGAAGAGTGGAAACAGGGCAGCAAGAAACGTGCGGCCATCAAATTTCCGCTGTTCGATGAAATGCGGGACGGTGGTCGGCTCTGTCCGGATGGCCAGTGGCGCTATGTCATCACCATGGAAGATGCCATTGCGGGTGGCTTCAATCTGGCCAACATCGAGAAGCTGCGCAACCGCTACAACACCGCCACGTTCGACATGCTTTACATGTGCGTGTTCGTGGACAGTAAGGATTCTGTTTTCAGCTTTTCCGATCTGGAAGCGTGCGGCGTGGAGGTGGACACCTGGCAGGATCACGACCCGGACGCAAAACGGCCGTTTGGTGACAGGCCAGTCTGGGGCGGCTTTGACCCGGCACGCAGCGGCGATTTGTCGTGTTTCGTCATCGTCGCCCCGCCGATGTTTGCCGTGGAAAAATTCCGCGTGCTGAAGGTGATTTACTGGAAGGGAATGAACTTCCGCTACCAGGCAAAGCAGATCGAAAAGCTGTTTGACCAGTACAACTTCACGTATCTGGGCGTGGACGTAACCGGGATCGGCCAGGGGGTGTTTGACAACATCCAGCACTTTGCCATGAAGGTTGTCGTGCCGATTCGCTACGACATGAACACCAAAAACCAGCTGGTACTGAAGGCCGCTGACGTGGTGGAAAGCCAGCGTATCGAGTGGGACAAAAACCTGAAGGAAATCCCCGCCAGCTTTATGTCCGTGCGGCGTACCACCACGCAGAGCGGTAACGCCATGACCTTTGTCGCAGACCGCAGCCAGGACACTGGCCACGCAGAGGCGTTCTGGGCAATCACCCACGCCCTGCATAACGAACCACTTAACTACGAAAACAAACCAAAATCCCGCTGGGGTGTAAGGAAACAGGCAGCATGAGCAAAAAGAAACGTTTTGTGAAGCGTGAACAGCGCGGCGAAAAGTCCAAAAAAATGAGCATTATCAGCTTTGGCAAACCAGAACCGGTACTGACTACCGGAACCGATTACCGGGATATCTGGTATGACAACGCCGCCGATCATTACACCCAACCGATTGACCGTCTGGCGCTGGCGCAGCTAATCAACCTGAACGGCCAGCACGGAGGGATTATCCACGCCCGTAAAAACATGGTTACAGCAGATTATCAGGGCGGCGGCCTGACGTTCGACGAGCTGGAGGCCGCTGTTTTTGATTATCTGACCTTTGGTGATATTGCTGTGGCCAAAATCCGTAATGGCTGGGGAGACGTGATCGGGCTTCAGCCGTTGCCGGGGCTTTACCTCCGCCGACGAAAGGAGAAAGAAAATGCGGAGACTGTGCCAGGGGATTACGTGGTTTTACAGGAAGGCGAGCCGCTGGCGTTCCCGCCTGAAGATATCATTTTCATCAAGATGTACGATCCGCAGCAGCACATTTATGGTCTGCCGGATTACATCGGCGGCGTTCACTCTGCCCTGCTGAACAGTGAGGCGGTTATTTTCCGCCGTCGCTACTACCACAACGGCGCCCACACGGGCGGCATTCTGTATACCCGTGACCCCAGCATGACGGACGAAATGGAGGAGGAAATTGAACAGCAACTGCGGGACAGCAAGGGGATCGGCAACTTCTCCACCATCCTGGTGAATATCCCAGGCGGCGACGGTGACGCGATCAAGTTTATTGAGATGGGGGACATTTCGGCCAAAGATGAATTTGCGAGTGTTAAGAACATAAGCGCCCAGGACATTCTGAACGCGCATCGCTTCCCGGCCGGGCTTGCGGGTATCGTTCCGCAGAATACTGCCGGACTGGGCGACCCGGAAAAGGTTGAACGCACCTACAAAAAGAATGAAGTGCTGCCCATTCAGCGCCGCCTTGCGATGGCCATCAACAGCGATCCGGAGATTCCGCGCCACCTGCATTTGAATTTTGCTGAAGAAACAACGGTGAAGGGTGCAGCATGATGCAAAAAAGGCTAAAATCCAGGCATTATTTGACAGCCGGAGAATGGAATATGAGAGTCCTGAAGATTGAATGCCCGGAATGCGGCTCTAAGGCTGTAATTCGCAAGACTAACCGGAAACATCGCGAGATTGCGGATATTTACTGCGCTTGTTCTGATGTGGAGTGTGGGCACACTTTTGTTATGAATTTGACGTTTTCCCACACCCTCAGCCCCAGCGCAAAAACGGGTGATTCCTTGGTGCAAACATTGCTCAAAAATCTCTCACCCGACCAGAAGCAAATGGCTCTGGATTTATTGAAGGCTGCGCCCGCGGCCTAAAATGCCCCCGCTCTGGGGGTTTTTTATTTCCCCCCTGACTACGTTCCGCATCTCTTCAGCAATTTCACCGATCCAAGTTAAGGCAATAGTCTTTTCCTTCGCGCTTATCTCACTTACATGGGCAATTTTTGCCAGTAATTCGATGCGCTCCAGCTTTGCTGATGCCTCTAAGATATCCATGCAGCCCTCCCACAAAACAAAACACTGTATAACCATACAGTATACCCAAACGCACAATATGTGAAATGATAATTAGCGTAAAACGCAATTTACACATTACTAATCACGCACTTACACACCACTACTGCCAGCCTGGCCATTGTTCATCTTCCGGATTGTTCCGCTTCTCCTGTAACCTCCCTTTCCTGTAAATCAGGGCAGATCGGCCAAATTTGAGACCGCCCCCCCGCTTCAGAATGTCGATTTCTTCATCCGTTCCGGCAAACCCTCGCTGGTTCAGTTCCAGTTTTAACCGTCTCCGGGTTCCCCCCTCCGTACAGTTATTGACAGAACTCCAAGGGGCGGCGCTGCCGCCAGAAAAACCCGCCTCCGCTGGCGCTTCGGCCAACTTCGCAACCTTCTGCCACTTAACCAGACGGGTGCAAACTTCGGAATCAGGGATCAAAGGCGAATAGATACCCTGCACACGCTGAACATCTTCAGCGTACTCGTTACCCTGTTCTGTGATTTCATAGGCCAGACGCACAACCAGATCGCGACGTGCAACCAGTGCGCCACCCTGCAACTGTGTATAGGCCGCCCAGTCCCCTACATCAGCCGCCGCCAGCACCGCATCCATACGGCTGTCAGTCAGGCGCTGATCACCCAGGCGGCGCAACTCACGCCATACAGTCACAGGCGCACCACCAATTTGCTGAAACTGGCGAATCCGCCAGCGGGATGCCCAGGCCGATACGGATTTGGCCATATCGCGCAGGTTTTCCCCGGTTTCTTCATCCTGCTCGCCATCGAGCGCAAAGCCGTCGATATTTTTTGAGATGTATTTAGCGATATAGCCTGTTGCCGACCCTTTAGCGGGATCGATAGGTTCAACGTGAAAACGCGCCTTAAGCGCGTTGGGTGTCTGTAGTTCTTCTGAATCGGTAATCCTGGCGTGATAGCAAAGAATATCGCGCACCGCCTCAACGTCATGCGGTTGCATAAACAGCAGCATATGCCAGTGCGGTGTCCCGTCGTGGTGTGGCTCCACCACGCGAAAACCAAAAACATGAATACCGGCACGGGAGATCGCCGCGCGTGCTTTTGCCCAGACGTTGCATAAATAACGCTGCGTGTCCCGTGGGCTTAATCCGTTCCACTGAGACACAAAGCCACCTTTGCTGTGTACTGCGTGATAACGTGAAGGCGCAGTGATTGTGTAAAACTCGCCAGCCAGCCCCTGTTCATTGGCGATATCTTCAAACCCGCGCATACGCACCATCAGTTCACAGCGACGAATGGCCGGGTTAGCAACGCTGCGGTGTACCATGCTGTCCAGCGCAATACGGTTGCCCTCTTCGTCCATCAGATCAAACTTTTTGAAGAACTCCAGATTTCGTTTCTTCTGGTCTATCCATTCGCCCAGGGTTTTACGTGATACGTAGGCGCTGGCAGATTTCTGCACCTGACCAACGGCGATGGCCAGATGTTCACGTTGCAGGTCACGGGCACGCTTCAGGCGCTGATACCACCATTCCGGTGCCATGAGACGCAAAATCCCGGACTCCGCTTTTCGGGTTTCCAGGTGGCCTTCATTTGCTTCGTGCTCTGCCCAGTAAGGCGGCTGATTGTTCAGCATGAGGGAAAGCGAGCAAAGATTGCGGTAAGCCTCCAGCGTGCGCTGGCGCATTTCCCTTTCGTCTTTGGATTTACCCTTCAGAGTGTCGGTGAAGTCATAGAACATCTGAGCCATCCAGCCAGAGACCTGGCCAGACAGCTTTTTTAGATCGGTACGGTCAAGCGAGGGCAAGCGCTGCAATGATTTGCCAAAAGGGAGATCGAATACATCAGCGGCCAGCTGGTAACGCGCAGCCACTTTCCGCAGGCGTGGCAATACATTCTCACCGATTGTTTTGCGCAGGAATGTATTGGCACGGCGGCGGCCGTCACGACCAGCAAACAGCTTTTCGTAACGGTTGCCAAAATACCCGGCTAGCCAGTCGGGTATCTCATGAAGGAACTGTGAGCGCCATTCGTAGTCCTGTGGGTTAACTGCCCACAAACGGCGCTCTGTGATTGTTGCATTCGCTGGCGTTCCTGGCGCAAAAGTATCACGCCGCCAGGCATTGACGGCATGATGTTGGCCAGCAAGAGACAGATCAGTCACGATTAACCCACTTCTTCCAGGCATTAATCATGTAAGCAGCGGCACAAACCGCCACCAGTACAGGCCAGACGAGGGAAGAGATAGCGACCAAAATAAAGTCTGCATCATCTGAAGTCTCCGCGTCCCGGCGCTCTTCCCAGGAAAAGTAGATGAAAGCCGCAAATACCGTCAGCGCATACAGCCCGGTCATGGGTTCAGTCATCATTTCGCCACCACCCCAGCGCTGGAATCTGTTGAAACTGGTGATTTCAGGATCAGCTCTGCGGCAGATTTCTGGCTTGCAGCTGCGGCACCAACACTGCGGGGCGCTTTGACTTTCGTCGCCTCAAACCCGGCGTACAGGTAATGCACCATCTCCAGATCGCTGTTTGACGCAACAACACTCACGCCCTTTTCAGCAAGACGGCGCAGCTTTCTGGCCAGCCGCCCCTGATCAAGATGTGAAAAACCGCTTTCAGTGTATGAGGTGAAATTTCCTGATTCCGTCAGGTATGGCGGATCGCAATAGACCACATCCCCGGTACGAACCAGCGCCAGCGTTTCGGAGTAATGCGCGGTGATGAACGTCGCGCGCTTCGCCTTTTCAGCAAATGCCTGGACCTCTTTTAGCGGGAAATAGTTTTTCTTGTACTTCCCGAACGGGACATTGAACTGGCCACGGCGGTTGTAACGGCAAAGTCCGTTAAAGCCGTGGCGGTTCAGGAACATGAAACGGGCAGCGGCTTCAACGCTTTCATCCCCAAGCGCCTTTCCCGACAAATTGAACGCATCCCGGACGGCATAATAAAAAATGGCGCGGCTCTCCTGTTCACCTAACGCCCCGGCAGAAAACAGGGCTTCAAGCTCCACAAGAAACGCGTCGGTATGGTAGGCCATCGCCTTATACAGATTGACTAAATCCGGGTTCAGGTCAGCGATCAGGTATTCGTCATAGTCCGTATTCATCATGACGGCGCACGAACCCGCGAAAGGCTCCACCAGGCGTTTTCCTTCCGGCAGATGATCACGCAGCTGGGGCATAAGGCGGACTTTGCTGCCAACCCATTTAAGAGGCGTTTTAATGGTCATTTAGCACCGCCTTTGAGCATGGCTGCGCGGCAAGCATCCCAAATAACCTGCGGATTTGCGTCGCTATCAACAAAACCGCCACATTCCTGATAAATAACATCAAACACCGGGCGCGGAACGACCTCTGGCATGGTGAGGGCAGCTAGTGCGATTTCATGATTAGCCAGCGACTTTTGGAGAAGCTCATTCGCTTCATCGCTCATGTTCAATTGAAGAGCGGAACTGATAGCAGCAATATCATCCTGCGCCAGTTCTATTAACTGCTCTTTAGTAAATTGCTTACTCAATTCCATGCCGCACCGCCTTTGCTGCAAATGGCCGCAGCCTCTTCACGGATCAACTCTACGATTTCGGCAGCGCTTAAACCTTCGTTCGCGGCATACGCGGCCAGCTTATCCAGACGGGCAGAACACAGATCGGCGGAGGCCGCTTTACCTTCCTCAGTAGCTTTTGCCAGCATTGCCAGCAGGTCAGTACCGGATTGGTTGACGGGTAAAAACATGCGTGTTGTTTGCATTTTGGTTTCCTCAGGGCAAAAGAATCCCCGGCCACCGCAGGGATGGCCAAAAATTCAGGCAGTTAATTAGTGGAAAGAGACGGTAACAGGCGCGGCTGAGTAGCTCGGCGCGGGTATCTGGTGCAGCTCGTAGGTATTGCGCCACCACTCCTGGATCAGCGCTTTGACTTCCCCAGCGCCCAGTGACCCGGCGATGTAATACATGGAACGAATGCTGGCAATTGCTTCAACCTGCTGGAACTGGCTTTCCGCTTCACGATAGACACAGCACCAGTACGCAACATTCACGGCCAGCCAATGGCGTTTATTTGTCATGTGCTCGGTGTCGTTAAAGAAAAACGGATGTAAGGCCACACGGCCATTTTTAACGGTGCTTTTCTCCAGAAAGAGAATGGCGTAATTGTGTGGAACACCCCACGCAGCCAGCTCCTGTCCCAGTTCTTTGGCATTTACAGAGATAATGGACATCAGTGATTCTCCTGCTGTTGTAACAATTGTATTTTGCTAACGAATTGAGGTGCCACAACCATCTGCACCCCGTTACTGCTGTAAATCGGATTAACCACCTTTGCCGGGCGATTGGCGGTGCGCCGGGAAAAATCGCTGTCACGCAAACTCCCGAACCCCTCAAACGTTAACCGGGCGCGGGAAATACCTTGTTTCAGTTGAATCATTTCGCGGTAGTTCAGGCGTGCATACAGCTCATGCCAGCAGCATTTACACAGGTGGGCTTTGAAAACGTCCGACCCGGAATTTACTGCGGCTGCATGTAAAACAACCCCTCGCCATTCAGGTGTTAATTTGTCCCACCATTCGGCGGCTTCGCTTTTTTCACTCCAGTATTTACGGCGCATATACTCCAGCCACTTCAGGCCGATCTCCTGCTGCTTTTCGCTAATGGCCATAACGCCCCCTGATAATTCCGAACAAACGAAACCACCATGGACGACGAGACGAACGGGCATTGAATTTGTACTGGTGGCCAGGGTTCCAGCGTTGGCCGTTTGGCAGTTCAATCCAGCCAGTTGACCCGCTGGCCAGCTGCATGGCCGGAGATTCTTTTTTCAGATAGGTAACGAACGCTTTCATGGTTATCCCTCACATCATGCTGCTGGCGCTGGTAGTCACGATATCGACGGCAGCAGCAAGAACCGGCGCAGACTGGAGGCGGCTTTCAACGGTGTAAGCCAGAACGGAAAGGGAACGGATGGCATCACGGGCACGATCAAGGATTTGTATGCGACGTGCGGCGGTCATATGCTCAGTTGAAACGGCTTCCCCAGCGATCGCACCCACGTTTGCGGTGGCACTTAATGCGCAAAACTGCATATTCGCTTCAGTGGCGTTATTGACCGGAACGGACGGGAGGCAGTTAATCTGCCCCAGCATCCCATCCAGTAAACGCGCATCTTCGGTGTAATCGGTAATAGCCAGTAGCTCGTCACAGGTCAGGCGATGCGGTTGAATCGGGTTCAACTTATTGCGCAGGATCTGCGGACGCATACCAACGGCAGCGGCGACATCCTCCAGATTGTGCGACAGCGCAAACGCTCGGCAAGCTGCATCAAAGTGAGCATGTTTAGAAGTCTGATAATCAAACATTGTTAGCCCCGCTCTAATCTGTAGGATGAATTACGCGTTAAGCGAAATATCACATTCACTTAAAGCCTGGATAGTGAGCGCGGCCATGTTGACTTCGACCAAGCCTTTCTTCTGCTTACCCTTCGGCTTAATTGGTAATTTTCCGTATTCAATCAGGTTTCTAGCGGTTTCCTTGTTGGTACCAGTACGGCGGCAGTACTCGTCTAAAGGCAGGTATGGTTCCGGGATGATGATTGTAATGTTCGGACGCATAAGGCAAACTCCATTAGTTAACCTGTACGGCAATACAGGTCGGTAACTGTCAATATTCACTTAAACCTACAAAGCGAAGTTTAAACTCACTTTGCGATAATTTTCAAGGTAAAACTTTCGTGAACCTACAGATTGAGTTTTCCAAAGGCGGATCAGAGGTGTTGGATAGAGTTATCCAGGCGTATGGCTTCAACACTAAATTAGCTCTAGCCGAGCATCTTGATATTGCAAGCAGTAGCCTAGCTAACCGCTATAAGAGGGATTTATTCCCAGCTGATATCGTTGTTAAATGTATGGCTGAGACAGGGGCAACGTTGGAATGGCTAGCGACTGGGCAAGGTAGAAAGTTCAACGATGAAGATTTAGATATCATGAAACTGCCGCGCAAGAAGATCGTGGACGGCAAACTCTATGAGTCTGGTTTTCTTATGCTCGATAAGGTTATTTTTTTACCAGGTAAGCCTTTACCGCAGAATCCAGTCTGTGTGATTGATAACTCACTGCAATACATTATCGATCAGCACTTTACCGAAGTTTATGACGATGTTTGGCTTGTTGAAGTTGAAGGTAAAACCAGCGTTAGAACACTGACAAGAATCCCTGTGGGAAAGGTTAGAGTAAGCGGCGTAGGTATGGCTTTTGACTGCGGGATTGACGATATAAAAATCATTGGCCGCGTTGTTCTGACGATTGAATAAATGAGCGTTCGTAAACTTCCGACAGGCGAATGGATCGCCGACTTCTACACCGTCAACCGCAGTAATGGTAAGAACGGTAAGCGAATACGTAAAAAATTTGCCACAAAAGGCGAAGCCCTGGCATTTGAGAATCATACGCTTCAGAAGTTAGACAGTGCGCCATGGCTGGGTGAAGGGAAAGACAAACGAAGCCTAATCGATCTTATTACGATGTGGTATGAACGCCATGGGGTAGCTTTGCGCAACGGTCAAAAGCGTAAAGATGCTATGGCCTGGGCGGCAGAATGCATGGGATTCCCGCTGGCTACAGAGTTCAATGCCCAGCTGTTCACTGCCTACCGCGCTAAAAGACTTGAAGGGCATTATGCCCGCACCAACAGAGTCTCCAAGATTTCCCCGAAAACAATGAATCTTGAGCATGCTTACTTTCTTGCCATGTTCAATGAACTGAAGCGGATCGGGGAATGGTCAGCTCCCAATCCTTTGGAAAATGTTAGACAGTATCGTACTGATGAATCCGAAATGGCCTTTCTCTCTGTTAATGAAATTGATCGGCTTTTAATGGAATGCAAACGGAGCAAGGTAAAGTACTTAGAGCTAGTCGTGAAAATCTGTCTTTCTACAGGGGCAAGATGGAATGAAGCTGCAACGCTTAAAGGTTCTCAGATTGCTGGCGGTAAAGTCACGTTTGTCAAAACCAAAGGAAAGCGCAACAGAACCATTCCACTTGATGACGAACTTTTAGCTGAACTACCTGATACGAAAGGCGCTCTGTTTCCGCAGCCCTGCTACAACGCTTTCCGCTCTGCTTTGGAGCGTGCCAAGATAGAACTCCCCTCCGGCCAGCTTACCCATGTACTGCGCCATACGTTTGCCAGCCACTTTATGATGAACGGCGGCAACATTCTTGTTCTGCAAAAAATTCTTGGTCATGCTGATATCACCATGACGATGCGTTATGCGCATTTTGCCCCTAGCCACCTTGAAGATGCCGTGCGTCTCAATCCCTTAAAATGTCGCAAAAATGTCGCGACAGCTTAGAAATACTGCCTGATACTCACTTTTATTGACTAGCCTAACCTATTGATAAATATCTAACTTATTGTTTTTTGTAGATAGTTGATGCTTTACAATATAGCCTGTGCTATATCTGTATGTAATGCAGTCACCCTTCACGGATCGAAGGGATCATGAATCAGGAGGTCTTATGAATGAATTCAAGAGGTGTATGAACGTGTTTACCCACTCTCCTTTTAAAGTGCGTCTAATGCTGTTGAACATGCTGTGCGATATGTTTAACGCCAAACCGCATCAGGACGACAAATCTTCTCACTAAGCGGCGTCGCGGCACGCCGCTTCATTTTCCTGTCACACTTTCGTTGTAAACTCGCTTTTTCCTGATTATTTTTGCGGATTTGCAGCCCCCTTCGCAAAACATCTGTTTAGCAACTGTTGACCTTGATTCACGCTCGCACTATCTTCTTGCAGCCCTGCACAATTTGCGGCTTCGCTGAAGCGGACCTCCATTCCCTTTCCACGCACTGTCCGGCAGGCTTTGACCCTTGACGCCAGGGTGAGCACATGGCGTTTTCGTGATAGTGATCTATGAACGTAACCCTGATTGATACACTTGTTACCCGCAGCCGGGCCCTAAGCCCGTGGACGGGATTTTATTTTTTGCAATCGCTGTTGATTAACTTTGCTCTTGGCTACCCCTTTAGCCTGCTTTATGCCGTCGGGTTCACCTGCATTCTTCACCTGCTATGGCGAAGCGCACCGCGCATGCAGAAAGTGCTTATCGGGATCTGTTCTCTGGTGGCTGCCGCCTATTTCCCGTTCGGCCAGGCCTATGGCGCGCCGAACTTTAATACCCTGCTGGCGCTCCACTCCACCAATATGGAAGAGTCTACAGAGATCCTGACGATCTTCCCGTGGTACAACTACGTGGTTGGCCTTTTCATTTTTGCTCTTGGCGTGATTGCGGTTCGCCGTAAGCAGGTCGGGAAAAAAACATGGGGTAAAATTGAAAGCCTGTGCCTGGCCTTTAGCGTAGTGACGTTTTTTGTTGCGCCGGTACAAAAACTGGCCTGGGGCGGCGTGTTTAAGCTTAAAGATACCGGGTATCCGGTGTTTCGCTTCGTTAAAGACGTGGTAGTGAATAACGAGGAAGTGCTCGACGAGCAGGCGCGTATGGCCGAGCTTTCCACCATGAAAGATACCTGGAACGTGCTGGCGGTGAAACCGAAGTATCACACCTATGTGGTGGTGATCGGTGAAAGCGCGCGTCGCGATGCGCTCGGCGCGTTTGGCGGTCACTGGGATAACACGCCGTTTGCCAGCTCCGTCAACGGTACGCTGTTTACCGATTACGTGGCGGCCAGCGGCTCGACGCAGAAATCGCTCGGTCTGACGCTCAACCGTGTCGTGGATGGAAAACCGCAGTTTCAGGATAATTTTGTCACCCTGGCCAACCGGGCAGGTTTTCAGACGTGGTGGTTCTCCAACCAGGGGCAGATCGGCGAGTATGATACCGCCATTGCCAGCATCGCGAAGCGTGCCGACGAGGTACAGTTCCTGAAAAGCGGTGATTTCGAAGCCGATAAAAACACAAAAGATGAAGCGATGCTAAAAATGACCGCGCAGGTCTTTGCCACTCAGCGCACCCAGCCGCAGCTGATCGTCCTGCACCTGATGGGGTCACACCCGCAGGCATGCGATCGTACCGGGGGAAAATATGCGGAGTTTGTGCAATCCAAAGAGACCTCGTGTTATCTGTACACCATGACGCAAACCGACGATCTGCTCAGCAAGCTGTACGCGCAGCTGCGCAACAGCGGCGATAGCTTCTCGATGGTCTATTTCTCTGACCACGGTCTGGCGTTTAAGGAGCGCGGTAAAGAGGTGCAGTATCTGGCCCACGATGACAAGTTTCAGCAGAACTTCCAGGTACCGTTTATGGTGCTGTCGAGTGATGACAAAACGCATCGCATCATCAAAGCGCGCCGTTCCGCGAACGATTTCCTGAAATTCTTCTCACAGTGGACGGGGATTAAGGCGAAAGAGATAAAAAATGATTACCCGTTTATCTCCGGGAAGAAGGGCCCGCCAGTTTACATTACCAACTTCAGGTTACAGAAAGTTGACTATAACCATCTGGGGACGGATATTTTCGATATTAAGAGTAAGTGATCTCTGCCGTCTCGTGCAGGCTGATGCCCTCACCCTGGCCCTCTCCCACGGGGAGAGGGTACAAACAAAAAAAATCCGCCACATTGGGCGGATTTTTTACTGGCTCACCGAAGTGATTAGAAGCGGTAACCTACGCCCGCGATCCAGGTGCCAACGTCAACGTTGCGGATACGGCTCTGCTCATAGGAGAAGTCCAGAGCAACGTTTTCGATTGGGTTAAACTGCATACCTGCGCCATAGGAGAAACCGTAGTCGCTGTTGCTTGCAGTACGGTTCAGACCCTGGTTTTCGGTCTGCTGGAATTTACCGTAGCCAACACCTACAACACCGTAGATGCTTGCCCAGTCATTCAGGCGGTAAGCAGGACCCGCGGTGATGCCGTAGTACTGACCTTTATTGTAAGAGCCATTTTCAGTACGATCTTTCTCGGTGTAAGTGAAAGAACCGATCACACCCAGCGGGTTGTTGTCTTGCTCGTAACGGTACTTCAGGTTGAAACCGTTGGTTTTGTTCATCACGCCCTGCATATCGCTCTGAGCGTAACCACCAGTTACAGTTGAAGTTGCCGCTACAGCGGTACCTGCGGAAACAGCCAGAACAGCTGCCAGTGCTGAAAGACATGCAATTTTTTTCATAACCACCTCAAATGTGCTTCAAGTAAGTCCGTAAGTTTTAAATATATCAAAAAAATCTGTGAAACTCTTTGTCATTCACGATGTCTAATGCGACCTTTCCTGTAACAGAACATTTCCAGCATCAGCTATCTCGTTCAAATAACTCCAGATTTTCACCTGTAAATGCTAATAGTGCGCGTCATCGCCATTTAGTTCATCCAGATTATTCCTAATCTTTCAGGCGATAAAATCAGCAACGTTTTCTCATTTTACGGATTTTCCCTGGATTTTTTTTCAACAGTAGCTCAACCATTGCAGGTTATTTCCATTACACTGCGACTTTTACCTCTTTTGACAAAAATAGACAGGAGAAAGGATGCCAGGTTTACCTCGTAAATCGTCGGTCTGGATGCCGGTGGCAGTCATACTTATCGCGATGATGTCCATACAAAGCGGCGCGTCGCTGGCAAAATCGCTGTTTCCGCTGATTGGTGCGCCCGGCGTCACGGCGCTGCGTATCGCATTAGGCACCCTGATCCTCGTGGTTGTCTTTAAACCCTGGCGGCTACGGTTTAAAAAGGAGCAGCGACTGCCTCTGCTTTTTTATGGGCTGGCGCTGGGAGGGATGAACTACATGTTCTACCTCTCTATTCAGACTATCCCGCTGGGGATCGCGGTCGCGCTTGAATTTACCGGCCCGCTGGCGGTTGCCCTCTTTTCTTCTCGTCGCCCGGTAGACTTTATCTGGGTCATACTGGCCGTGCTGGGGCTATGGTTCCTGCTGCCGCTCGGCCAAAGCGTTTCACAAATCGATTTGACAGGGGCCGCTCTGGCGCTGGGCGCAGGGGCGTGCTGGGCGGTGTATATTCTCACTGGTCAGCGTGCGGGCGAAGAGCACGGCCCCGCGACGGTCGCCTTAGGCTCGCTGATTGCCGCGGTTATCTTTGTCCCGATCGGCATGGCACAAGCAACGGACTCAATATGGCAGTGGTCAATCCTGCCGGTTGGGCTGGCGGTCGCCATTCTTTCCACGGCGCTGCCCTACTCTCTGGAGATGATCGCCCTGACGCGTCTGCCTACGCGTATTTTTGGTACGCTCATGAGCATGGAGCCCGCGCTGGCTGCCATCTCTGGAATGATGTTCCTCGGCGAAACCCTGACACTGGTGCAGACGCTGGCGCTCTGTTCCATTATCGCGGCGTCAATGGGCTCTACATTGACCATGCGCCCGGAACCAAAAGTACATAAGATTGACCTCAACTAGCCCTTAAATTCTGCATGGCTTACCGGCCATGCAGAATATAGGTCTCGTCAGCCCTTCAAATAATTTCTTACAAACTCTCTAATATTGCCAAAATATTTCACCTGCCCGCCTTGTCACTTAACGAATTAAGATTGATCTGCATCAATTTATATAAAAAACTTTAAAATCATTAAGTTAAAACTTCAACCATCCTTTCGCTATTAAACCGATAGGCAGCGCCAAACCGCAGAGAAAAAATCCGGTGCTATACTTAATCCCGTAATTACCTGGGACACAAACATCAAGAGGATATGAGATTATGAGTACCGCTAAACTGGTGAAAACGAAAGCGTCTAATCTGCTTTATACCCGTAACGATGTATCGGATAGCGATAAAAAAGCGACCATTGAGCTGCTGAATCGCCAGGTGGTCCAGTTCATCGATCTTTCGCTGATCACCAAACAGGCCCACTGGAATATGCGCGGTGCAAACTTTATTGCCGTTCATGAAATGCTGGATGGCTTCCGCACAGCACTGGTGACTCATCTGGATACCATGGCCGAACGCGCCGTACAGCTGGGCGGTGTGGCTCTGGGTACCACGCAGGTGATCAACAGCAAAACGCCACTGAAAAGCTATCCGCTGGATATCCATACCGTTCAGGATCACCTGAAAGAGCTGGCGGACCGTTATGCGATTGTCGCGAACGATGTTCGTAAAGCGATTGGCGAAGCCAAAGATGAAGACACCGCTGATATCTTCACTGCCGCGTCACGCGACCTGGATCAGTTCCTGTGGTTCATTGAGTCAAACATCGAATAATCCCTGCGGATTGTCTGAATAACCCTCGCCCCTGGCGGGGGTTTTGCACATTTATGGTGCACACTTTTGTCCGCAACGGCCGCAAAAGTGAATAAAATGTAATAATCACCTCACACAACCGTTAACGGAAGATTGTTTTTTCGTCAGATTCTGCGCTAAATATCCCCCTGTCAGAAGACCTTAACGAAGCGCACCAAAACGGTGCTCCATTCTGGTGCAACCTGACAGAATTGCCACGCTTTTTGTGCAATGCGTGACATTATCCCCTTTGCAAAACAACAGCTTGTAAAACTGGCACGATTTTTTCATTGTGCCTGAGGTTCTCGCAGGGGATCGCCCCGTGGATATAAAAGGAAATGCTATGAAGTCTGTATTAAAAGTTTCACTGGCTGCACTTACCCTGGCGTTTGCGGTGTCCTCGCAGGCTGCCGACAAACTGGTTGTGGCGACTGACACGGCGTTCGTACCGTTTGAATTCAAACAGGGTGATAAATACGTTGGTTTTGACGTTGATCTGTGGGCCGCTGTCGCAAAAGAACTCAAACTGGATTACACCCTGAAGCCAATGGATTTCAGCGGCATTATCCCGGCACTGCAAACCAAAAACGTTGACCTGGCGCTGGCGGGCATCACCATTACCGAAGAGCGTAAAAAAGCTATCGATTTCTCTGATGGCTACTACAAAAGCGGCCTGCTGGTGATGGTGAAAGCGGATAACAACGACGTTAAAAGCGTGAAAGATCTCGACGGTAAAGTGGTCGCCGTGAAGAGCGGCACCGGTTCCGTTGATTACGCGAAAGCCAATATCAAAACCAAAGACCTGCGTCAGTTCCCGAACATCGACAACGCTTACATGGAACTGGGCACCAACCGCGCAGACGCGGTGCTGCACGACACGCCTAACATCCTTTACTTCATCAAAACCGCCGGTAACGGCAAGTTCAAAGCGGTAGGTGATTCCCTGGAAGCTCAGCAGTACGGTATTGCGTTCCCGAAAGGCAGCGACGACCTGCGTAATAAAGTTAACGGCGCGCTGAAAACCCTGAAAGAGAACGGCACCTATAACGAAATCTACAAAAAATGGTTCGGTACCGAGCCTAAATAATTTCACCTGACTTCAGGTTTGTAACGCCCGGTGGCGCTACCGCTTACCGGGCCTACGTTTTTCGTTTTTCACCACGGTATACAGGAATACATCATGCAGTTTGACTGGAGCGCCATCTGGCCTGCCATTCCTCTCTTGCTTGAAGGCGCTAAAATGACCTTGTGGATTTCGGTCCTCGGTCTGGTTGGCGGGTTAATTATCGGTCTGGTGGCCGGTTTCGCCCGCACCTACGGCGGCTGGATTGCAAACCACATCGCGCTGGTTTTCATCGAAGTGATCCGCGGCACCCCCATTGTGGTGCAGGTCATGTTTATCTACTTCGCCCTGCCGATGGCCTTCAACGATCTGCGCATTGACCCGTTCAGCGCAGCTGTCGTCACCATTATGATCAACTCCGGCGCCTACATTGCGGAAATCACCCGCGGTGCGGTGCTGTCGATTCATAAAGGCTTCAGCGAAGCTGGCCTGGCGTTAGGTCTTTCCCGTCGCGAAACGATCCGTCACGTGATCCTGCCGCTGGCGCTGCGCCGCATGCTGCCGCCGCTGGGCAACCAGTGGATCATCAGCATTAAAGACACCTCGCTGTTTATTGTTATCGGCGTGGCCGAGCTGACCCGTCAGGGCCAGGAGATCATCGCGGGTAACTTCCGCGCCCTGGAAATCTGGAGTGCGGTCGCCGTTGTCTACCTGATTATCACGCTTGTCCTGAGCTTTGTTCTGCGTCGTCTTGAAAGAAGGATGAAAATCCTGTGATTGAATTTAAAAATGTTTCCAAGCACTTTGGTCCAACCCAGGTGCTGCACAATATCGATTTGAACATCAGGCAGGGTGAAGTGGTGGTGATCATCGGGCCGTCGGGTTCCGGAAAATCCACCCTGCTGCGCTGCATTAACAAGCTCGAGGAGATCACCAGCGGCGATTTGATCGTCGATGGTCTGAAGGTGAACGATCCGAAAGTGGACGAGCGCCTGATCCGCCAGGAAGCGGGCATGGTGTTCCAGCAGTTCTACCTGTTCCCGCACCTGACGGCGCTGGAAAACGTGATGTTCGGTCCTTTGCGCGTGCGTGGGGCCAGCAAAGCGGCGGCAGAAACGCTGGCAAAAGATCTGCTGGCGAAAGTGGGTCTGGCGGAGCGTGCCCACCACTATCCTTCCGAGCTGTCCGGTGGCCAGCAGCAGCGCGTGGCCATTGCCCGTGCGCTGGCGGTGAAGCCAAAGATGATGCTGTTTGATGAGCCAACCTCCGCACTCGACCCGGAGCTGCGTCACGAGGTGCTGAAAGTGATGCAGGATCTGGCAGAAGAAGGCATGACGATGGTGATCGTTACCCACGAAATCGGCTTTGCCGAAAAAGTGGCGTCCCGTCTGATCTTCATTGATAAGGGCCGCATCGCGGAAGACGGTAATCCGCAGGCGCTGATTGCGAACCCACCTAGCCAACGCCTCCAGGAGTTCCTGCAACACGTCTCCTGATAGCCATACACAGAGCCGGGCATGCCCGGCTTTTTTATGCCGGATTGTTCCCAAAAACTCCCCTCCGCTCCGCGCGCTCTATACTTATCATTTTGCACGATATTTTTGTCGGAGGACGCCGTGCCGTGGATCCTGTTGCTACTGTTTACCCTGTTTAGCGCGCCATCACTAGCTGTAACCATTCCCGGCGTCACCACCGGAGCCACCGCCACCCAGCAAAATGCGCCGCCAGAACCCGACGCTGAAAAGAAAAAAGCCGCTTACAGCGCACTTGCCGACGTGCTTGAGAACGACACGTCCCGGCAGGAGCTTATCGATCAGCTGAGGAAAGTGGCCGCCACACCGCCTCAGGATCCGGTTCCGACTATCGCGCCGCCGGAAGTCGAAGACGAAAAGACGGTACTGGAAAACGTCACCGATATCAGTCGCCGCTACGGGGAAGCCCTGTCGTCGCGTTTTGCCCAGCTCTATCGCAACCTTGTTGGCACCTCGCATAAGCCTTTTAATCCCCACACCTTTTCTGCAGCCGCGACCCAGTTTTCTATTCTGGCCGCCGCGGTATTCATTTTTTACTGGCTGTTGCGCCTGTCTGTCTGGCCGCTTTACCGGAAGATGGGCCACTGGGGACGTAAAAAGAATCAGCATAAAAGCAGCTGGCTGCATCTTCCGGCAATGATTACCGGGGCCTTTATCATCGATTTGCTGCTGCTGGCGCTGACGCTGTTTGTCGGCCAGATGCTGGCCGATCGTCTTAATACCGGGAACAAAACCATCGCCTTTCAGCAGGGGCTGTTCCTGAACGCCTTTGCCCTGATTGAGTTCTTTAAGGCGCTCCTGCGGTTAATATTCTGTCCGCGCGTGCCGGAACTTCGCCCGTTCGCCATTTCGGATCGGAGCGCCAAATACTGGGCGGTTCGGCTCAGCGTGCTGAGCGGGTTGATCGGCTATGGCCTGCTGGTCGCCGTCCCGATTATTTCCAACCAGGTTAACGTGCAGTTCGGGGCCCTGGCGAACGTGCTGATCATGCTCTGTATTACCGTCTGGGCGCTGTACCTCATCTTCCACAATAAAAAAGCGATCACCGACAGTCTGCTTCACCTGGCCGATCGCTCCCTCTCCTTTTTCAGCCTCTTTATTCGCGCCTTTGCGCTGGTGTGGCACTGGCTGGCCAGCGCCTATTTTATTGTGCTGTGTTTCTTCTCGCTGTTCGATCCGGGCAACAGCCTGAAATTTATGATGGGGGCGACGTTCAAAAGCCTGGCGATTATCGGCATCGCGGCCTTTGTTTCTGGCCTACTCTCCCGCTGGCTGTCGAAGACGATCACCCTGTCGCCGCAGGTTCAGCGTAATTACCCCGAGCTGCAAAAACGGGTAAATGGCTGGACATCGGTGTCGCTGAAGGTGGCGCGTATTTTGACGGTCTGCGTGGCAATTATGCTGCTGCTGAATGCGTGGGGACTGTTTGATTTCTGGAACTGGCTGCATAACGGTGCGGGAGAAAAGACCGTCGATATTCTTATTCGTATCGCGCTGATCCTGTTCTTCTCCGCCGTCGGCTGGACGCTGCTGGCAAGCCTTATCGAAAACCGTCTGGTGTCGGATGTCCACGGCAGGCCCCTGCCAAGCGCCCGCGCCCGCACACTGCTGACGCTGTTCCGCAACGCGCTGGCGGTGATCATTAGCACCATTACCATCATGATTGTGTTGTCGGAAATCGGCGTAAATATCGCCCCACTGCTGGCGGGTGCCGGTGCCCTGGGACTGGCGATCTCCTTTGGTTCGCAGACGCTGGTGAAGGATATTATCACCGGCATTTTTATCCAGTTTGAGAACGGGATGAACACCGGGGATCTGGTGACCATTGGACCGCTCACCGGAACGGTGGAGAGGATGTCCATTCGCTCCGTCGGCGTACGTCAGGATACCGGGGCGTACCACATTATTCCGTGGTCATCGATCACCACCTTTGCCAACTTTGTGCGCGGCATTGGTTCGGTGGTGGCGAATTATGATGTCGATCGTCACGAAGATGCAGATAAGGCGAAACAGGCGCTGCGGGATGCGGTGAGCGAACTGATGGAGATGGAGGATATTCGCGGGCTGGTAATTGGTGAGCCGTCGTTTGCGGGCATCGTCGGGCTGACGAACACTGCCTTTACCCTGCGCGTGTCGTTCACCACCCAGCCGCTGAAACAGTGGACGGTGCGCTTTGCCCTGGACAGCATGGTGAAAAAACACTTCGATCTGGCGAACGTGAGAGCGCCGGTGCAGACGTATCAGGTATTGTCGCCGCCCGCTTCGCTGCTCCCTCCGCAGGAGCCGACGCTGTAACCGAGCCGGGTGGCGGCTTCGCCTTACCCGGCCCGAGAAACGATTATTTGCGACGTTTGTTATCGTCCATAAAGGACCAGGCAATAAAGCGGCTCTGCTTCTGGCCCTGCGCCATCTCTTTTTTGACCACCTTCACCGCGCCGGCTTCGGTCAGCGCGCGGTAAAGCGGCGGCAGGTTATCGCCACGAGAGACCAGCGTGGTAAACCATTTCACCTGACGACCGAAGCCTTTACTCTCGGCAATCATGCGCAAAATAAAGGCCACTTCCCCGCCCTCGCACCACAGCTCCTGCTGCTGGCCGCCAAAATTCAGCGCGCCATCTTCGGCCTGGCCCAGGTTACGCCGCTTGCGTTCACTTCCCGCACGCGCGGAGGCGGCGGAGTCGTGGAATGGCGGGTTGCACAGGGTGGCATCATATTGTTCGTTCTTATGAATTATGCCGTTGAAAATAGCAGCGGCATCCTTCTGACGACGCAGACGAACGGCCCGGCTTAACCCCGGGTTAGCGTTGATAATGGCCTGCGCGCTGGCGAAGGCCTCATCACCGATCTCGCTGCCGGTAAATCGCCACTGGTACTCATGTGCGCCTATCAGGGGGTAGATCAGGTTCGCGCCCGTACCGATATCAAGGACGGTAGCCTGTTTCGGCACTACGCCATCGTGGTCATCCGCCAGCAGATCGGCAAGATGATGGACGTAATCCGCACGGCCCGGGACCGGCGGGCAGAGAAAGCCATCAGGGATGTCCCAGTGCGTCACACCATAAAAATGGGCCAGCAGCGCTTTGTTCAGCGTTTTAACCGCCAGCGGATCGGCAAAGTTTACCGACGGTTCACCGGCTGGTGTCTGAACGATAAAACCCTGCAATTCAGGGCAGCTCAGACACAGGGCTTTCATATCGTAGCGGCTACGGTGGCGGTTACGCGGGTGCAATCCCGGCTTGTGGGAAGTCATGGCATTCTCCTTTAAACAGCCGCGTAAGATACCCTGTGACGGCGCGGGGGTAAATATCTGTCTGAGTCGCACAAAAAAACGACAAAAATCAGCGACCTGTATGTCTATGATCTGTCAACAAATTGTCAGAATTTATCGTTCAAAAAATAAGCAGATCATCATCAAATTTTTGCGCTAAATCACACGCATCAGGCTTCTAAACTTAACAGGAATCACCTGTTGTTTCCCCTGAGGATGTGATTATGAAAAAGTATCTGACCTTTATTATTGCGGGTGCGCTGGCAGGCGCATCATTCTCTGCCTTGTCCGTTCAACCTCTGACCGACAGTACCGACACCAGCCAGCTACGCGCGGCCGGGACGGTCTCTGTCAGCCGGGCAAGCAACCTTGATGACCTTCAGGACAAGCTGGCCGAAAAAGCCCGTCAGGAAGGCGCTAAAGGCTTCGTGGTGAACGCCGCCGGTGGCGATAACCATATGTACGGTACAGCGACTATCTATAAATAACTTACCGCCTTCCAAACTGCATCTGCCCGGCAGATGCAGTTCTCTCTGCCTGCGCCTTGACTGTGCGTTTTTTCACCCCATATTAAAATGCATGACTTGACCCTTTCAGGAGAACATCATGGCTTCCGGCTGGGCGAATGACGACGCCGTTAACGAACAGATCAACAGTACCATTGAAGATGCGGTTGCGCGTGCTCGCGGTGAAATTCCGCGCGGCGAAAGTTTGATGGAATGCGAAGAGTGCGGGGATCCCATTCCTGAGGCACGACGTAAAGCCATTCCCGGAGTACGGCTTTGCATCACCTGTCAGCAGGAGAAAGATTCAAAAAATGCTTCACATTCAGGATATAATCGTAGAGGATCGAAAGACAGCCAGTTACGTTGACTTTCCTTTACCGTAGTTAACCGCACCAACAGTTTACTTTACGCTCACGACTTTCAGCGAAGCGCGTAGCAAAACGTGCCCTTATGATTGTGTCTGTAAAGCGTATCCGCAAGAAGTGTCAATTGCGCTTCTGATTTTATTAATAATCAATAAGTTATTTGTCATTCAATTTTTTTGACAAACCACGTCAATTCTCTTCGATTTTATCTTCCGCTAAAAAGCGTGATACTTATCACATCGACGGAACATCGTCCCCTTAACAGAATAACCTGCGAGAATTGACCTATGAAAACCATCAAATATGCTGTTGCCGCTGTTGCCCTGTCCGCTCTGTCTTTCGGCGCTTTCGCTGTAGAGCCAGTCTCCTCTACTCAGGCACAGGATCTGAACAAAATCGGTGTGGTGAGTGCTGAAGGCGCGACCACGCTGGACGGTCTGGAAGCAAAACTGGCTGAAAAAGCTGCCGCCGCGGGCGCAAGTGGATACACCATCACTTCCACTAACGGTAATAACAAACTGAGCGGTACTGCGGTTATCTACAAGTAATCGAACAAATTATGCTCCACCCTCGCCATACCCTCTGGTGAGATGCTCCAACCCTCATTGACCCTGTTGTTGTTACCCTTGTTTGCCCGTCCGCCACTGGACGGGCTTTTTTTTTGCTTAAAATGACTGCGCCAAGCGCTGCAACCCGGCTTCCACGGACTCGACTTCCCCTGCAGCCAGCAGGCAGCAGGCCATTTGCAGCTTGATTGACTGCGGAACCGGCACCTTCCCGGCCAGACACTGCACAATCCAGCGCGCGGTGACCTGCGGATCTTTCGACTCAGGCAGGATCGCATCTCTGTTCTCTTCCCCACGTTCAACAACGACCCGCGTCCCGGCGGGCTCAATCAGCATTAGCTGTGGACAACGCTGCGGGTTGGCGTAAACCTCGCCTTCTGTCCCGTGCATCAGCAGCGCGCGTCCACCGATTTCGGCAAAGAATTGCCCGACTCGCGTCACGTATTCCGGATGGGAGACGCTGGAAAGACGCAGCGCGGCGTCTTCGGCAAACGGCGTCGCCAGCTTCGCCAGGGTGTGAGCGCTGTTACGTACGCCCATGCGCCAGCGCATGTCCAGCTGCTTTTCCAGCGGTGGGCAGAGCGCGCTAACGGGGATATAGACCGGCTGATTCCCCTCCAGCTTTGCCTGTGCCTGACCGGCATGGAGGGTCGGTTCAATACCTAACAACGCCAGGATGGTTTCTGTCAGCACGCGCGTCGGATCTTCGCTCACGCCATGCATTACTACCGGGAAACCGAGTTTCTGCAACAGAATAGCCAGCAGCGGCGTGAGGTTTGCCTGCTTACGCGCGCCGTTGTAGGTCGGGATCACAACTGGCATCGGCTTCGTGACGGGCGGGGTTAAGCGCATGGTCTGCGACTGCATGGCCTCATAAAAGCCGCGCATCTCCGCCTCACCTTCCCCTTTAATACGCAGCGCAATCAAAATGCCGCCCATTTCCAGTTCCGGCACGTCGCCATTCAGCATATGCGTGTACAACGCGCGGGCTGTTTCCTGGTCCAGATCGCGAGCGTGGTTTTTCCCACGCCCTACCTCTTTGATAATTTTGCGGTAATCCACGACATTTCTCCTGACTGCATTATCTTGTTAACAATATAGCCCGATGAACACAGACCCGATAGTGTTTTGTGATCATTATCAACCTGCTGTTTTCATATAAAAAAATTAAACTCAAGCACTATTTGCATTATTTGTGATTGGGACAAAAGATCCGCAGCGACCCTTTTTTTGATTAAATAAACATCGAAAAATCATTAAGGGTCAACGGTAAAAACGTCCAGGCAACGCTTTTACCAGAATCACATCAGGATTAACTATGAACAAGGTTGCATTAGGTTTTTTTATCGCCGCAACGGTGGGATGTTCTGCATCCGCATTTGCGGCAACTAACGGTGAAGGCCAGATTAATTTCACCGGTGAAATTATCGATTCTGCTTGCCAGGTCGTGAATGGATTAAGTAATCCATTAAACGTTCAGTTGGGTAAGGTGTCTAAAACGGTATTTACCGGCGCAGGCTCTACCAGCACATCAACGAAGTTTGATATTAAGTTAACCAATTGTCCGGAAACAGTGACCTCGGCTGCGATTAACTTCGGCGGTACGCCGGATGCGGATAATAATGCCGCGCTGGCATTAACGCCAGATACCGATGCGGCAACCGGTGTAGCCATTCAGTTGATGGATGCTTCCGGGCAGCCTGTCACTCTGTATACGCCTTCGCAGCAATATCCTTTAGCCTCCGGCACGGCAGTTAACGACCTGGAATTCGGTGCGCGTTATATTCAAACTCAGGCCGCCATTACCGCAGGCCCTGCCAACTCTGTATCGACTTTCACCGTTATTTATAACTGATCTTATCAATCCTGAGATATTAATGCTTTTGCGGGCATTAATATCTCTTCTATTTATTGAGAAATCTTTATGCGCCACGGTTATTTACTGAGCACTCTTTTACTGATAGCAGCCTCTGCACATGCGGGCGTCGTGATTAATGGTACCCGGCTGGTCTATCAAGGAGATAAAAAGGAATCATCTCTTGGCCTGTCAAACCCGGATACGACGGATTATCTGGTACAGTCCTGGGTCGATTCTGGCGGTAAAAACCCGGCCAAAGCCCCATTCCTGATCACCCCGCCGCTTTTCCGTCTGGATGCAAAAGAAGATAACGTTCTGCGCGTGGTACGCACGGGCGGAAATTTACCGGAAGACAGGGAATCTCTGTACTGGTTGAATATCAAAGCGATCCCTTCCTCAAAACACGTTGAGGGAGTAAATACGCTGCAAATTGCCATTAATACCCGCATTAAATTGCTGTATCGCCCGTCCTCGGTAAAAGGCCGACCAGAAGATGTGGCGGATAAGCTTGAATGGCATCGCGAAGGTAACGACCTGGTGGTGAATAACCCTACGCCTTTCTATATGAATTTCCAGACCGTCACGCTTAACGGTCAGAAAGTCACAAAAGCGACCTGGGCTGTTCCGAAATCAGAAACACATTTTGCCATACCGGGTAATGTCGGGGGCTCAAACGTGACGTATTCCATTATTAATGATTACGGCAGCATCAGCCATTCCTGGTCGAAATCCGTTCATTAATTGTTCCGGTAATAAAATAATCATGTACAGCCACAAAAAGCCGTTCACCTGCCGAATGTCTTCATTGCTGGTCATTCTCTGTGGCCTGGCAATAGCCATCTTTGCGCAGCAGGTTATGGCTGATGATTATTTTAACCCCGCCCTGCTGGATATTGATAATCCCCAGCAGGGTAAAACCGATCTGTCCGTCTATGAAAAAGGTCCCGGCCAGGCACCGGGGAAATATGAGGTCGCGGTGTTTATCAATAATAATAAAATTGATACCCGCAACGTGACCTTTACGCTTGAGAAAGATTCGCAGGGCAACGACACGTTACAACCTTGCTTTAGCATGGGTGAGTTAAAAAGCCTCGGTATCAAGACCCAAAAGTTTCCTCAGCTCATGGCCAAAGGCCAGTGTGCCGATCTAGGTGTCATCCCTGCTTCATCTGCAATCTTTCACGTTCGCAACCAGCAGCTGCTGCTAAGCATTCCGCAAAAGGCGCTCGGACAGGTGCCACGCGGTTACATCGACCCGAAAGAGTTTGACGAAGGGATCAACGCGGGCTTGCTTAATTACAGCGTCAACGCCAGCCAGAGCCATGCGCGCCAGCAGGGTGAAGAGGATAGCAGTAGCCAGTACGTGAACCTGCGTCCGGGTTTAAACGTTGGCGCATGGCGCCTTCGCAACTATTCCACCTGGAATCGCAGCACCACAGGCAATGAGGAGGAACAGAAATTCACCTCCGTTTATACCTATGCGCAACGCGATATTGTGGCGATGAAAAGCGATATCACCGTTGGCCAGAGCTCATCACCTGCTGATGTTTTTGACAGTGTCCCTTACACCGGCGTGGAGCTGAAATCCGATAACGACATGCTTCCCGACAGCGAAAAAGGCTATGCGCCTATTATTCGTGGCACCGCCCACAGCAACGCGCTGGTGATGGTGCGCCAGAACGGGTACGTGATTTATCAGAACACGGTCGCGCCGGGGGCCTTCGAAATTAACGATCTCTACCCCACCGGCAGCAGCGGCGACCTCCAGGTCACGGTGAAAGAAACTGACGGCAGCGAAAGTCATTTCGTGGTGCCGTTTGCCTCCGTTCCGGTATTGCAGCGTGAAAAAAACCTGCGCTACAGCGTAACTGCCGGGCGTTATCGTTCTTATGACAAAGATGTTGAAAAGACCCCGTTTGCTCAGGGGAGCGCCATCTATGGTTTACCCCACGGCTTCACGGCCTACGGCGGCGTACAGCAGAGCAGTCATTATCAGTCGCAGGCGATAGGCGCCGGGAAAAACATGGGCGATTTAGGGGCGTTCTCCATTGACGTGACTCGCGCCAGAGCCCTGCTGAAAAAACAGCAGTCCAGCACAGGCAAATCGTGGCGCGTACGCTACAGCAAAGATTTCGCCGGTTCAGGCACCAACTTTTCGCTTGCGGGCTATCGCTACAACAGCAAGGGGTTTTACACCCTGGACGACACCATGGAGTCGTATACCCGCGCCGACAACTGGTCTGCGCCACAGCAGCGCCGCGCCCGTACCGAAGCCACCATCGACCAGACGCTACCAGAAGGCTGGGGATCGGTCACGCTGAGCATGGTGAAGGAAACCTACTGGAGCCAGAATCAGGACATGACCTCCATGAGCGTCAGCTACAACAACAGCTGGCACGGCGTTAGCTACAGCCTTAGCTACAGCATGAACAAAAACACCCACGACAGCGATCTGGACGGTAATGCGGTGACGAACGACAACCAGTTCTCGCTGAGCGTTTCGGTTCCGCTGGATCGCTGGATGCATAACACCTGGGCCACGTACAACCTGAACAACACGAAAGATGGCACCACGCAGAACATCGGCCTGAACGGTACGGCCCTGAAAGAAGACAACCTGAACTGGAATCTCCAGGAGGGGCTGAGCAGCACCGGCAGCGGTAACTCCACCAGCGTTAACGCCGACTACAAAGCGACATACGGTGAAGTGAGCGGTGGCGTCAGTCAGGATAAATATCAGCAAACACTGAACGTCGGCTTGCAGGGAGGCGTGATTGCCCATGCAAACGGCATCACGCTAAGCCAGCCGCTCGGTGAGACCATTGCGCTCGTGAAAGCCCCGGGTACGCACGGCACGCATATCACTAACCAGACCGGCGTTGAAACCGACTTCCGCGGCTACACCGTCGTACCGTTCGTCACCGCGTATCGCCACAACACTATTGCGCTGGATACGGAAACGCTGCCGGAGGACGCCGACGTCACCCATGCGGCACAAATTGTGACGCCAACCCGCGGAGCCATTGTGCGCGCCAGCTTCACGACGCGCGTGGGCAATCGCGTCCTGATGACGCTCACGCAAAACGGTAAACCGCTGCCGTTCGGCGCAACGGTTACCACCGAGGACAAGGACAGCGAATTTATCGTCGGGAATGATGGCCAGACCTATCTCTCGGGTCTGCCACAGCAAGGGCATCTCCGCGTTTCCTGGGGACAGGAGGCAAACGAGCATTGCGTCGCTGACTATGTGCTCACGGATGAGAAAGCGAAAACCAGCATCATTAACGCTGCCGCGCAGTGTCACTGATCTCCCCTAAAGGCAAAACATTATGCAAATGATTAAACAGTGCTTTTTCTTTCTGATTCTGGGAACCGCTGCGTTATTCATGCCGCATGCGAAGGCGACCTGCACCACGCCGGATCTCCCCAAAATGATCAACGTGGCATCCATTTCTGTCCCGACGACGCTGGCAGTTGGCGCAACTATCCCGGGTACAGAGCAGAGCGTTCATGTTGCCGGGCATTGCGATCAGAGTACCGACAGCGGCCTGGAGATTGTCTCCTGCTACTACGGCACCGGAGCGGAAATGCCAGGGCTCAGGGGGGTATACGAATCCGGCGTGCCGGGGATTGGCGTAGCATTGATGAATGATCACGGGCAGCGAATTAGCGGCGCTGGCGGCGTGCAGTGCGATTCACGTGGAACGCCTGTTGGCTACGTCTCTACCGATGGAACACAGACTTTTAGCTTTGAAATAACGCTTGAGCTGGTTAAAACGAGTGACACCGTGACATCCGGTACGCTGGTGCAGTCTCAAACCGAATTTGGCATTGGCGTTTTCGGCCATGAAGGGATCGGCAACCCTAACCACATCGCCTATGCAGGTAATGTTATTCTTCATCAGGTCACCTGCTCCGTTTTACCGAAAAATCTCACCGTTAATTTGGGCGATTTTCCCGTCAGTGATTTCATCAGCGTAGGTTTTTTATCCAGCCCTGCTCAAAAATTTAATATCACCGTCAACTGTGACACAACCGTACAGCCTGAGCTAAAAATCACCAGCGCGAATGGATATGACACAGCATTTGAGGGGGTGATCAAACTCACGCAGCAGACCGGCATGGCTACAGGCGTCGGAGTAAGAATGCTATTTGATGACCATCTCGCCACCTTCGGTACCTATGTAAGTACCCAAAATCAGGCCGTAGCCAACGAAACGCTGGTGATCCCGTTTGAGGTTCGCTACGAGCAGGTCAGCAATGTAGTCACCCCCGGGCCAGCCAATACTGTGGCAACCATCACCCTCGCTTATAAGTGAACGTCATGAAAAAAACCGCATTGATTCTCGCGCTGGGGCTGATCGCCCAGGCCCACGCCGATGATATACAGATCCAGATGACGGGTAACATTTACGCCAACACGTGCGTCATTGACAGTGCCAGCCGCAACCTGACGGTGGACTTAGGCCAGGCGGCATCGGGTAGTTTTAAAGACGTGGGCGATACCGGCGAGTGGAAGGACTTTTCCCTTTCGGTGTCGCACTGCCCGGCCACGCTGGCGCTTGCCACCGCCTTTTTCTACGGTCAGGCCGACAGCACCCATCCCACCAAATTTGCCAATCTCGGTAGCGCAAAGGGGCTGGCACTGGAGCTGGCAGATCGTCAGGACAAGATACTGATTGCCCCGCAGGCCGCCTTTAACGCTGCCATAAACCCGTCAGACCACACGGCCACGTTCCCGCTGGCCGCACGCTATTACGCCACCTCGATGCCCATCTCTGCCGGCACGTTCAGCAGCGTGATCCAGGTGACCTTCACTTACCAGTAGGACCGCGCCCCTTAGCACGGAAGCTTTTTCGACGCCCGGCAGCCAGTTTTGTCGGGCGTTTTTTTACTTCCGGCACGTCCGGCTGCTCAATCGGGAAGATCGGCAGCGCATTCAGCAGCCGCTGGCCGTAGTTTTTGGTGAGCAGTCGTTTGTCATAAATCACCACCTCGCCCCAGCAGCCGTGACTACGGATCAAGCGCCCGACCTGCTGAATCAGGTTAAACGACGCTGCAGGCATGCTTTGTACTTCAAACGGATAACGGTTAAGGCTTTTCAGCCATTCGCCTTCGGTGATCACCACCGGGCTGTCGATGGGCGGGAAGGCGATTTTATGGATATGCACCTGCGTCAGGTAGTCGCCTTTCAAATCAAGCCCTTCCGCAAAGGACTGTAACCCCACCAGCACGCTGCGCTCGCCGTTATCAATGCGTTTACGGTGGGTTTCCACCAGCCGATAGCGCGGCTGATCGCCCTGCACCAGCAGGAGTAAGCGCAGATCGGTGACGTGCTCCAGGAAGCGTTGCATCGCCCGACCGCTGGCAAACAGCACCAGCATACCGGGGTATTTTTTACTCTCAACCTGCTCGCGGAAGTAGGCCGCCATTTCCGCAATATGCTGCTCTTCGTTATCGATAAGCGGCTCATAATTCATGCGCGGAATGACCAGCTTGCCCTGCTCACAGTGGTTGAACGGCGAGTCCAGGGCCACAAAACGGTCGCCCGCTTTCTCTTTCAGGCCGCTCATCTCCTGCAACCTTGAGAAGCTGTTCAGGGAACGCAGAGTCGCTGACGTCACTACCACGTGCGGAACGCTGCGCCAGATCAGCTTTTCCAGCTGATCGGCCACGCGGATGCCCACGCAGTGGAAGAAGAGATGTCCCTGCCCGTCTCGTACTTCGCGGGTGGCCCACTTAGTCACCGGCGCGCCGGACGCCTGCGCCATCGAAGCCAGCCGCCAGAGTTTGCTCTGCGCTTCAAACATCCCCAGCGCACGATTCATTTGCAGCAGAATGCGGTGCAAACGCACCACGTCGTGAGTACCGGTTTTCTCGCTGAGATCGTTTAAGAACATCTCCGCCAGCCCGCGCAGCTTTTCCAGGTGCTTCGCCAGCTGCTGGCAAATCTCCATCACTTCCTGCGGCAACTCCCCCATCGCAAAGCGGTGTTCCGCCTCCTGGGTGGCGGGGAGATACAGGTTAAGAATATTATTCAGCGAGGCGATGAGGCTGTACACCTCTTCACAGTGCTCGCTCAACCGCTCCGGAACCGCCAGCGGCGGCGTGGTTTTCGGACGGAACTGCTCCATGCAGGTTGCCACCAGTTTGCAGAACAGATCCAGTTGCAGGCGAAACCACGGGGCGGTAATTTCCGCGCTCATCTCCAGCGCATCTCGCGCCACGTCGGGCAGATGATGACCTTCATCGAGCACCAGCAGCAGGTTTTTGGGCTCCGGCAGGACCGCTTCACTCTCCAGTGCAGCCATGACCAGCGCGTGGTTGGCGACAACCACCTCCGCTTCCTGAATCTCACGCCGGGCGACAAAGAACGGGCACTCGCGATAGTAGTGACAGTTACGGTTCAGGCAGCTTGCTTTATCGGTGCTGAGCCTGCGCCACAGGTCGTCGCCGATCGCCTGGTTGGTGTGATCCCGCAGGCCGTCCCACTTGTAGCCGTCGAGATCGGCCTTCAGCTTTGCGCACTGCTCCTGCTCCGCCTTGTTGTTTGGCGTCAGCTCGTCATCAAGAAACGCGAGCAGATCCTGTTGGGAGGGTTCACTGCTGGCCAGTGCCGCCAGATTGCGCGGACAGACGTAGCGCCCGCGACCAAAGGCGGCGGTAAACCGTAAATCGGGGATAATTTTGCGCAGCAGCGGCAAATCTTTGCTGAAGATCTGATCCTGCAAGGCCACGTTAGCGGTACTGACCACCAGCGTTTTATCTTCTTCCCGCGCGATGGCAATGCCGGGAATAAGATACGACAGGGTTTTCCCGACGCCGGTCGGGGCTTCAATCGCCAGATGTCGCCCGTCGTCCCCGGCGAGCGTTTTTGCCACGTCGGCAATCATCTGCCGCTGCGGGGCTCGGGGAATAAAATCGGGGATCTGCTGTTGTAGCGCCTTATACCATGCGCCAATTTGCGCCTTGAGCGCAGCGGTTAAAGCCATCGGAAAACCTGAAATACTGTATAAACAGCCACTATTGTGGCACTTTCTCTCCGCTGCCGCAAAAAGAAAAGCCCGGCTTTACGACCGGGCTTCCAGATTACTGCGGGTTAGCAGGCTTACGCGGGCGGCGTCGGCGCTGCCCCTCGCCTGCCGGTTTCCCTTCGCCGCTACGCCATGGGTTTTCACCGGCCGGTTTGCTGTCGTTATTACGACGCGGCGGTTTGCCCGAAGATTTCGGCGCGCCGCCTTCGGCACGACGCGGCTGCTGACCGCGACCACCGCCGCCCTGACCGCGCCCGCCACCCTGACGACCGTTCTGAATTGGCTCGGCTTTGATTGACGGGTCAACTTCATAGCCCGGGGTTTCAATGCGCGGGATCTCTTTCTTCAGCAGGCGTTCGATGTCGCGCAGCAGCTTGTGCTCATCCACGCAAACCAGAGAGAGCGCTTCCCCGGTTGCCGCCGCGCGTCCGGTACGGCCGATACGGTGAACGTAATCTTCCGGCACGTTTGGCAGCTCGTAGTTCACCACGTGCGGCAGCTCTTCGATATCCAGACCGCGTGCGGCGATGTCGGTTGCCACCAGCACGCGTATGTCGCCTGACTTGAAGTCTGCCAGCGCGCGGGTACGCGCGCCCTGGCTCTTGTTGCCGTGAATGGCCGCGCTGCGGATGCCATCTTTATTCAGCTGTTCCGCCAGGTGATTGGCGCCGTGCTTGGTGCGGGTAAACACCAGCACCTGCTGCCAGTTGCCCTGGCCGATCATCTGGGAGAGCAGTTCCCGCTTGCGCTTCTTATCTACAAAGTGCACGTGCTGCGTCACCTGCTCGGAGGCGGTGTTGCGGCGCGCGACTTCCACTTCCAGCGGGTTATGCAGCAGCTTTTCCGCCAGCGCCTTGATCTCGTCGGAGAAGGTCGCGGAGAAGAGCAGGTTCTGACGACGCGTCGGCAGCTTCGCCAGCACGCGACGAATGTCGTGGATGAAGCCCATGTCCAGCATACGGTCGGCTTCGTCCAGCACCAGAATTTCGATGTTATCGAGCTTCACCGCGTTCTGGTGTTCGAGATCCAGCAGACGCCCCGGGGTTGCCACCAGCACGTCCACGCCGCCGCGCAGCTTCATCATCTGCGGGTTAATGCTTACCCCGCCGAAAACTACCAGCGAACGAATGTTGAGATAGCGGCTGTATTCACGCACGTTCTCACCAATCTGGGCCGCCAGCTCGCGGGTTGGGGTGAGGATCAGCGCACGCACCGGACGACGGCCTTTGGCGTGTGGCTGGTTTTTTACCAGCAGCTCCAGCAGCGGCAGGGTAAAGCCCGCGGTCTTACCGGTACCGGTCTGCGCGCTTGCCATCAGGTCACGGCCCTGCAAAACGGCCGGGATAGCCTGCTGCTGAATAGGGGTTGGCTCAACGTAGCCCTGCTCTGCGATGGCGCGCAGAATTTCCGGGTTCAGACCAAGGGAATCAAAAGACATAAAAACTCCGAACCGCCCCGACCATCACAGGTGTAGTTTTCAGGGAGATATAACGAATAGAAGGACAAAAACCACAATGTCGCGAAGGAGCGGAGTGTAGCAGCTTTTGTGACGTGGCGCATAAAATATCCCCGGCGATGACTCGACGTTTGCGCAAATCAGGCATAATCTTAATCAATCGATTGATTAATTCTTAATGCTGCTATGAATACAACCCCAACGACAACCAAAGGTGAACAGGCGAAAAGTCAGCTTATCGCCGCTGCGCTGGCGCAGTTTGGCGAGTATGGTCTGCATGCCACCACGCGGGATATCGCCGCGCAGGCCGGGCAGAATATTGCGGCCATTACCTACTATTTTGGCTCAAAAGAGGATCTATACCTCGCCTGCGCCCAGTGGATCGCGGATTTTATCGGCACCAGCTTTCGCCCACACGTGGAAGAAGCCACCGCGCTGTTCAGCCAGCCAGAGCCGGACCGGGTTGCCATCCGCCAGTTGATCCTTAACGCCTGTCACAACATGATCCGCCTGCTGACGCACGACGATACGCTGAACCTGAGCAAATTTATCTCACGCGAGCAGCTCTCCCCCACTGCCGCGTACCAGCTGGTACACGATCAGGTGATCGCCCCGATGCACAGCCATCTGACCCGGCTGATCGCCGCCTATACCGGACGGGACGCCAGCGATACGGACACCATTTTGCATACCCACGCCCTGCTGGGCGAAGTGCTCGCCTTCCGTCTGGGGCGTGAGACCATCCTGTTACGTACGGGCTGGACACAATTCGATGAGGATAAAGCCGCGCAAATTAGCCAGGTCATTACCTGTCACGTTGATCTGATCCTGCAAGGCTTAACGCAAAGGAGCCAGAAGTCATGAAAAAACCTGTCGCCATCATTCTGGTGGTTGTTGTCTTGCTTGCTGCGGGAACAGGCGGCTGGCTGTGGTATCAGAGCCAGCAGGATCGTGGCCTGACGCTGTACGGCAACGTGGATATCCGCACCGTGAACATGAGCTTCCGCGTCGGCGGACGGCTGGCCTCGCTGAGCGTTGACGAAGGCGATGCCATCAAAACCGGGCAGACGCTGGGGATGCTGGACAAAGCCCCGTTTGAAAACGCGTTGATGCAGGCAAAAGCGGGCGTCGCCGTCGCACAGGCGCAGTACGACCTGATGCTGGCGGGCTATCGTGATGAAGAGATCGCCCAGGCGGCCGCTGCCGTTAAGCAGGCAAAAGCCGCCTATGACTATGCGCAGAATTTCTATAACCGTCAGCAAGGCTTATGGAAAAGCCGCACTATTTCCGCCAACGACCTGGAAAATGCGCGCTCATCCCGCGACCAGGCGCAGGCGACGCTGAAATCTGCCCAGGATAAGTTAAGCCAGTACCGCACCGGTAACCGCGCGCAGGACATTGCCCAGGCGAAGGCCAGCCTTGAGCAGGCGCAGGCGCAGTTAGCCCAGGCGGAGCTGGATCTGCACGACACCACGTTAATCGCCCCGTCTGACGGTACGCTGATGACCCGCGCCGTGGAGCCGGGCAGCATGCTCAGCGCGGGCAGCACCGTGTTAACGCTCTCCTTAACCCGTCCGGTGTGGGTGCGCGCTTACATTGATGAGCCGAATCTTGGCCAGATGCAGCCGGGCCGCGAACTGCTGCTCTACACCGATGGTCGCCCGGACAAGCCGTATCACGGCAAAGTGGGCTTCGTCTCCCCAACGGCCGAGTTCACGCCAAAAACCGTTGAAACCCCGGATCTGCGTACCGACCTGGTGTATCGCCTGCGCATCATCGTCACCGATGCGGACGACGCGCTGCGTCAGGGCATGCCTGTTACCGTGACCTTAAACGACGGGGAACAACATGAATGATGCGGTTATCCAGCTCAATAATCTGGTCAAACGCTTCCCGGGAATGGCTAAACCGGCGGTCGCGCCGCTGAACTGTACGATTCAGAAAGGCTATGTGACCGGGCTGGTGGGGCCGGACGGCGCGGGTAAAACCACGCTGATGCGGATGCTGGCGGGATTGCTGAAGCCGGATGAAGGCAGCGCCAGCGTGCTTGGCCTCGATCCCATCAAAGACGACGCGGCGCTCCACGGCATACTCGGCTATATGCCGCAGAAGTTTGGTCTGTATGAAGATCTGACGGTAATGGAAAACCTCAACCTGTATGCCGATCTGCGCAGCGTTACCGGCGAAACCCGGCAGAAAACCTTCGAGCGTCTGCTGGCGTTTACCTCCCTCGGCCCGTTCACCAATCGGCTGGCGGGCAAACTTTCCGGCGGGATGAAGCAGAAGCTGGGGCTGGCCTGCACGCTGGTGGGCGAACCGAAGGTGCTGTTGCTGGATGAACCCGGCGTCGGCGTGGACCCGATTTCCCGCCGCGAGCTGTGGCAGATGGTGCACGAGCTGGCGGGTGACGGCATGCTGATCCTCTGGAGTACCTCTTACCTTGATGAAGCAGAGCAGTGCCGTGACGTGCTGCTGATGAACGAAGGCGAACTGCTCTATCAGGGCGAGCCCACCGAGCTGACGCAAACCATGGCCGGGCGCAGTTTTCTGCTACACAGCGCGCAGGAATCCAACCGCAAGCTGCTGCAACGGGTGCTGAAGTTGCCCCAGGTGAGCGACGGGATGATTCAGGGCCGTTCGGTGCGCGTGATCCTCAAAAAAGAGGCCACCGCCGACGATATCCGGCGTGCGCAGGGGATGCCTGAAATCGACATGACAGAGACCGCGCCGCGCTTTGAAGATGCGTTTATCGATCTGCTGGGCGGGGCGGGAACCTCAGAATCACCGCTTGGCGCCATTCTGCACACGGTGGAAGGCACGCCGGGCGAAACGGTCATTGAAGCGAAATCGCTCACCAAAAAATTCGGCGATTTCGCTGCCACCGATAACGTCAATTTTGCCGTGAAGCGCGGCGAGATATTTGGCCTGCTCGGGCCGAACGGTGCAGGGAAATCCACCACCTTTAAAATGATGTGCGGCCTGCTGGTACCGTCCTCCGGCAAAGCGCTGGTGCTGAACATGGATCTCAAAGTCAGCTCCGGCAAGGCGCGCCAGCATCTGGGCTATATGGCGCAGAAGTTTTCGCTCTACGGCAACCTGACGGTGGAGCAAAATCTGCGATTTTTCTCCGGCGTCTACGGCCTGCGGGGACGGGCGCAGAACGAGAAAATCGGCCGCATGTGCGACGCCTTTGGCCTGACCGATATCGCCTCACACGCTACCGACGCGCTGCCGCTTGGCTTCAAACAGCGGCTGGCGCTGGCCTGTTCGTTGATGCACGAGCCCGACATCCTCTTTCTTGATGAACCTACGTCAGGCGTGGATCCCCTCACCCGCCGTGAATTCTGGTTGCATATCAATAGCATGGTGGAAAAAGGCGTGACCGTGATGGTCACCACCCACTTTATGGACGAGGCAGAGTACTGCGACCGCATCGGGCTGGTCTATCGCGGCAAGCTGATTGCCCACGGCACGCCGGACGACCTGAAAGCGCAGGCCGCCGACGACGCACAGCCGGACCCGACCATGGAGCAGGCGTTTATCACCCTCATCCACGACTGGGATAAGGAGAATCCTCATGCGCAGTAACGCCCTCTCCTGGCGCCGGGTGCGCGCCCTGTGCGTCAAAGAGACGCGGCAGATTGTGCGTGACCCCAGCAGCTGGCTGATTGCGGTGGTGATCCCCCTGCTGCTGCTGTTTATTTTTGGCTACGGAATTAACCTCGATTCCAGCAAGCTGCGGGTTGGGATCCTGCTGGAGCAGCAGAGCGAAGAGGCGCTGGACTTCACCCACGCCATGACCGGCTCGCCCTACATCGATGCCACCATCAGCGACAACCGGCAGGAACTGATCCAGAAAATGCAGGCCGGTAAAATTCGCGGTCTGATCGTCATCCCGGTCGATTTCGCCGCCAACATGGCACGCCCGGGCGCCGATGCGCCAATTCAGGTGATCACCGACGGCAGCGAACCGAACACCGCCAACTTCGTGCAGGGCTATGCGGAGGGGATCTGGCAGCTCTGGCAGATGCAGCGCGCCGAAGACCGGGGGGAGAAGTTTGAACCGCTGATTGACGTGCAGACGCGCTACTGGTTTAACCCCGCCGCCATCAGCCAGCATTTTATTATCCCGGGTGCAGTCACTATCATCATGACGGTGATTGGCGCGATCCTCACCTCGCTGGTGATCGCCCGCGAATGGGAGCGCGGCACCATGGAGGCGCTGCTCTCCACCGAAGTGACGCGCGTCGAGCTTTTGCTCTGCAAGCTGATCCCCTACTACTTCCTCGGCATGCTGGCGATGCTGCTCTGTATGCTGGTCTCGGTATTTATTCTTGGCGTGCCGTACCGCGGTTCGCTGGTGGTGCTGTTCTTTATTACCAGCCTGTTTTTACTCAGCACGCTGGGAATGGGGCTGCTGATCTCCACCATCACCCGCAACCAGTTTAACGCCGCGCAGGTGGCGCTTAATGCCGCCTTCCTGCCGTCGATCATGCTCTCCGGCTTTATCTTCCAGATTGACAGTATGCCAGCGGTGATCCGTGCCGTGACCTACATCATTCCGGCACGCTACTTTGTGAGCACCCTGCAAAGCCTGTTTCTGGCGGGGAACATCCCGGTAGTGCTGATTATCAACACCCTGTTTTTGCTGGCGTCGGCGGTGATGTTTATCGGGCTGACGTGGATGAAAACGAAAAGAAGATTAGATTAGCCATCGGATTTTGTAGGTCGGGTAAGCGCAAGCGCCACCCGACAGGAGGACGACGCGATGTTTCACCGTTTATGGACATTGATCCGCAAAGAGCTGCAATCCTTGCTGCGCGAGCCGCAGACCCGCGCCATTCTGGTGCTGCCGGTGCTGCTTCAGGTTGTACTGTTTCCGTTTGCCGCCACGCTGGAGGTCACCAACGCTACCATCGCCATTTACAACGAAGACAATGGCAAGCATTCCGTCGAGCTGACGCAGCGTTTCGCCCGCGCCAAAGCCTTTACCCATGTCCTGCTGCTGCAAAGCCCGCAGGCGATCCAGCCCACCATCGACACGCAGAAAGCATTATTGCTGGTGCGCTTCCCGGCGGATTTCTCCCGCAATCTGGACACCTTCCAGACCGCGCCGATGCAGCTGATCCTCGACGGGCGTAACTCCAACAGCGCCCAGATAGCGGCGAACTATTTGCAGCAGGTAGTGAAGGACTACCAGCAGGAGCTGATGGCGGACAAACCCAAACCCAACAACAGCGAGCTGGTGGTGCGCAACTGGTACAACCCGAATCTGGACTACAAGTGGTTTGTGGTGCCGTCGTTAATCGCCATGATCACCACTATTGGCGTGATGATTGTCACCTCGCTGTCCGTGGCACGCGAACGTGAGCAAGGTACGCTGGATCAGCTGCTGGTCTCGCCGCTCGCCACCTGGCAGATATTTGTCGGCAAGGCGGTGCCAGCACTGATTGTCGCGACGTTCCAGGCCACCATCGTGCTGGGGGTGGGAATATGGGCGTACCAGATCCCGTTTGCCGGATCGCTGGCGCTGTTTTACTTCACGATGGTGATTTACGGCCTGTCGCTGGTGGGGTTTGGGCTGCTGATTTCGGCGCTCTGCTCAACGCAGCAGCAGGCGTTTATCGGGGTGTTTGTCTTTATGATGCCGGCGATTTTGCTTTCAGGGTACGTGTCGCCAGTGGAGAACATGCCGGTGTGGTTACAAGATCTGACATGGATAAACCCGATTCGTCACTTCACGGATATCACCAAGCAAATCTATCTGAAGGATGCGAGTCTGGATATTGTGTGGGGAAGTTTGTGGCCGCTACTGGTCATCGCGGCCACAACGGGCTCAGTGGCCTATGCGATGTTTAGACGAAACATCGCGTAGCTTTTTCTCTTTGGTGAGCAACGACACCACCGCAGGCCCTGCGAGGATAGCCAGACCCGCCAGGGCCAGCAGCAGGTTGTTTTGCAGCACGCGTGACAACAGCCACAGGACGATCATTGCCGCACCAAAATACCAGGTGGTGGTGAGCTCTTCGAGCACATCACCCACTTCACGCCAGCGCGCGTCGTGGTGACGCTGTAAAAACAGCATCGACAGCACGGTCACGCCGTAAACCACGCATAACCCTAAGCCGACACGCACCAGCGTGCCGCTCATCCAGCCCATCACCAGTACGGCCACGACCAGTAAATGCAACATTATCTGCCAGCAACTCAAACCGGTTGCGACACGAACGCGTTGTTGCCACTTCATGGCTTCTCTCCTGAAGGATTTTTCTCTGCTAATTCAGACTACCGCACTTTACGGAAAATTCCGTAACGCCGCATCTTTTTGTGACGCCTACTACACTTTATTTTCATCGGGATAGTCACCCAGGAAGGTGTTTATGAGCAAAAGAACGCAGCATTTCTCGCTTAAGGTGCTGACGATAAATATTCATAAGGGCTTCACAGCATTTAACCGCCGCTTCATTTTACCGGAGCTGCGCGACGCGGTACGCACCGTCAGCGCCGATATTGTCTGCCTCCAGGAGGTCATGGGCGCGCACGAAGTGCACCCGATGCATTTCGAAAACTGGCCCGACACGCCCCATTACGAGTTTCTGGCGGATACCATGTGGAGCGATTACGCCTACGGGCGCAATGCGGTCTACCCGGAGGGGCATCACGGTAACGCAGTGCTGTCGCGTTTTCCTATCGAGCATTATGAGAACCGGGATGTCTCCGTTGGCGAGAGCGAAAAACGCGGGTTGTTATACTGCCGCATCACGCCACCGGCGCTCGATTTTCCCATTCATGTGGGCTGCGTTCATCTTGGCCTGCGTGAGGCCCACCGTCAGGCTCAGCTACAGATGCTGGCAGACTGGACCAATGCGCTGCCGGAGGGCGAGCCCGTGGTAGTGGCCGGTGATTTTAACGACTGGCGACAGCGGGCCAACCATCCTCTGAAGGTGAATGCGGGGCTGGAGGAGATTTTTACCCGCTCACGCGGTCGTCCCGCGCGGACGTTTCCGGTGCGCTTCCCCCTGCTGCGCCTTGACCGCATCTACGTAAAAAATGCCCACGCCAGCAGCCCGACGGCGCTGGCTTTACTCAACTGGCGACATCTCTCCGACCATGCCCCACTCAGCGCGGAGATCCACTTATGAAATGCACATGGCAGGAAGGTAACCGTATTACGCTGCTGGAAAATGGCGATAACTTTTATCCGGCAGTCTTTGAGGCGATTAGCCACGCACAGCAGAAAGTCTTTCTGGAAACGTTTATCTGGTTTGAAGACGACGTGGGCAGGCAGTTGCACAGCGCGCTGCTGCAAGCCGCTCGTCGCGGTATAAAAATCGAGGTCCTGCTCGACGGATATGGTTCGCCGGATCTCAGCGACGAATTTGTTAACGAGCTCACCGCCGCAGGGGTGGTATTCCGCTATTACGATCCCGGCCCGCGTCTGTTCGGGATGCGCACCAACCTGTTCCGCCGAATGCACCGCAAAATTGTGGTGGTGGACGAAACGGTGGCCTTCGTTGGCGGCATTAACTACTCCGCCGAGCATATGTCGGATTATGGTCCCGAAGCGAAACAGGACTACGCGATCCGTATCGAAGGGCCGGTGGTTCAGGACATCCAGCTGTTCGTGCTGGAAAACTTACCCGGCAAAGAGGCCGCACGCCGCTGGTGGCGACGCCGCCATCGCCCGGAAGAGAACCGCAAGCCCGGCGAGGCGCAGGCGCTGTTCGTCTGGCGGGATAACGAGGAGCACCGGGACGATATCGAACGTCACTACCTGAAGATGCTGGCGAACGCGAAGCGCGAGGTGATTATCGCCAACGCCTATTTCTTCCCCGGTTACCGGATTTTGCACGCCATGCGCAACGCGGCCCGACGCGGCGTGAGCGTGAAGCTCATCGTCCAGGGTGAGCCCGATATGCCGATTGTGAAGGTGGGCGCGCGTCTGCTCTATCGCTATCTGGTCAAAAGCGGCGTGCAAATCTATGAATATCGCCGCCGCCCGCTGCACGGCAAAGTGGCCGTGATGGATGACCACTGGGCGACCGTTGGCTCAAGCAACCTCGATCCGCTGAGCTTATCGCTCAATCTGGAAGCGAACCTGATCATCCACGATCGCCAGTTTAATCAGACCCTGCGCGATAACCTTCAGGGTCTGATCAATAAAGACTGCGTGCGTGTGGATGAGTCCATGGTGCCGAAACGCAGCTGGTGGAACGTTGGCATCGGTGTGGTGGTGTTCCACTTCCTGCGCCACTTCCCGGCCATGGTGGGCTGGCTGCCCGCGCATACGCCGAAACTGGCGCTGGTGGATCCGCCAGTGCAACCCGAAATGGAAACCCAGGACCGCGTAGAGGCGGAAGATGGAGGGAAAACCTGATGTCGAAATCTCATCCTCGCTGGCGGCTGGCGAAAAAAATCCTGACCTGGCTGTTCTTCATTGCCGTCGCGGTCCTGCTGGTGGTGTATGCCCAAAAGGTGGACTGGGAAGAGGTGTGGAAGGTTATTCGCAACTACAACCGGACAGTCCTGCTGGGGGCGGTTGGCCTGGTGATTGTGAGCTACCTGATGTACGGCTGCTATGACCTGTTGGGACGCGCCTACTGCGGGCATAAGCTTGCCAAACGGCAGGTTATGCTGGTGTCATTCATCTGCTACGCCTTTAACCTGACGCTGAGCACCTGGGTGGGCGGGATTGGCATGCGCTATCGCCTGTACTCCCGCCTTGGCTTACCGGGCGGCACCATCACGCGTATTTTCTCGCTGAGTATCACCACCAACTGGCTGGGGTATATCCTGCTCGGCGGGGTGATTTTCACCATTGGCGTGGTGCAGCTGCCTGCGCACTGGTACATCGATGAGGCCACCCTGCGCATTCTGGGCATCGTACTGCTGCTGATCATCGCCGCCTACCTTTGGGCCTGCGCCTTTGCCAAACGTCGTCATATGACCATTAAAGGGCAGAAGCTGGTGCTGCCGTCATGGAAGTTTGCCGTCCTGCAAATGGTGGTTTCCAGCGCCAACTGGATGGCGATGGGGGCCATTATCTGGCTGCTGATTGGCGAAGATGTGAATTACTTCTTCGTGCTGGGCGTGCTGCTGGTAAGCAGTATTGCCGGGGTGATTGTGCATATTCCAGCGGGGATCGGCGTACTGGAAGCGGTGTTTATCGCGCTGCTTGCGGGGGAGCATGTGTCTCACGGGACGATTATCGCTGCCCTGCTCGCGTACCGCATGATCTACTACTTCCTGCCGCTGGCGCTGGCAACGGTCTGTTATCTGGTGCTGGAGAGTCGGGCGAAGAAGCTGCGCGCGAAGAACGAGAAGGCGATGGCAAAATAAAAGCAAAACGGCAACTTCGTTGCCGTTTTTAGGGTTTGTTCCCTCTCCCTGTGGGCTGAGGGATCCCCAGTAATTTTTTTATGCAGAAGCAATAAAGT